>DAOTUK010000132.1:0-22881 GCA_034437375.1 Chloroflexaceae bacterium | reverse complement strand
TCTTCGCGCCCCTTTGCTAATCCTTCGTGCAATCCTTCATCGCGCCCCTCTTCGCGCCCCTTCTCGCGTCCCCGTTCCAGTATCTCGTTATACCAGGGTGATTGTTCCAGTACCACCATATCCCACCTCATAATTTGTTGTATCACATGACTTTCTAACGCAAACCGTGCAAAAAACGCCAGCAACGCTTCAAACTGGCGCAAATCCTCCTCTTTGCGCAGAAGATGTACTGCTTTGCGTATTACGCGCTCTTCGCCGCCCCCCCGCAGCACCGGTACAAACGGCAACAGCGAAGGGATAGGCCCATCAAAAACCAGTTCGACATCCACTTCCCACAGATTGATGACCCGAAAGTCGCGCCGCGCATACAACCCCAGAAACTCACGCTCATAGCGGTCTACCACTGTCACCTTTGCCGAGGGCGGCAAGATATTCACCACCACCGGGTAGACCGGCAGGTTATAATGCTCTTCGGCTAAACTGGCATAGGCGATCACCCGGAGCGGCATGCGCGGGTCATAGCGCAACTGGATTTCGCTAATGATGAGAAACTTGCCCAGTTCCGGGCTATAGGCCAGGATGAGCGCGTCGGTATCGCGGCTTATCCATTGAAATTGGGTGGTCAGCAACCGCTGCGCCACAACCTCCGGGCGCTGTGTTACCCATTGGGCCCAGGAGTCGGGCGCAATGGCAATCAACCGCTTGGTACCCGTATCGGCAACTTTTGGCATAGCATAGCCTCCTTAATTTATGCAATCCGCGCAAACTTGCGGCGGCCCACCTGTACCACCACCTCTGCGCCCGGCGATAGCATCATATCGTAGCCTTCCACCTTCTCACCATTGACCCGTACCCCGCCCCCGTCAATCATGCGGCGCGACTCGCCCTTGCTGGCGGTCAACCCGGCCGCTACCAGTACCTCAAGAATGCTGGTCGGCGCGCTCAGCGTATGGGTGGGTATGTCCTCTGGTACCTCGCGGTGGACAAACTGCCGCACAAACGCCGCTTCCGCTTCCTGGGCCGCGTTTGCATCGTGAAACTGGGTAATAATCTCGCGGGCCAGGCGCATCTTCAAATCGCGCGGGTTTGCGCTCCCGTTGTCCAGCGCGTGCTTCAGTTCCGCAAGGTCGCTGGTGGGCAGGTCGGTGAGCACTTCGTAGTACAACGCCAGCACATCATCACTCATAGACATAATTTTACCATATGCTTCGGCCGGCGGCATGGTTATATCTACGGTATTGCCAAGCGACTTGCCCATCTTGCGTCCGTCGGTACCCAGGATAAGCGGCACCAGCAAGACATGTTGGGGGCGCATCGCAAGCTGCGTCATCAACTCGCGCCCGGCCAGGTTGTTAAACTTCTGGTCGGTGCCCCCAAACTCAACGTCGGCCTGGATAGCAACCGAGTCATAGGCCTGGAGCATGGGATACATAAGCTCTAGAATGGTTATCGGTGCGCCCTCGTCATAGCGCTTGCGGAAAGTTTCGTGGGCCAGCATTTGCGCCAGGGTAAAGCGTCCGGCCAGGTCTAGCGCATGCTCTAGCTTGAAGGTGCCAAACCACTCGCTTTGCCAGCGTACCTCTGTCTGCGCTCTATCTACCATACGGAAGAATTGTTCCATATAGGTGCGGGCATTCTCTTGCACCTGCTGTGCGGTCAGTCGCGGGCGGGTTTCATCACGCCCACTGGGGTCACCAATCTGCGCTGTCCAATCGCCTACAATGAGCACAACCTGGTGGCCCAGTTCTTGAAATTTGCGCAACTTGCGCAGCCCCACCGCATGCCCAATATGCATATCGGGGCGGCTTGGGTCAAAGCCCTGTTTCAACCGCAACTTCTCGCCCTTGCGCAACCGCTCGCGCAACTCCGTTTCTACAATCACCTCGGCCACCCCGCGCGTCAACAGTTCGTCAAACTCCATACGCCTCCTCTTCTGCACATTCCAGCAAATCCGCTATTCCTAACGCCGTAGCCCACGTATCACACCGTTTGCGTCATGTGTTCCAGCATCGCTAGTTTGCGGTCGGGCGGTGTCTGGCGTAACAAAGCCAGCAACACGCGCTCCGCGGCCGGGCTTGTATCGCGTGAAAGGGTTTTCATACCCCCTATTGTACCCCATTCCTGGAAACGATGACGCGGATAGCCCCCCGCCCCGCCACACCGCGTTACAGCTTCTTTTTAGAAACAGGGGGCTTTTGAAGCGCCGACTCATCCTGCGTAACCATATTGAGAAAGGCCGCAACGACCTGGGGATCAAACTGTGTGCCCGCATTCTTGTGGATATACTCCTGCACCCGCTTGTCCGACCACCCTTTGCGATAGGGACGGTCGGAGCGGAGCGCGTCCCACACATCTACCACCGCAAAGATACGCGCAGTCAACGGTATCTCCTCGCCCTTCGAGCCCTGGGGATACCCAGAACCGTCCCACCGCTCGTGGTGGCAGTAGGGAATGTCGAGCGCCGGACGTAGAAAGATAATCGGGGCAAGCATCCGATAGGCATAGACCGGGTGCCGCTGCATAATAGCCCGCTCCTGGTCTGTGAGCGCCCCCGGCTTGAGCAAAATATGATCCGGGATACCCATTTTGCCAATATCGTGCAAAATCGTACCGCGCCGAATATGGATCAACTGCTCCTTGCTCAAGCCCATGGCCCGGGCCAATTTCATGGTCATATCAATAACCCGGCGCGAATGGCCCTCCGTCTCCGCATCGCGCAATTCCAGCGCGCGGGCCCATCCCTCAATCGTTGCATCATACGCATGGATTAGCTCTTCCTGCGACTGTTGCAATTGCTCTTTCGACTGTTGCAATGCCTCTTTTGAGCGTTTGAGGCTATCCACCAGTTCCGTATTATCTATGACCACGGCCGCGTGTCCTACCAACGCCTCGATAAAGTTGAGCCACTCCTGGTCAAACGTCATCGGGGAGCGATGGAATAGTTCTAGCACGCCCTTTACCTTGCCCTGTGCAATCATAGGGATACCGTAGTAGGTTACAAAGGCTTCTTTCTTCAGCAGGTTGGCCCGCACACACCGCTGTTTCGACGCGGTAATATCGGGAATACTCATTGAACGGCGCTGCAACGCGGCCTGCCCGGCATAGCCCTCGCCAAGTGGCAAGTATGACCATTGCATTGAGGAAAAGCGAAACCCGCGCCCGATAGCAAATTCAAGCGTTTGCCCGTCGGGGGTAAGCAGCAGCACCGCCGAAGCATCTACCCCAAGCAAATCGTTGACCTGTTCTAGCAGCAGGTTAAGCGTGGCGTAGAGATCAAGACTGGTGTTAATGACCGTCTGGATGCGCCGCAGCGAGGTGAGCTGTTGCAGTTGGCGATAGATGCGCTGCTCTACCTGGCGGCGCTCGGTCAGATCGAGCCCGGTACTGATAATATATTCCACATCTCCAAGCGAATCCAGGATGATGGTATTTGACCAGGCAATGCGGCGATGGTCGCCAGCGCGCGTCACCCAGTCTCCTTCGTACTGATTGGGATAGTGCCCGGCTTGCAAGTCGTCAAAAATCGTCTGCACAGCTTGTCGTTCATCATCCGGTATCAATATCTCAAACAGCGATAGCCCGCACACCTCGTCACCGCGATAGCCCGAAAGCTCCTCGCATGCGCGGTTAAAGCGCACAATGCAACCCTGATCATCCAGTACAACAATGAGCGCCCCGGAGGTTTCGAGAATAGCCGTGTTAAAATCGCGCTCCTTTCTGAGAATAACCTCTGTTTGTTTGCGATCGGTAATATCCTGGGCCGCGCCGTAGATACGCACCAGGCGTTGCTCCACCGCATCCCATATCGGCTGCGCGTGGGCGCGAAGCCAGCGAATATCGCCCGTCTTTGTCACAATCCGAAACTCGGTCACGTCTGACAAGCCATGCATCACCCGCTCGTAACTACGGGCGACTACGTCTGTATCGTCGGGGTGGACTAACTGATAGAGCATATCGCCGCGCTGCAATATGTCGTTTGGATAGCCGGTGATACGGCTCATTGCGTCGGTTATCCACTCCAATGCCACCCGTCCGTCGGGTTCCAGGCGCAGCGCATAGGCAAAGTCTGAGACAAGCTCTGAGATAGCCCGATGGCGCATCTCGCTCGTTTGCAGCGACTGCTCAATCTCGCGGTGGCGTTGGCGCAGCAGGGACTCGCGCACCTCGCGCTCGACGGCCGGCACAAGCCGTTGGAGATTGCCCTTCATCAAATAGTCGTGGGCGCCGGCTTTCATAGCCGCCACAGCCGTCTCTTCGCCAATAACACCGGAGACAACAATAAACGGCACATCTAGCGCGAAGGATTTCAGCACGCGCAGCGCATCGGGGGCACTGAAGTGCGGCAATACATAATCCGCAATAATCACATCCCAGGATTGATGGGTTAGTGCGGCGTGCATAGCCTCTGCCGTCTCGACGCGCTCAAAGACCGGGTGGTAACCGTGGCGCTTAAGTTCTCGTACCAGCAGGAGGGTATCATCCTCAGAGTCTTCAATGATAAGGAGACGAATCGTCTGACCCATTACCCTTCTCCTGAAGGGGGCGGCTCATTCAACACGAGCCAGTAGAGTCCCAATTGCCGTATGGCTTCGGTAAACTGCTCAAAGTCTACTGGTTTGCGTATATAGGAATTTGCTCCCAGGCTATAGCTCTGTACCAGGTCTTGCTCCTCGCGTGAGGAGGTCAGGATAACCACTGGCAGTAAGCGGGTTCTGATATGGACGCGAATTTGTCGCAGCACCTCCAACCCGTCTATACGAGGCAATTTCAAATCCAACAACACGACCATTGGCAACATGGTTACATCGCGCCCGGCGTACGCGCCAGTACCAAACAGGTATTCCAGCGCCACGGCCCCATCTTGAACAACCACCATTTCATTGAGAATATTGTTTTTGTTCAAGGCACGTTGCGTCAATTTAATATCGTCGGGGTTATCTTCCACCAGCAAAATAGGGTTTCGTTTCATTAGATTACCTTCTTTAATGTAAAGGAAAAGGTTGCACCGGACCCCACCGCACCCTCGGCCCAGACATAGCCCCCGTGACGGTGGATAATCCGCTGTACGGTAGCCAGCCCGATACCAGAGCCGGGAAATTCCGTCGTCGTATGCAACCGTTGAAAAGCACCAAACAACCTGGCCGCATAGGCCATATCAAAGCCGGCTCCATTGTCACGCACAAAATAGACGGCCTGTCCCTCTTGATACGCGATCCCAAACGTAATCTGGGGCGACGGCTCATACACCGTAAATTTCCACGCATTGTCCAGCAAATCTTCCAACGCCGTCCGCAGCAACCAGGGGTCGCCCTCGGCTATCACCCCTTCGGCAATATCCCACACCACCGGGCGGGCCGAGTCGCGCTGTTGCATATCGGCGGCAATCGTATGCACGATAGCGCTCAGATCAACCGACTGCATATGCACATCGCTGCGGGTGACGCGGGAGAGGTGGAGCAAATCATCTATCAAATGCCCCATCCGTTGCGAAGCGGCCCGAATACGATGCAAATAATCCTGTCCCTCGGCATCCAGAACATGCGTATAATCTTCGAGCAACGCCTGGCTAAAGCCATCCATAGAGCGGAGCGGGGCGCGGAGGTCGTGTGATACCGAGTAGCTAAACGATTCCAACTCCTGGTTCAGGCGTTGGAGCTCGCGGGCCCGCTGGCGCAGCGCCTCGTTCAAGCGGTAGATTTCCTCCTCGTGCCGCTTGCGCTCGGTTATATCTTTTATCATCGCCAGACCGTAGCACGGTTTGCCCTGATCATCACGAATAACGGAGGCCGTCAGAAGGCCCCAGAATACCGTACCATCCTGCCTGCGATAGCGTTTTTCCACCTGGTACGAGGGAATTTCCTGGGAAAAGATCTTTCGGGCCAGATCTCGATCCATTTCCACATCATCCGGGTGGGTAATATCGGGGAACATACGCTGCACCATCTCCTGCTCGCTATAGCCAACCATCTGGCACAGCATCGCGTTCACTTTGACAAAACGGAAGTCGAGATCGAAGATGGCCATACCCAGGGGGGCATCTTCAAACACGCTGCGGAAGCGTGCTTCGCTCTGGCGCAGGGCTTCCTCGGCCTGTTTCGTCTGGGTAACATTGCGAAACAGCACCGCGATACACTGACCGGGGAGCGGAATAGCCCAGACCGTAAACGTACTCTGGGGAATACGCCGGTCGCCATAGACCACCGTATCAAAGGTGCGGGGAATACCGCTCCGGATAACGTCGGCATAGGCCTGGGGCAAGCCCTGCTCACGCAAGCGCGGAAAACTCTCGTCCAACAACGTGCCAAGCACGCTATCCATAGGAACGCCGGTTTCTTCCGTTGCGGCGGGGTTGGTCGCTATCAAGCGGAGCGTACGATCATCGCTTTCGTCTTCCAGGCAAAACAGATACATCCCTAACGGAAGTTGCTTCAGAATACTTCCGTAGAGATCGAGGCGTTGGCGCATCTCGCTACTGTTCGGTGATGCGCTGGTGTGGGTTGTACTGGTCGTGTCTGTCGCATGACTACTCATTCCGATACCAGATACCTGATGCCCGCACCGATGCGGTGCCATCTCTGCATTACACTTCTACTCCTGCGGTACGTGTTCACAAGTAGGGGACGCTTTCTGGGAGTGCGAGCATCTTGCCCGTCCCGGAGCAGGCGGGACGCCTGCGCTCCCAGGGATTCTCCCCCAGACGTAAACAGGTACCTCCTACGTGTATCGCCTCCCATTGGCAATGTATCCCTGGCGTGGATGCCACATATCAGCGATAGTGTATCAATTGTACCAGATATTTTGCTAAGCCACTACCCAGTTTCTGCTGGTTGGTGTTCAGAAAAAGGTCGTATACCACGAGACGATGATGCGAGACGCGAGGACACGAGACGCGCCCCCTATGGCCCCACCGCGTCGCTACGACTCCCGCGTCGGGGTGACGATGTTGTGCTGGACAGCCAGTCCCACCGCTTCAGACCGCGTGGTGGCCCCCAGTTTCGAGAGGATGCTACTCACATGAAACTTGATGGTAGAGCGGCTCACGACCAGACGGGCGGCTATATCCGGGTTGCTCAACCCCGCAACCATCAGGGCCAGGACCTCGCGTTCGCGGGTGGTCAGGTCGTGGCCGGGCGGCGGCGGTTGGTCGGAGCTGTGCAGCAGTGCGCGGGTTGCTTCGGGCGAGAGAGTCGAACGCCCGGCACGAGCGGCGCGAATGGCAGAAGCGAGATCATCCGCCGACACATTCTTTAACAGATAGCTAATCGCTCCGGCCTTGAGCACGTTCTGTACCAGATCCTCTTCTGGGAAACTGGTCAGGGCGATAATTTGCACCGCCGGGCAGCGCTCGCGGATGGTGTGCGTCGCCGCAACGCCATCCATACCCGGCATCACCAGATCCATCAAGACCACATCGGGCACAAGCTCTTCACACAGGCGGATAGCTTCGGCCCCGCTTGCGGCCTCCCCCACCAGTTCCAGGTCATCAAACACCATCAGAAAAGCCGATAGACCGCTGCGGACAACCGCATGGTCATCTACCAGAACAACCCGAATAGGCGTTTCCTCACCCATACCCATACCTCCTTGCCTCACAACGTCCTAACTGGTTTCTTCCTGCCAGCGCACCGAAACGTGCGTACCCTCCCCCACGCTACTTGCAATATGCAGGGTCGCTCCCACTGCGCTGGCCCGTTCGTGCATAATGCCCAGACCCAGATGGCCCTCTTTTTTGCACGCCAGATCGAACCCGCACCCATCGTCGGTAATATGCAGAGCCACGCGCCCTCCCCCACGCTCAAGCCGTAGCGTCGCCTGGCTTGCGGCGGCGTGGTGGGCAATGTTATGCAATGCCTCCTGGGCAATGCGGTAAAAGACGACCTTCACATCGGCCGGTATCGCGGACTCCTCGCCGCTCACCGAGAGCGTCACGGGCATATGGGCCCGCCCGCTCATCGCCTCGGCCAGTTGCCGCAACAGGTCATCAATAGAAGATTCCTGGAGCGCCGAGGGGCGTAGTTCGAGCAACAACGTACGCATCTCAGCCAGGGCCCCGCGCGTCAACTGGCGCAACTCCTGTAACCGCTGCCGTCCCTGCTCCGGGTTGCGCTCCCACAGACGCGGCAGCACGTCGGCAATAAGACTGGCCGAAAAGAGCGTTTGGGTCACAGCGTCGTGCAATTCGCGGGCCAGATGTTGCCGCTCTTCCAGCGCCGCCGCCTGCTGCGCCTGTTCGTGAAATTGCGCGTTCTCTATAGCCAGCGCAGTGCGTTGGGCCAGCGCCGCCACAAGCCGCTGATCTTCGGGCCCAAAGGTGCGCGGGGTGGTATAGCTCACGCTAAACACTCCGAAAAAGCGATCGCCAAGCATAATCGGAACGGTCATCAGGGAGCAGATGTGTTCCATCTCTACCAACCTTCGCACCAGGGCCGGCGCTCGCGCCGCGTCATCTATCAATATTGGTTGCCCCATACACATCAACGTTTGTACCAGTTCCTCTTCTCGTGAGAACGCCATGTGCTGCAACGTTTCGCGTTGAAAGCCGCGGGCGGCCTTGACCACAAGCTGCTGGTTTTCACAAACCAGCAAGGCGCTCTTGTCGGCGTGCAAAATATCTACCACCACATCTACCAGCGCCTGCAACACATCGTCCAGGTTCAGGTGGCGGTACAATTCTGCATCGGCGCGGTAGAGCGCCTGTAACTCGCGCCGCTGTTGCTGCTCTTCGCGGTAGAAGCGGGCATTCTCCAACGCAATTACCGCGCCGGGCGCCAGCATAGCCAGCACCTGCTCATCGTTGTCGCCAAACATGTGCGGTTGGCGGTGGCCCACCGTAATAGCGCCAATAGCCGCACTCCCCGACACGAGCGGTACGGCGACCAGAGATCGTATCCGGGCCCGTTGCACCGCATCGGCATTGACCCGCTGGTCATACTCGGTATCGTTGATACGCACAGGTTGGCGCGTGGTAATAGCCAGACCCGTAGCCGAACGGTGCAGGGGGACCCGGTGACCAACGGACAGGCCGGTATTATGGTCACCAACGACCATAGAGACGTACAGATATTCGATGCCGCCCTCATCCTCGCCGCGCAAAAAGACGGCGCTAAAACTGGCGACGGTGAGATTGCGGGCCACGTCGGCTATCATATGCAGCACATCGTCGGGGTTGAGGTGGCGCGTCAATGCCTGCTGAATGGTGAGCAGCGCATGGGTTTCATCGGCGCGGCGGCGCGTTTCGGCGTAGAGCGTGGCCAGTTCGTTGGTGCGCTCTTCCACGCGCTGCTCAAGCAAGTGCTGCATCATTACCCGCTCGGTAATATCGTTGGCAAAGCCCTCTATCGCCACCAGTTCACCATCGGCGGTATAGACACCACGTCCCCGATTGAGAATCCACTTCTCCTGGCCGCTGGCCGTCACAATACGATAGCTCAACTGGAAGGAGTAGTGCTCATCCAGGGCTCGCTGCACTTCCTGGCGCACCTCTGGTTGTACCTCTGGCGGCACCAGCGAATGATCAAGCGCCATAATCTCGTCGGGGGTATAGCCGGTGAGTTCGTAGCACCCCTCGCTCACAAAGACCAGCGGCCACTCTGGCGCGTTGACACAGCGGTAGGCCATGCCCGGCAAATTGCTGAGCAGCAAGGCATGCTGGCGTTCGCTTTCGCGCAACGCTTCGGCGGCCTCTTGCTGGCGCGTCACATCCACAATCACCCCGTTAAAGTGGGTGAGTTGCCCCTGGTCATCAAACGTCGGGGTGGCGCGGGTGTGTATCCAGACCCAGGTCTGCTTGTGGGGGTGGTACACACGGCTTACCATATCCAGGGGGTGCCCTTCCCTCGCGGCCCGTAGCGCCTCTTGCAAGCGGGGGAGATCATCCGGGTGGATATGCTCCAACCAGCGTTCAAACCGCTCTGGCTCGTCCATCCCCACAATAGCTTGAATAGAGCGGCTAAAGAGGACACAGCGGGCCTGGTGGGGGTCGGTTCCCGTGACAGCAACGCGGTAGACGGCAAAGTTGGTGGCATTTTCCAACAGCGATTGCATGTTTTCTTCGCTCGTTTTGAAGGCCTGTTCGGTGTGTTTGCGCTGCAAGGCATTCACAAAAATCTGCCCGACAATCTTCAGCAGCGCAATTCCCTCGTCCGACCAGCGCTTCTCCTCGCGCACGGCGTCGAACCCCAGTACGCCTATCGTCTCGCCGTGCGCAACCAGCGGCACTGCAACCATTGAGCGCGTCCCCTGGATGCGGAGTTCCGCGCGTTCGGCGGCGGCCTCTGGGGGCAGGTCATCCACACGCGGCACATGCAACACTTCGCCACGGACGGCGCGGGCCGCAAACCAGGGCAGCGCATCGAGCGGCATCGCTTGCAAGCGGGGTTTCTGGGGCGTTATCCCCTCGGCGCACCACTCGTGGGTATTGCTGATAATAGTACCATGCTCAACCAGCAGAAAGACGTAGCTGCGGTCTACCTGCTCAAAGAGGCCGATAGCCTGGAGCGCGCGGGTAATGCCTTCGTCTATCTGCTCGGTGTTCAGGTTAATAAACGTCGTCGTGGTATAGATAATGAGCGCTTCGAAGGCTACGCGGTATTCCAGTTCCTCTTCAGTGCGCTGGCGTTCGGCTATCTCAGCCTTCAAGGACTGGTTGGCCTGTTCAAGCTCTCCTACCCGTTGCTCAAGCTCCTGCCGCGCGTGGTGCAACTCCGCCTCTACCCGCTGGCGCTCGGCCCGCTCTTGCTGCAACAGTTCGTGCAGATGGGCACTATCATTCACGGGTTCGGGTGGGGTCATTGGGTATCCACGTATCATCTGGCACACTATCGGGCGGGTGGCCGGGGCGCGTTACCTGAATAGTGACCTTCTTCATAGCCACCGCCGCCACCCCAACCGGTACCAGAAAGGGGAAAAAGAGCGCAATAATACCATACAGTACCATCCCCTCTGGCACCGAAACATCAACCATCACATCGCCATCGGGCGAACGAATTACAATGCGTAGCACGTTGCCCGCCTTGATAATCTGCTTGACCAATGTCAACACTTGATTACCAGAAACAACCATCGTTTCTGTCCAGGTTGGCCGTTCCGGTATGGTACGCGGGCCACCCTCGCTCCAACCCTTTCGCGGTTGCTCGTTTGCCGGCTGCTCCCGGGCCGCTTGCTCACTCATACGCCCCCCTTTCTCTCGCGCTGTCACACTTGCTCATGCGCTAGTATACCATGCACGTGGGGCCAGTGCGGCTATGATAGCGCGCAGGGGTGGGGCCGACATTGTTTCGTCCCTGGGAGCGCGAGCGTCTCGCTCGCACCGGAGCAGGGGAAACCCCGTCACAACAAGGCACGGGGCACACGCGGAACGCATACCCCATGCCTTTTCTATCTCTTGCCAGACCATCGCCGGCGTGGCATACCAGGGCAACAGTCGTTTGCAAGAAACAACGTTTGTACCTATAACGATCTAGAGTTTCGACAGGGCAGCAACGTCACCGTGCATAGGGTGGTGCAAGCCCATCTGCTCAAAGCCGGCAGCGGCAGTGCGAATAGGTATCAGTTGCTCAGCGATAACGTGATGACCGCGCGACGGCCCTTTACAGTCCTTCAGCTTCTAACCACGCATCTACGGCACTATCATCGGGTGAAGGATTACCGCCAGGAATGTAGCGATACCGATCACCATAGCCCTCCATAACCTTGTTGCGTATCTCTTCGGTGGCCGGGCTATCATCAGTATCATTCATACGAATAACTTCGCCGGTTTGCATGTCCAGGTAATTACTATAACTGGCATCAGTTTCAGCAAGCGCGGTTTTTATCTGATCACGATTATAGTTTGCCACTGCTCCCTCCCGTAGCGTCCGGGGCACGCTCATTCTCTATCTACCGCCACTCCCCGGCCCATGGCGAAACTTCTACACTGTGGATAGTACAACAAGCCGTCCTGTTACGCAAGTGTGCCAACTTCATTTTTGGCCGGCGATACATTTCTATTATACTACGGGTTTCAGGTCGAATAGTGGGCCAGATGTCCAGAGGATGGTAGGGGTATGGTACAATGGTTCCTGCTCCATTGGTGCATAGGGGAGAGGGAAAAGCAATGCAACTTGGTGAGTATGTTCGTCTGGGATTGGGGGGGCTGTTCCTGGATCAACACGTCTACCGGCAACAACGTGACGCCCCCGATACGCTAAAGCGTGGGTTTATACTGGTACTGCTGGTGGGATTGCTGGTAGGGGCCGCAACCATCGTTGGACACCTTGGCGAAACGATGGCCAGCCGCAACCGGGCCGATGTCAACCGCGTTATTTACGAGGGGTTGATAGAGATGCCCTGGTACCAGTCGGTGCGTCTGATGAACCCCGATTTTGACCAGCAATTTGAGCAAAACTTCAACGCCGTCACACAAGTGCTCGATATGTTCGATCCGACCAGTGGCGGGGTGGTGGGGGTACTCATAGATGGCGTTACGGTCCCTGTGCGCTATGCCCTGGCCTGGCTTATCTATGGGGTCGTAGCGTTTGGTATGGCGCGGATGTTGGGGGGCACCGGTTCACTAGCGCAGACGCTTGGCTGTACGGCGCTGGCGGCGGGGGCCAATCTGCTCGAATTGGTCCAATTCGTTCCCTTTGCAGATACGGCCGGTGTCACGGTGCTGGCGTTGCTGGCCAGCTATATAGCCCTGCGCGAAGCGCACGAACTCACGCCATGGCGGGCCTTCTGGGCTACGCTGCTCGGGCCCTTGCTGCTGGTGGTGCTGGTAGGGATAGTGCTGGTGGTGCTGCTGCTGGTAGTAGGAGGGTCGGCATGAATGAGGAACGACGCGGTTTGATGGATACGTTCAACGCGGCTCTATTGCTAAAACGCAGTGTGCTGGAACAATTGCGCGAGTCGTCGCTGGTTGTGCGCCAGGGGTTTCTGGTAGTGCTGCTGGTAGGGCTCATTGTGGGGGCCGTAGACGGCATCCAGACGTTTATGTTAAATCTAGACCCGGAGCGGGGCATAGATATGGCAGAAGTGGCTATCCGTGAGGCGATAGAGCAACAGGCATTGCAGTCTGGCACAACAACAGAGGCCCGCGCGATGCTCAACATCGTGACAATGAACATTGATTCAGGGGTCGCCATTGCCCGTGATGTCCAGGCGCTACCAACCGTCTTGCCCCAACCAGTAAATGCATTCTTGCGCGGGGTAGGGGTGATGGTGTCGCGGCCCTTTGCCTACCTGGGCGGCCTGTTGCTGACGGTGGTGTTTGTGCATATTGCGGCCCGCTGGTTTGGCGGACAGGGCCACATCCAGCAAATGCTTGGCCTGGGGGCGCTTTCGGTCGCTCCCCACCTGCTCGATGCGCTCAGCGTTGTGCCCTACCTTGGCTCGCTGCTTGGGTTTGTGGCGTGGGCGTGGGCCATAGTCATTCTGGTGATTGCAACCAGCGTGGCGCACAAGTTGGATAGTGGACGGGCGACACTGGCGGTGTTCTTCTTTCCGGTGGTCGGGGGGTTGTTGGCGTTGCTTGGGTGCTGTGTCCTCTTCTTCTTGATTGGTATGGCGGCGGGGTCTACTGGCGCGTAGCGAGGAAAGCCGCGCCCTTGCCCACGCTGGTATTGATAGGCACTCCCTGTTGACAGAGGGGGCATACCGCCGCCTCCCACGATTCCAGCGACAGCTCGACCTGGGACACAAAGCGGGGCACGCCAAGCGTTTCGGCAGTGATGCCGCCCCGATTGCAAAGCGCGGACACCCCCACCGGCTCTCCGCCGGCGGCGCGTACCGCTTCGACCACTTGCCGCGCCGACCCGCCGGTCGTCAGCACATCTTCGACCACCAGCACGCGCCGCCCCACCAGTAGCGCATCGTAGCCACGCCGAAAGACACGCCGCCGCGTTTCGCCCTCGTGCTCCTCTTCGGCGTAGAGGGCCAGCACAGGCGCGTCATTGGCGGCGCTCAGATGGTGGGCCACCCACTGCGCCAGGATGACACCGCCAACGGTGGGGCCGGCCACCACCTCGATGGTGGAAACGGCAAAGGGGCGAGCCATATGCAAACAAACGTCGCGGGTTTCGGCGGTGTGGGGGTAGAGCGCGTCTTTGTTCAGATAGGCGGAGCCATGCCGCCCGGAGGTGTAGACGATGTGGCTATCGCTGATGAGGGCCCCCAGGCGCTCCAGAATTGACATAACGTCGGGATTGGTCATGGGTCTGGTTCCTTTCTATCTAACTCGGCCGCTATCCGCCCCGCCGCCCCCACCGGCCCGCCCACCTCGGCCCCCGCCGCAGTAATAGGCCGCCCGATAACCAGATAGTCGGCGCCGGCCCCGCGGGCCTCGGCCGGGGTCATAATGCGGCGCTGGTCGGCGGCGGCGGCCCACGGCGGACGCACGCCGGGCGTCACCGTAAGAAACCTCGCCCCACAGGCCTGTTTAATAGCGCCAACCTCGTGCGGCGACGCCACCACCCCATCCAGGCCCGCCGACTGCGCGACCCGCGCCAGACGCACTACCTGCGCTTCAACCGTTGCCGGTATGCCCAATTCATCGTTGAGCGTAGCCGCATCCATACTTGTGAGCACCGTCACCCCCAACAGCAGCGGCGCAGGGTCGTGGCGCTCGTGGTAGACCTCGTGCAACGCCGCAACCGCGGCCCGCAACATAGCGCTACCGCCATCACAATGCAACGTCAGCATACGCACGCTAGAGCCAAAGGAATGCGCAATAGCCCGCACCGTTCCCGCGACCGTATTGGGTATATCCTTCAGCTTCAAATCAAGAAAGACATCGCCCCCCGCCGCGCTTATCGCCTCCACCACGCGGGGCACACCAACGGCCGTACACAGCTCCAACCCCACCTTGAACCCGCCCACGTGCCCCCGCAACTGGCGAACCAGCGCCAGCGCCTCCGGCAAGGAGGGCACATCCAGCGCCACCAGAATACGGCGGCGGGCATCGTCGGGAGTATGGGTTGTATGTTCCATCATGCGTATTCCTTCCTCGCGTCCTCACCGCCTCACTGTGCCCCGCCTCATCGCCTCACCGCATCAGCGACCGGTTCATCGTACGGGCAATACCTGGCCCCTGGTAGATGAACCCGGTGTACACCTGCACCAGCGCCGCCCCCGCGTCCAGCATCCGGCGGGCATCGTCGGGGGTAACAATACCCCCCACCCCGATAATCGGCAAGCGACCGTCCGTCTCGCGGCTAATAAAGCGCACAATGCGGCGGGCCGTTTCCGCCAGGGGGCGCCCGCTCAGACCGCCCGTTTCACAGGCCGGGCGGGTAGTGCCGTCGCCCACGCGGGTGGTATTGGTGGCGATAATGCCGCTAATAGCGTGGTCGGCGCACACGGTTAGCACCTCGCTAATAGCCGCCTCGCTCAAGTCCGGCGCAATCTTGACCAGCAGCGGGGGCGCGGGCAAGGATTGCTCACGGGCAACGTTGTGTATCTCACCGCGTAGCGCGGCCAGTAGCGCGTCCAGGTGGTCGCGGTCTTGCAACGTCCGCAGGCCGGGCGTATTGGGCGAACTTACGTTGACGGTAAAGAAGTCGCCATAGGGAGCCAGGGCGCGGAAGGAAGCGCAGTAATCCTCGATAGCCTCCTCAAGCGGTGTGCGGCGCGATTTGCCCAGACTTATGCCAATCGGCACGGGCCGGGCGGCCATCTGGGCCAGTCGCGTGGCCAGTGCGGCCGCCCCCTCGTTGTTAAAGCCCATGCGGTTGATAAGCGCCCCGGCCGCGGGCATACGGAAGATACGCGGGCGGGAGTTGCCGGGTTGGGCGTGCCATGTCACAGTGCCAACTTCAAGAAAGCCAAAGCCAAGCGCGGCCAGGGCCGGCAGCGCTTCGCCATCCTTGTCGAAGCCGGCGGCCAACCCCACCGGGTTGGGAAAGCGTACCCCAAATACCCGCCGCTCTAGCGCAGGGTGCGATACGGTATAGACGCGGCCCACCAGCGCCAGCAGGGCCGGTATCCTGCTGAGCAGCGATAGCCGCTGCATCGCCAGACGATGCGCCTCCTCCGGGTCGTGCCGCGTAAGGGCAAAGAGTACCGGCGCAAGCAGGGAGCGGTAGGGCGAGAGTGTCATAGGTATACTACCATCGCGGACTCACTTCCGCTCCAACTTTGGGTTGGGGGCATGATGTTTGACTATTCGCAAGGGGTATACTACCATCGCGGCCTCACTTCCGCTCCAACCCCAACGTTTTGTAGAGGCGGGCATAGTCGAAGTGCTCTTCCATCAAGCCATGGAAATGTTGGAGCTTGGCGTGCTGGCGGAAGCGCACATGCCCAAAGAGCTGATCGGCTCGTTCAACCGTCGTAAGCGTATCATCCGCAACCACAATGACCGGCACCTTGCGCTCTTCGGCGCGGTTGAGCACCGCCGGCGAGGGGCGAATATTGCCCGTGAGTATCAGCGCGTTGGTACTGGTTTCCAGCGCCACAAGCTGAAGGTCAACCCGGTCGCCGCCTGTGAACACGGCTTTGTTCGCGCGGCGGCGGAAGAACGACAGGCCGGCCTGGGTACCCATAGCGCCAATCATGATTGACTCGATAATATGATCGCGCCATTCGGGGCTCCCGATAAACTGCCCGCCCAGGTGTTCGGCAAGCTCGCCGGCCGCAACGCTGGCCAGAAATGGCTCGTACGGCAACGTACCAAGCACCGGGATACCGCGACTGTCCAGGAAGGGGACAATACGATTGCGGACAAAATCCAGATGTGGCTTTTGTATCTGGTTGATCAGCACACCCACAATGCGGTTTGAGAGATAGCGTTGCGCCGTGAGGATGGTATCTACCGTCTGCGTCGCCTCGTAGCGCGTCACCAGCAGCACCGGCGCTTTCAGCAAGTTTACTACCTGATCGGCGGTGAGTTCGGCCAGCGCCCCCTCGGCCCAGGTATTTGTGCCCTCCAGCAGCACAATCTCCTTGCCATGCGAAACGGCGCGGAAACTCTCTTGAATATCGTTCATGAAAGACTGCGAGCGCCCCTCCATAATCTCGTCAATCACCCTGGGGGTAATAACGGCCGGAACCATTTTTTCTGGCGGGGCCTCAAGCCCAAGCGTGTCGCGTATCAGCACCGCGTCTTCGTCAACGCGAGAGTCGGTAATATGGGAAAGGACACTCACCGGCTTCATATAGCCGATTTTAAACCCATCCTGGCGCATTTGCTTGAGCAAACTCAGGCAAACAGCGCTCTTGCCGACAAAGGTTTCCGTTGACGCAACGTACAGCAGTGTTGCCATATGATAACTCCTTGCAAGGTTACAATCGTATCAAGCCAGGATAATGCGTGCATCTACTACTATAGCACCTTCGCCTTGATTATGCACAACGAGCGGGTTAATGTCCATTTCGACAATTTCGGGAAAGTCGGTGACAAGCTGGCTAATGCGCAGCACCACCTCCTCAATAGCGGCAATATCGGCGGGGGGTTCGCCCCGCACACCACGCAACAACGGGAAGGTGCGGATAGCGCGGATTTGCTCGGCCACCTCTTGCTTGCTAATCGGCGCAAGCCGCAAGGCGACATCGCGCAGTACCTCGACATAAATACCGCCCATCCCCACCGCAACCAGCGGCCCAAACTGCGGGTCGCGGCTCACCCCCACCAGCATTTCGCGCCCCTTGCGCACCATCTCCTGTACTAGCATCCCCCACACGCGGGCCTGGGGGCTATACTTGCGCGCACGATACTCTATCAACTCGTAGGAGTCGCGTACGGCGGTCGAGTCGGACAAGCCCACCCGCACACCGCCAATATCGCTCTTGTGCAAAATATCCGGGCTACTAATCTTCATCACCACCGGATAGCCAATCTCGGCCGCAATGCGGGCGGCCTCATCGGGCGAACTGGCCAGGCGGCTCTGCGGCAGGCGCATACCATAGGCTTCCATCACCTCGCGGGACTCCAATTCGCCAAGCTCAACCCGCCCCGACTCGCGTACCTCGGCAAAGAGCTTGCGCACCCGTTCCTTGTCTACCTCAAAGGTCACAAACTCCGGTTCTGGTTGTTCGCGCATGGACAGGTAACGGGCCATCGCGGCCAGCGATTGTACGGCCCGCTCTGGGAAGGTATAGTTGGGAATGCGCTGCTGGTTCAGAATTTCGAGCGAGGGGCCCAGGCTCATCGCGCCCATAAAGCTGGTCACGACCGGTTTATCGTGGGCCCTGGCCAATTCGCCAATGACCCGCGCTATCTCTTCGCAATCGGTGCCGGCCTGGGGGGTCAGCAGCACCGCCAACCCATGCACGTTGGGATCGTCCAGCGTCGCGCTAATCGCAATGCGGTAGCGGTCGCTGCGGGCATCCCCTATCACATCAACCGGGTTAAAGACATTGGCCGTGGGGGGCAAATCTTGTTGCAGCCGGGCGATGGTTTCGGGGGTAAAGCTGGCCATCGTGATAGCGCCGCTCCGTTCGGCCGCGTCGGTGGCGATAATACCGGGCCCGCCTGCGTTGGTCACAATAGCTATCTGGCTCCCCTTGAGCATGGGTTGATAGGCGAAGAGTTGGGCCAGGTCGAAGAGCTCGTTCATCGTGCGCGAGCGGATAATACCACTCTGCATAAAGGCGGCCTCGTAGGCGCTTTCGCTCCCGGTGAGCGAGCCGGTGTGGGAGGAGGCGGCACGGGTGCCGGCTTCTGTCACACCGCTTTTGATAGCGATAACGGGGGTCGTGCGCGTCACCTGGCGCGCGGCTTTAATAAAGCCCATCCCATCGCTAATACCTTCGAGATAAGCGAGAATAACTTTACTGTGCGGGTCGGCGTCCCAGGCTTGCAGCAGGGCCACCTCGTCCACATCCGCTTTGTTGCCCAGACTCACAAAGCGCGAAAAGCCCAACCCTTGCGGTTTGCTCCAATCGAGAATAGCAGTGCAGAGCGCACCGGATTGCGACATAAAGGCAATCTCGCCATCGTTGGGCATCAGCGCGGCAAACGAGGCGTTGAGCTTGCTCACGGTATCTATAACCCCCAGACAGTTGGGGCCAACCATGCGCATATTGTGGCGACGGACGGTTTCGAGTAGCTCGCGCTCCAGTTCCTTCCCGCTCCCGCCAACCTCTTTGAAGCCGGCCGTAATGACAATCAATCCCTTGATGCCCTTCTGTCCGCACGCTTCCACCACCGGGATTACGTGTTCGGTCGGTATTACAATAACCGCAAGGTCAATGGGATCGGGCACATCCAGGACGCTGGCGTAGGCGGGGCGTTCCAATATTTCGCTGGCGCGGGGGTGAATGGGGTAGATCTGCCCTTCAAAGCCGTTTTGAATGATATTTCTGAGTACCTGGTGGCCCAGGCGGTCGGGGTTGGGCGAGGCACCTACAACGGCGACTGACTTGGGGGCAAACACTGCCTCCAACATGTTGCTCCTCCTTAAGATGACACGAAATAGCCGGTACCTTCTGGTACACTGGCGTCAGTATAATAGCCCAGGTTACAAATTGTGGCAAATGATGCCCGTGCCATAATCACCATCTGGCATACCTGGAACAACCTACCAGCGCTAGTGCCCGCTATCAGCCGGCTCAGAGCCGGCCACCACCTCGCTGCGGCTATTGAGCGGCAACACCAGCAGAAAATGCTCTAGCACCCCAAGCGTCGTCAACCCGGCCAACAAACTCATCCCAACCGCGCTTCCGTCGGGGGCTTGCTGCGCGGCCTGTATCCAGAGCAATACCGCGACCACGCTACCGGCTATCACCGAGGGCCAGAAAAAGGGATTCGCGGGGCGCTCGTTCCAAAAGCTGGCCAGGTAGCGCAAGTGGTGGGGGAAAAGGTCGGGTTGCAAATTGCGCACGCCAAGCAAGACGTTGAGCTTGGCGCTTAGTTGCAGCGACCAGAAGAGGCAAAATGACCAGAAACCAATCGCATTAGTAGCGTCCTGATGGAGCCACCAGAGCACCAGCACGTCTATACCGACCGCCGCAATGTGGTAGAGGTGTGTCGCCAGAGCGTAGCCCAGGCGATGCAAACCGCGCACCCCGCGGGGACAGGCCGTACGCCAGGGGCCCGTTAGCACGCCGCTATAAAAGGCCAGTTCATGCCAGGCCCAGATAACCATGCTGGCGATAAAGGCCCGGTAACTCCCCCAGTAGCCAGGGTCGTTGCGCACAAGCCAGAGCTGGTGATGGGCCAGCGCCAGCACGCCAAGCATCACCACCAGCACCAGCCGGCTATGCGCGGGGGGACGGCGATTTAACCAGAGCAACCCCAGGGTGAGCATCCCCCATAACAGCAGCGTGGTGAGCAGCGGGTAGAGATAAAGCTGTACCCAGGTGAGAGTGGGTAGCATTGAATTGTAACCTGATATTTCTTGACTATGGCAAGGTAACTGTGTCGTATTGTAGCATATCGTTGGGAGAGGTATGGGCTTGATGGGACGGGCCGGTGGGGAGGGGGGCGAGGTGGGGAGGCTGGCAACGCCAGGTATGGGGTGGTGCCGGAGACGGGATTCGAACCCGTACGGGGTTGCCCCCAACGGTTTTTAAGACCGTAGCGTCTGCCATTCCGCCACTCCGGCCCCCCTATTGATTGTGTATGGCTCTATTATACCGCACTTCGGGTTATCCCGGTGTGCTCATTTCGGATTGTCTCGCGTCGGTATTGTGGAGTAGTTATCGGGTGCGCCGGCCCTATTCGTGCTTCACCGCTTCCAGAACACCCAGAATGACATTATCCGGGTTGACGCCCTCAGCCTGGGCTTCAAAATTGAGGATGCAGCGGTGGCGCAGGGCCGGCAACGCAGCCGCCTTCAGGTCAGAAAAAGCAACGTTGTAGCGACTATCCAGCAGGGCAATAATCTTGCCCGCCAGAATAAGCGCTTGCATACCACGCGGCGACGCGCCATAGCGTACATACTGGCGCGTGATTGACGGAGCCTCTTTGGTGTCGGGGTGGGTAGCCGCTATCAGGCGGGCCGCGTAGGCCAGCACGTGGCTGGCAATGGGAACGGTGCGGGCCAGTAATTGCATTTCGGTAATCATGTGGCCGTTGGCAACCTTGTGCGGTTGGGGTACGTAGGCGCCGGTGGTGCGGTTGGCTATCTCCACCAGCTCTTCGGTGGTAGGGAAATCAACATTTATCTTGAAGAGAAAGCGATCAAGCTGCGCTTCTGGCAGCGGATAGGTGCCCTCCATTTCAAGCGGGTTCTGGGTGGCCAGCACAAAGAAAGGCGCTTCAAGCTGGTGTATCTTCTTCGAGACGGAGACAGTGTGTTCTTGCATAGCTTCCAGCAGGGCGCTTTGCGTTTTGGGGGTGGCACGGTTGATTTCGTCGGCCAGCACCAGGTTGGCAAAGATGGGGCCCGGCTCAAAGCGAAATTCCTTGCGGCCATGTTCGTCCTCGCTAATAAGCGTCGTACCGATAATGTCGGCGGGCATCAGGTCGGGCGTAAATTGAATACGGCTAAATTTACAATCTATCACCTCGGACAGCGTACGCACCAGCGTTGTCTTGGCCAGGCCGGGGACGCCTTCCAGCAGCGCATTGCCGCCGGCCAGTAGCGTGATGGTGACGTTGCGTATCAAGTTACGCTGCCCGACGATAACCTGGCCCACCTCGGTTTCAATAGCCTGGGCCCGCTGGCGGTACTCTTCCGGCGATAGTTGGGGTGCCGCTTCGCCCGCTGTGGGGGGGTGTGTCATGAGCTTTGCTCCTCTGTAATCTTATGCAAAGAAATATTTATGACCATTTGAAAAAGTGTTTGACGGGACAGGCGAACCCCGGTAGCAACGGCGAGTCTATCGTATCGGTAACGTAGCGGGTTGCCACATAGCGCAGGGTGTCCTGGTCGCGCCGGTAGAGCTCAACCTGTTGGGGACGCCAGTCTGCTATCCAGTACTCTTGTACCCCGCGTCTGGAGTACAGCGCGAGTTTGGTTTGTCGGTCGCGCTCTTCGTTCTGATGGCCGGGCGATAGGACTTCGACCACGAGGTCGGGGGGGCCGGTCAGATGTCCGGCGCTATCCATCAGGGTTGTCAACCGCTCATGGTGTACCCACACCACATCAGGCGCTACGTCGTCCTCTTCGCCAAACAGCACGCCGGGTGCAATACTCACCTGTCCCAGACCGGTGCGGTGCGACCAGATGTTAAGTTCCTGGGCAATGTTCAGGCACGTTTGCTGGTGGTGCCAGTGTGGTTGACGTGACACAAAAAGCGCTCCTTCAATAATTTCATACCGCTTGCCCTCGGCGTAGGGTACGTGTTCCAGGTCATGGACTGTCCAGCGTTTTTGTTCAACTGATATGCCGCTCATAATACGCCTATTCGCTCCCCGGCTCCAACTGCGAGAAATAATCTCGCACATAGTCTTTCATATGCGGGGGGATATATCCCCGTTCGAGGGCCTCGCTGGCCGACCGCGAATATTCAGGGTACACCTCTTCGTAGGGCACCAGCGAAGGGTTGTTGACGCCGGGCAGCATGCTTTCGCTCTCGCGGCGTTGTACGTCGCCGCCTTCGCCGTGTTGCCCCTGCACAAAGTCGGGGTCGCCCGGTTGGCTGTTGGGGCGGAAGGGTTGGTACACCATATCTGAACTACCAGAGCCCTGACCGTCGCCGGGGGTTCCGTCGGCGTCAGTTTGTCCCTGCTGCCCGCCTTGCTGCCCGCCTTGCTGCCCGCCTTGCTGCTGTCCTTGCTGGCCCTGCTGCCCCTGTTGCCCTTGCTGCCCCTGTTGCCCTTGCTGCCCCTGTTGCCCTTGCTGCCCCTGTTGCCCTTGCTGCCCCTGTTGCCCTTGCTGCCCCTGTTGGCCTTGCTGCCCCTGTTGCCCCTGTTGGCCTTGCTGCCCCTGCTGCCCCTGCTGCCCAGATTGCGCTATCTGCTCACGACTGTCTTGTATTTGCGAGAGCGATTCCTGCACAGCATCCTGGTTGGCCAGTTCG
>DAOTUK010000131.1:0-25307 GCA_034437375.1 Chloroflexaceae bacterium | reverse complement strand
CGACCCCTCCCCCGCCGCAACCTACCACTACACCCCCGACACTCCCCAGAATATTGGCTTGCAATGCCGCTATGCGCTCATTACCAGTTCTATCAACAGCCTGGCCCATACCATCCCCATCCCGCTGCTGGTGGCCCTCCTGGAAAAGCGCATCTGGCTCCCCAACCAGATATTGGTCTACATCCGCGAGATACCCGACGACGAACAAAGCGCGGTAGCCCTGTCGGCTATCGTCCCCTACCTCAAAAATGACCGCGACCAGAGCCATACCCTGCTGAGCAATACGCTGGCCCTGGCCAGCGCCCTGCACCACGACCACGCTAGAGCCAGCGCCCTGGCCGGCATTGCGCCCCATCTGCCGCCCGATTTGCTGGCCCACGCTCTGGCTACAACCCGTACCATCACCGACCCGGAGGCGCACACGCACGCCCTGGCCGGCATCCTCCCCTACCTCCCCCAGACGGAGCACCAGACGACCCTCACCGCCACCCTGCAAGCTATCCCAACCTATCGCCATACCCACCAGCGCGTTGTCGCTATCGAAACGCTGGCGGCCCACCTGCCCGCCGACTTGCTTCCCCAGGTGCTCAGTATCGCGCAGGACATCCAGGATAACACCTGGCGTACCCGCGCCATCATCGCCCTGACCCCCTACCTGTCCCCAGAGACGCGCAACCAGGTAATAGCCTTGTGGGAGACGTGGGACACCCGCTCCCAATCGCTACTGATGGCCACCATCCCCGCCCTCTTGCTTGAGCACGTAACCCCCGAAACGGTTATGCAACGGGTGCAACATATGCACGACTACCAGCAGCGTATGGCTGCGCTGGTGGCGCTGGCCCCCCACCTGCCGCAATCGTGGCGCACCGAGGCGGCCACCCTGGCCCACGCCATCGAAGACCCCTACCAGCGCATCGAAACTTTGACCGCGCTGGCTCCCCATCTGCCGCCCAACCTGCACTACGACATTTACGAAACTATCCGTGCCCTGCCACCCGCAGAGCAAATAGCCCCGCTTTTGCACATGCTCCAACACGCTCCCAACGACGAGCAACCCGCCCATATTCGCCAGATACTCGACACAGCCAACGCCATCCAGAGTCAGCCACACAAAACCGAATCTCTGACCGCCATAGCCACCACCATTGCTAAACTGGGCTATCTGAACGAGGCCTTTGACATTGTGCCCACTATCCCAATCCGCCACGCCCAGACCCGCACCCTCATACATCTGGCCCCCTACCTACCCCACCACATCTTGCACCACCTTATCACCGATATAGAGACAATCCGTAACGCCCACCAGCGGAGCAACTCGCTGGCTATTCTGGCCCCCCACCTGCCCGAAAACCTTTTGCCCCAGGCCCTCGACGCTGCCCGCATTATTGGCGATTGTAACCAGCAAGCCCAGACCCTTATAGCACTGGTGCCCCACCTGCCCGAAAAAACCATTCGCTACATTCTGGACACGATCCAGGGGATGGGCAGCGAAAAATACCGCGCCGAAACCTTGCCCCAACTGGCCCCCTACCTGCCCCATAACCTGCTGGCTACCGCCTTCGCTATCGCCCAGAGCATCCAACGCTCCGACTACCAGCGCCAGGCCCTCACCGGCATCTTGCCCTATCTGCCGCCCAACCATATCCAGAAAACCCTGCACATCATCCAGAACATTGCCGACGAACACGAACGCGCCGCCGCCCTGCAAGAGTCCATCCCCTACCTGCCGCCCACTATGCTGCATGAAACCTTTCGCACTATTCAGACTATTGCCAACGAGCCCGACCGTACCGCCGTGCTTATCGCGCTGATCCCCCACTTGCCGCCCGCCAGACTCTCCAACGTTCTGGCCGAAACCTATACGATCAAGCAACCCGCCAACCTGAACGCCTTGCTCCAGGCGCTTACCCCGCGCATGGCCCGCGAAGGCAACTGGCGACAGGCCTATGACCAGACCTGGAATATTACCAATACCGAACAACGTACCACGACCCTGGTTACGCTGGCTCCTCAATTGCCCCCCATTCTCAACCGCGAAATCCTGGCCGCCGTACGCACGATACGCCAACCCGATACCCGCGCCTATGCTATGGCCACGCTCTATCCCCACGCCCCGCCCGAAGAACAACCCCACCTCCTTAACGAGACGTTGTACGCGGCCCTGAGCGCCCACTGGCAAAACGCCGCCAACCCGGCTACTATTGCCCCCCACCTGATACACCAGCCGGGTATAGCCCAGGCCATCCGAGAATCGGTTGAAACCATAGAAGATCCCCACGAGCGCGCTATGGCGCTCCTCTCTCTGGCGCCCTGCCTCCCAGACGAAACCGCCCGCCATGCCGCGCTTCAGGCGGCCCTCACCGCCGCCGCCAACGCCTGGGACTATCACCACGCTACTATTGTTGCCCACATGGTCGCCCACTTTGCCGACGAACTCTCTCCCCACCTCATCACCCAGGCGTACCAGCAAACCCGCACCATCGAACGCGAAACCTGGCAATTGATAGCCCTGCTCAGCTTGATACCCCACCTGGCCCCGCCGCAACAGCAGGAGGCTATCCCCCACGCGCTGGCTATCATAGAGCGCCTGTGGGAGGTGGAAGAGCGTTTGACAAAGCGTGCGGCGTTGCTGCCCTACCTGTCGGCGGAAGAGCAAATTGCCAGCCTCACCGAAGCTATCACCTACACCCGCACGATAGACGATACCGAACGGCGCACAAGCCTGTTGCAAACGCTGGCTCCGCACCTCGCGGCGCTGCCCGAAGCAACCCGCCACGCCCTATGGAATGAAACCCTCAGCTTGCTGGCTACCCGCACGCGCTCCGATGTGCTGGCCGATCTGCGGGCCCTCGTGCCGCTCATTGCGGCGCTCGACAGCGACCTGGCGACACCTGCACCTATATTTCAGGAAGTTGCAAACGCTATCCTCCAGACCGCCCGCTGGTTCCCGTAAGGCGAGGCGGGGAGGCGCACCAACGCAAAAAGGCGCGGCCCCAGGCCGCGCCCCTCCCCCACCGGGGGTATCCGTTTGTTCCTACTTGTCGTTCAGAGCCGCTACCCCAGGCAATACCTTGCCTTCCAACAGTTCGAGCGAGGCTCCCCCGCCGGTACTGATGTGGCTAATCTTGTCGGCCAGGCCAGACTGTTCCACCGCCGACACCGAATCGCCGCCACCAACGACCGATGTAGCGCCACCGTCCGTTGCGTCGGCCAACGCTTGCGCAATAGCAAACGTGCCCTTGGCAAACGGTTCCATCTCAAAAACGCCCATCGGCCCATTCCAGATAACTGTTTTCGCGCCCTTCAACTCGTCACAATAGGCCTTGACCGTCTCAGGCCCGATGTCCAGCGCACGCCAACCGTCGGGGACGTTGTTGGCCGGCACCACCTGCTGCTGCGCGTCGGCGCTAAAAGCGTCGGCAACCACCGCGTCTACCGGCAACATAATCTTCGCCCCGGTGCTGCTGGCCTTGCCCATCAAATCACGCGCTAGATCCAGGCTTTCCTGCTCTACCAGCGAGTCGCCCAGTTTGCCCCCCTGCGCCAGCAGGAAGGTATTGGCCATACCCCCGCCAATAATGAGCGCCTGCACCTTGCCCAACAGATTTTCAATAACCCCAATCTTATCGCTAATCTTGGCCCCACCAATGATTGTGACAAATGGGGTCTGGGGGTTTTCAATCGCCCCATACAGATAGTTCAGCTCTTTTTCCAGCAACAGGCCGGCTACGGCCGGCAAGTGGTGGGCCACGCCTTCGGTACTGGCGTGGGCCCGATGGGCCGAACCAAAGGCATCATTCACATACACATCACCCAACTGTGCCAACTCGCGGGACATTTCGGCGTCGTTGGCTTCCTCACGCGCATCAAAGCGCGTATTCTCTAGCAACAACACCTCGCCCGGCTCGAGCGACTGCGCGGTCGTCACGGCCGCATCGCCTGTCGTCACTTTGATAGAGGTCACCTTCTTGGCTTCTGGTAAGAGTTCAAAGAGCCGTTCGGCCACCGGACGAAGCCGCAACTTCTCCACAACTTGCTTTTTGGGGCGGCCCAGGTGGGACATCAGTACCACACTGGCCCCATGCTCCAACAAATAGCGAATAGTCGGCAACGCGGCCCGAATACGTGTATCATCCGTTATATTTAATTGCCCATCCAGAGGAACATTAAAATCTACCCGCACCAGCGCCCGCTTGCCCGACCAATCAACATCACGAATAGTCTGCTTATTCATCCTCTTCATCCTCCTTCCAATTTAAAGAGGTTTTCCGAACCCATTGTAGCATAACTCATCATCGAACGTGGCACCCTGCACCCTGGCACCCTGGCGACTCTATTCTATTCTCACGCACGCTACAGTATGATACAATATCCACACGCTTTTTGAAAAGATATGTGAACTAGATGATCCTATACTTGCTTCAGGGCATAACCCTCGGACTCTCCGCCGCCATTACGCCGGGCCCCTACCAAACCTACCTGCTCTCTCAGACGCTCAAGAACGGCTGGAAAACCACGCTCCCCGCCACGCTGGCCCCCCTGCTCACCGATGGGCCCATTATCGCGCTGGTGCTCTTCATCCTCACCCGCACGCCCTCCTGGTTCCTGACCGTCCTGCAAGTCGTTGGCGGCCTCTTCGTGCTCTACCTGGCGTATGGCGCTTATCGCGCCTACCAGCAAACGACCACCACCAGTGACCTGGTGGCTACCGATACCGCCCGCCAGAGCTTGCTCAAGGCGGTGGGGGTCAATTTTCTCAACCCGGCCCCCTATATCTTTTGGAGCACGATTAGCGGCCCCATCCTCGTGGAGGGGTGGCGCACGTCGCCCGCGCTTGGTATTGCCTTTATCACCAGTTTCTACGGCTCGTTTGTGGGCTTTCTGGTGCTGCTTGTCCTGCTCTTCGCCCTGGCCCGCCACACCGGTACCACGGTCGTTCGGGGGTTGCTGGCTCTCTCTGCGCTGGCTCTGCTGGCCTTTGGCCTCTACCAGATAACCAGCGGCATTCAGGCTATGTGGCCCTGGTAGCCCCCTCGCGCCTCCCCGCCTCGCGTCTCGTGCCTCTCAGGCCCTTGCCAGAGCCTGTCAGACACGGTATAATATTGCCCGGCTTTTCATCTGGCTTCCCAGGCATACCCACGTAGGTAACGGGATTACAGAAACAGGTTGCCGCCATGATCGCTCGAACGCGACATCCAATGACCCGCGCAGCCATATCGCCAGTTCAGGAAACAACCCAACAAGAACTGGAATACAACGGACTGAAATGGCTAAATATTGTGCGGCCCGGTACGGAACAGGTGGCGATTTTGCGGAGTGAATACGAATTCCACCCGCTCCACCTGGAAGACGTGCTGTCGCGTCTGCAACGCCCCAAGATAGACAACAACCCCGAAAGCGGCGGCGAATATGTCTTTCTGGTGCTCCACTTTCCCGTGTTCGACAAAACCAACCGCCTGCCCGTCGTGAGCGAGCTCGACATTTTCGCCGGGCGCGATTTTGTCATTACCCTGCACGATGGCAAACTCAAACCGCTCATACGCCTGGTCACCAATAGCGGCGACGAACAGGTGCGCAAGCAATTGATGGGCGGCGGCTCTGGCTACCTGCTCTACCGCATTATCGAGGCGCTGGTGAGCGCGTGCTTCCCCATGCTCTATCGCGTTGACGAACATCTGGACACTATCGAAGAAAGTATCTTTGGCCGCAACGTCCACGCTATGGTTCAGGAACTTTCTATTGTCCGCCGCGATATTATCGCCATGCGCCGCATCATCAAGCCCAATATCCCCGTTGTGCGCTCGCTTGAGCTCCGCGAACGCAACTTCTTGCGCCTGGATGAAGAAGTCTACTTTGGCGACCTGACCGACGGTATCTCAAAACTGTGGGATATGCTCGAAGAACAGAAGGAAATTATCGAAGGATTTAACGCCACGCTGGACAGTCTTACCTCGCACCGCATTAACGAAGAAATGAAAATCTTTACCCTCATCTCGGTGATTATGCTCCCCATGACCCTGATAGCCAGTATCCTGGGTATGAATGTGACTATCCCCTACGCCGACCACCCCCTGGCGCTGCCTGTCTCGCTTGGCGTTATGGCCATACCGGCCCTGGCGATGTATATGTACTTTCGCTACAAACACTGGGTATAAACAAAAGGCTCTCCTGTTTGAAAAACCTCTGGAGGTATGATGACCAAAATAAATCTGGTTGAGACTATCCGCGAAGTCCCCGACTTTCCCAAGCCGGGTATCCTCTTCTACGACATCACGACCTTGCTTCAAAACGGCCCCGCCTTCCAACAAACCATAGACACCTTGCTAGAACGCTATCAGGGACGCTCCATTGACGCTATTGTTGCTATGGAATCACGCGGGTTTATCTTCGGCGCCCCCCTGGCCTACAAAATGGGCGTCGGGCTTGTACCGGTGCGCAAGCCGGGCAAATTGCCCGCCGAAACCTACCAGGTATCGTATGATCTGGAATATGGCTCCAATACGCTCGAAATCCACCGCGACGCGCTGCAACCCGGCGCGCGGGTTCTGGTGATAGATGACTTGCTGGCCACTGGCGGTACTACTGTGGCGACCTGCTCGCTGATTGAAAAATTGGACGCAACGGTGGAAGAAATCGCGTTTGTTATCGAGCTTACCTTCTTGAACGGACGCGACAAACTGAAGGACTACACCATCCACTCGCTTATTCAATACTAAGCAAAATCTGGCCCACCCGCCCCAAAAAACCTGTCGTAAAGACACAGATGAACACAGATAGCGTATCCGTGTTCATCTGCCCTCTATCTATGGTGTTCGAAGGCGTTCGAAGGTGTATCAGTCGAGAAAGCCTTGCAAGCGCTTGTTCACGCTTGGGTGGCGCAGTCGCCGCAGAGCGTCGGCCTCTATCTGGCGGGTGCGCTCGCGGGTAATACCAAAAGCAACCCCCACTTCTTCCAGGGTGCGCCGCCGCCCATCGGTCAACCCATAGCGCAAGACTAATACCTTGCGCTCGCGCTCTGGCAAGCTATTCAAGATAGTGGACAACTCATGCTTGAGCATATGCTGCGCCGCAATTTCGATAGGCGTCTCTAGCGACTCGTCGGCCAGCATCTCGCCCACGCGCCCCTCGCGCTCCTGCGTCTTGACCGGCTGTTCCAGCGACACCGGCTGCGTCGAGGCCCGCATCAATCGCTTGACCTTGACCAGGCTCATATCCATTGCGGCGGCTATCTCTTCATAGGTCGGCTCGCGTTCCAGGGTTTGCTCCAATTTATGGATCGCCCGACGCAGACGAACAATCGAGTCGCTGAGATGCACCGGCAGGCGGATAAGGCGGCTTTGCTCGGCAATGGCGCGGGTGACGGCCTGGCGTATCCACCAGGTTGCATAGGTTGAGAAGCGATTGCCCCGCAAATAGTCAAACTTTTCAACCGCCCGCATCAAGCCGATATTGCCCTCTTGCACCAGATCCATAAAAGACATAGAGCGGCCAATATATTTTTTGGCCACACTCACAACCAGACGAAGATTAGCCTGAATGAGCTTGCGCCGCGCGTCGTCGGCGTGGGCCATGTCGTGCTCTAGCGCCAGTCGCTCTTCCCACGTCCGGTAGGATTCGTTTTCCAGGCGTTTCTGGGCCTCTTGCCCGCGCGTTACCTGTTGGGCCAGTGTGCGCTCTTCTTCGGCTGTGAGCAAGGGTACCTGGCCGATTTCGTGCAAGTAGAGTTGCACCGAATCGTCCATAAACTTGCTTTGAACCGCGTCGTTCTCCTCCTCCACCACCATCAAGTCAAGGTCATCAAGCTCTTCGGCATCATCGTCATCGTTCCAGAGAGCATCATCATCGTCTTGCACAAACCGGTTGGAGGAGGACTCATCATCTATTGTCTGTGCGTCACGGAAGGTTTTCAATGTTGTATCTCCTGTTGCAGCGTGGCGATTATCCTGCGATTGTGGCTCTTCCACCTGAGACGATAGCGACGCCGAGTTTGTTGCGAGTATGATGACGTTGGGTAGGAAATCATGCCATGCTACACTACGAAATAGAACTGAGGTTATCTACAAGAAATGGGTGAATATTTGTGTATTATCTACAACGTAGAACGTAAGATTTGAGCAAAAATTACTCACGGGTATCTGCTATTTCCCTGGGAGCATGTATAAGCCAGGGCGCTTCTCCCCGGTTGCTCTGTCATAGGGTAGTTTTTCCGCCCTGTTCAGAACTCAGTATAAGATACCGGCAGGGAGAGCGAAATACGCCACCCGGCGTATTTCAGGCCTCCATTTTCAAAAGTAAACCCTGTTGTAATCCGACAACGCTTGAACGGGTTTAAAAAGTATTTCCCTATCTAAATAATACTGAGATTGGCGGGCGTGTCAAGGGGAGATGGCAGAGGCGGGAGGGGAGAGGCGAGAGGGGAGAGGCGAGAGGCGGGCGGCGAGAGGCGAGACGCGGGCGGCGAGGCGGGCGGCGGGAGGCGCGAGGCGAGAGGCGAGACGCGGGCGGCGGGCGGCGGGCAGCGAGACGCGGGCGGCGGGCAGCGACGTGCGCTATACAGCGGCGTAACTCTATACAGCGCTTGCATATCACGCCTCCCGCCTCGCGCCTCCCGTCTCATGCCTCTCCCACAAACGCCCGCAGCAAGTCTACCGTCGCCAGCATATCGCTTTCGTCCACCATTTCAAAGGCGGTATGGGTATAGCGTGTCGGCACGCCTATCAACACGGCCGGTATGCCATGGTTCATAAACGCAATTGCATCGGAGCCATACTGATTGTAGACGCCATGTTGAAATGGCAAGCCGTTGGCTATCGCCGTATCGGCTAACTGCCACAGTAGGCGGCGGTCATAGTGAATATAGCTATCCTTATGCACCAGCGTGGGCCCGCTCCCCAGAAAGGCGGGATACTCGCTATTGGAAACGGTGGGTATATCGCCCACCAGGCCCACATCCAACGCAATCGCCAGGTCAAAGCTCTGGTGCTGGCTAAGCGCCCGGGCCCCATGAATACCGTTCTCCTCCTGAATCGTCGCTCCAAACCAGAGGTCATAGCGTAGCGCGTCTGGCTCTAGCCCATCAAGCAGCAGCGTCATAATCGCCAGCAGCATCCGATCATCCATCGCCTTGCCAACAATACGCGAGCCTACCCGTCGCGTGGGGGTATACCATATTACCCCCGCACCCACATGTACCCCTTTGCTCTCGGCTTCCTGGCGGCTCCGCACGCCAATATCTACAAAGAAATCGTCATAGTCCAGACGGCCCTTCTCGCTCTGGTAGGGCGTCAACGTGTGCCCCGACGCAGCAGCAAACACCCCTTCGGCTACCACGCCATGCCGCCCCACTACCTGGGCTATCTGCCCAATCATGAAGCGGCGGTCGGGGGGGGTACGGCGTTCGCCCTGGGCCGGCGAGAGCATGAGAAAGCCCTGGGGGGTGATAGAGCGCACAACAAAGCCGATCTCATCCATATGGGCCTGGATAAGCAAGCGCGGGCCATCCCCGCCCACGCGGCACACAATATTGCCTACTTTATCCTCGTGCCATTCAGCCATGCGATCATACCAGTTGGTACGCAACCATTCGCGCACATGCTCCTCCTGCCCGCTCGGGCCGGGAATTTCCAACAAGGCTTGTAGCAAGCTGAACAGGCGATCTTGACCGGTGTTACTCATCGTTTCCTCCTTACCATCAGAACACACTCTGCAATAACAACCCCACCAGCGCCCCCGCCGCAATCAACAGCGCCGAATTGACCTTCGTTCGCATAAGAACAACGATAGCGACAGCCAGCACCGCCAGCGCCGGCATGTCAACCGCGCTACCCCCCACCGCCAGTGTCCATATCGGGGTTTCCAGGTTGAGCACGGCGGCCCGAAATAGCGTCCACGTCGTCGCGGCGATACTTCCCACCACCGCCGCGTTGACCCCATTGAGAAAGGCGCCGGCAATGCGCGACTGGCGCAGACGGGGAATCCAGGGTGCAATGAGGAACACAATAAAAAACGAGGGGAGGAAGATAGCCAGCGCACAGATAACCCCACCGACAAGCCCGGCCACGACATCACCACCGGGGCCGGCCTGGTTGATATAGCCGACAAAGCCCGCGGTGGTAAACATGGGCCCCGGCGTCATCTGCCCCACTGCAATGGCATCTATCAACTCCTGGTGCGTCAGCCACCCCTTGCCCTCCACCAGGTCATATTCCATATAGCTGATAAGCACATAGCCGCTGCCCATCATGGTGGCGCCAACTTTCAGAAAAAACAGCGCCATCTCCCAGAGCGGGGCCTTTGCCTCGCTGGCGGCCCGCGCTACCGCCCCTACCCCCGCCTCCGCCACAAAGGGTAGCAGCAGCAGTACCCGTACCCGCGCCAACCCGGCGCCCATCTCCAACGCCACCCCCACCAGACCGCCCACTACCAGCACCCACACCGTATCGAGAACGGAGAAGAGCGTGAGCAACGCTGCGGCTACGGCCAGGACAATCATGCTGATACGCTGGCATATGCTGCGCCCAAGCCGATAGGCCGCATGCACAATAATTGCTACAATCACCGGCTGGATGCCGTAGAAGAGCGCCCCCACCTGGGGTAGCGCTCCAAACGCCACATAACCCACGCCAATGGCCAGCACCAGCAGCAGGGCCGGCAGCATAAAACACGCCCCGGCCACCAGCATACCCGGCACGCCGCGTTGGGTATAGCCAATGTGAATAACCATTTCGGTTGAATTGGGGCCGGGCACAAGTTGTGTCGCGGCCAGCGTATCAAGAAAATGCTGCCGCGTCATCCAGCGCCGTTGCTCTACCAGGTCTTGTTCGAGCATGGCGATATGGGCGGCGGGGCCGCCGACGGCGGTAAAGCCCATGCGCGTAAAGTAGGCCGCCAGGTCGCCCAGACTGGCCGTTACCAGGGGCGTTGTGTCACTGGTTGCAACTGATGAGCGGGTCATACCACCCATTATACAGGAAAACGGCTACGCCGGGCCGCCAGAGCCGCCCGGTGGGGTGGGGCCGTGTTCTGCTCCTGGGAGCGCGGGTATCCTCACGCCGCGGGGCGAGCGAGACGCTCGCGCTCCCAGGCGGTACTGCGCGAACGAGAGCCGCCACCGCTCGGACAACGCCTGTGCAACCGCCTCTACCCCACCAGTTCGTGTAAGTAGTTGACCAGGCGGCGCAGCTCGTTAAAGCCCAGTTGCCAGAAGGCGCTATCGCGGGTATCCACATTCAGCATAGCCAGCAGTTCATCTGGCGACTTGCGACCGCCCGCCTCAAGCAACGCCTTGTAGCGCGGCACAAACGCGGCTCCCTGCTCGCGGTACATACCATACAGCGCCAGCACCAGCAATTCGCCAAAGACATAGCTATAGCAATAAAAGCGCGTGTGGATAAAGTGCGGAATGTATGACCAGCCATACGCATACCCGCTGGTCATCTCTACCGCATCGCCATAGTAGCGCCCGTTGACTTCAAGCCAATGGTCGTTCAATTGCTCTGGCGTGAGGCGGCTCTGCTTGCGGCTTGCGAAGGCGGCCTGCTCAAAGCGGGTGAGTACCGTCTGGCGAAAGACCGTCGCAAAAATATCTTCAATCTTGCTACATACCAGCGGGAGCCTGGCCGCATTGTCTTGCTGGCGTTGTAACAAGTGCTCAAATACCAGCATCTCGCCAAAGACCGAGGCCGTTTCACATAGCGGCAACGTGGGCATAAAGTTAAACAGCGTTTGCTGCTTCGACAGGCAAAAGTGGATACCGTGCCCTAGTTCGTGCGCCACGGTCAACACATCGCGCAGATTATCGGTATAGTTGCAGAGAATGTAGGGATGTTTGGAGGGGGGATAGCCGCTACAAAAGGCTCCCCCCCGCTTGCCGGGGCGCAGTTCGGCATCAATCCAGTGCTTTTCAAAAAAATCGTTGGCGTGGGTGCGGAAGGCCGGGTCAAAGGCCCCAAACGATTCCAGAATAATCTCCTGCGCTTCCGTATAGGGCATCACTACGCGGCTCTGCTCCACTGGCGCATACTGGTCATACATCTGGAGTTTGGGCACATTGAGCAGACGCGCTTTCAGCTTGTAGTAGCTCTGGGGAATATCTACGTTTTCTTCAACCACGCGCATCATTGTCTCCACCGTTTCGGGGTCTATCTCGTTGGCCAGGTGGCGCGGCATCATCGGATCGGGGTAGTGGCGCAGCCGATCCATTGTCAGGTGGTCAAGCATCAGCGTATTGTAGATATAGGCAAAGATCTGGCTCTGGGTTGCCAGTGTGTTGTAGAGCACGGTATGGGCTTGTTCGCGTATGGAGCGGTCGGGGTTGCTGCGTATCTCCGATAATACCGCATCCAGGGTCAAGGTATGCGTTTCGCCCTCGCGCTCCATCGGAAACGCAAGCGCGGAGGTAAGCTCGGAGAAGAGCTGTTGCCAGGCCTGGGCGCCGGTCACATTCTTCTCGTTAATGATACGCTCTTCTGGCTCGCTCAAGGTGTGGGCTTTATAGCGCCGCGCACTGTGGAGATAGTGGCGATAGTTGGCCAGGGCCGGATCATCTAGCAAGCGTTGGGCGGTGGCGTCGTCCAGTTCGAGCCATTCCAGTTCAAAGAACAGCAGTTTGTTATTGATTTCGGTATAGCGCTGCTCGATGTGTTGTTGCAAGTTCCGGTGGGCGGGTTGGCTGGTGTCGGCGGCAAAGAGCAAGCTCGCATAGCTCATGGGCGCCGAGAGACGGTCATAGAGCGTTTCCAATTGCTCCAGGGCGGCCCGTAGATGGTCGGCGGCGGGGCCACCCGCCACGTTGACTGTGCCGCGGTAGGTAGCCGCAAAGGTATCGGCTTCGGACGAACACTGGTCAAGCGTGGCGTTAATAGCGGGATCATCCACCCCCGCAAAGAGGTCGCCTAGATCCCAGGCGACTCCTGCTGCGCTGGTTGTGGTCGTGAAAGACATACTTTGTCCTTTCTTGCTTATGTGGTGAGAACGCGCAATGTAGTATAAAGGCACGGGGAGGAAAGCGCAAAGCGGCCGGTTTGTCGGCGGGTTCCGCGAGTGGGCCCGCCTGCGCCGCGATATGGTATACTATCTATTGTCCTCACACACAACACGATAATACAAAAAATAATAGCCATTGTCGGGCAATGCATGGTATCGCCCCCGCGAAACGTGATACCATATGGGCGGGCACATCCAGCAGCATAGGGAGAGGCGCATGGGCGCGAGCAAACACGATACGCACATAGGGAGCGGCATAACCATAGAGGGTCACTACCTCTCTGCGGCCGACGACGCCACCCTTGAACAGGTTGCCCTCTCCCAGAAGGCGGACGATGAGGTATTACAAGAGCTTAAGCACATAGCGAAAGGCCAGGAATCCCCGCCCCCCGCCGCCCCCGACATGCGCGACCTGTCCTCTGCCGGTTGGGGTGTTGTGTTTGCTACCACCGCCGACCCCCGCATCCGCGACGCACTGCGGCCCCTGCTTGACCATCGCCAGGAACAGGCCGCCCGCCGCAACGAACAGCGCTACCAGGAATATTGCAAACCAGACCCTTTTAGCGGTAAGCGCGGCTACTACCCCGGCCAGGATAGCCCCCGCCACTTCTTGCACGAAAATGGCGTCCGCCAGATTGGCCAGCGCAACCCGGACGAGATGCCCTGCTACCTGCTCATCGTGGGCGACCCGGCCACCATCCCCTACGCCTTTCAGATGCAGCTTGGGCGCTACTACGCCGTGGGGCGCATAGACTTTGGCGACGACCTGGACGCCTACGCCCGCTATGCCCAGAGCGTGGTAGACGCCGAGCGGGGCTTGATACCCCGCCCTCCCCGTGCCGCCTTCTGGGCCCCGCGTACCAACGGCGACCCCGCCACCGAAGCCAGCGCCGACCACCTGGTTGCCGCCCTGCTTGACGACACCCGCCCCGATAGCGTACGCCACGCCGCAGGGTGGGATATTCACGCCTATCTGCACGAGCAAGCCGACAAAGCTACCCTGGGGGGCCTGCTTGGCGGCCCCGATACCCCCGCGTTGTTGCTGGCCGCCGGCCACGGGGTCGCCTTTCCGCCCGGCCACGAACGCCAGTTGCTTGACCAGGGGGCCCTCCTGGGGCAAGACTGGCCCGGCCCCGATAGTGGGGCCCTCTCGCCCGACTACTACGTCGCCAGCCGCGACCTGGCCACCACCGCAGACGTGCGGGGCCTTCTCGCCCTGTTGCTGGCCAGCTATAGCGGCGGTACCCCCCACTACGACCCCCTGTCCTCCGTGCGTGGTCTGGCCTCCCGCATTGCCGACCGCCCCTTCCTGGCCGACCTGCCCCGCCAACTCCTGGCCCACCCCAACGGCGGCGCCCTCGCCGTTGTCGCCCACACGGCGCGGCTGTGGGGCTACACGTTGGCCCGGGGAACATCGCCGCTTGTCCCCGCCCTCTCCCGCGCTCTGGCGGCGCTGATGCGGCATGGCCTGCCGGTTGGCACGCTCTGCGGTCACCTTAGCCAACCCTATGCCGAAGCAGCCACCCGTCTGTCCGACGCTATTTATAAATACAAAGTGCTGGATAGCACGCAAGACCAGCAGTTGATACCCGGCCTGTGGGCCGACGCCAGCGATATGCAACACATCATCATCATTGGCGACCCCGCCGCCCGTATCCCCCGCGCCACCGTCCCAGACCCGGCGCCTCCCGCCGCCCTATCCCTGGACAATACGCCGCCCGGAGAATTGGCCGCCCCGGCCCTCCCCGTCGGCGGCAGCACAAACCAATCTGTTGGAGAAAATCAAACACTGGATGAGGAACCAGTAGCCCGACCTCGAAAGGAGGAACCTATGAGCGAACCGCATGTGTTTAACGGCGTACGCATTGACGGTAGCTACGAAACCGTAGCCACGGATGAAATACTGATACAATTGGCGCAGGGCCGCAAGATAAGCGAAGATGAGCTGGCAGAACTGGACGCTTTTTACCAGAAACGGCAAAAACACTTCAGTGTAGACGCCAACGTGAGCAACTTGAGCCAGACCGGTTGGGGCGTTATTTTTGCGCACAACGCCGACCAGCGCATCCACGACGCGCTCAAGCCATTGCTTGACTATCGCAGAGAGCAGGCCGGCGACCGCTACCAGGAATATTACCACTACGATGAAGCCACCGGCAAACGCGGCTTTTTGCCAGACCGCGACGATAAAAGAAAATTCTTGCAAGAAAATGGCGCCAACACCTCTGGCCAGGTCAACCCCGACCAGATGCCCTACTACTTGCTCATCGTGGGCGACCCCCAGACCATCCCCTACGACTTTCAATATCAGATGGACGTACAGTATGCGGTGGGGCGCATAGATTTTGGTGACGACCTGGACGCCTACGCCCGCTATGCCCAGAGCGTGGTTGATGCGGCAAAGGGGAAGGTACAACTGCCCCGCCGCGCTACCTTCTGGGGCGTCCGTACCGATGGCGACCCCGCCACCGAAATGAGCGCCGACCACCTCATTACCCCCTTGCTTGACCAGGCGCTACCGGCCAAGATACAAGCGAAAATTGCCGGGTACCAGAAAAGCCTGGCCAAAGCCTCCGGTCCCGGCGATGTGCAACTGTTTGAAGACCTGATCAAGAATGCCCAGGCCTGGCAGTTTTCCCCGCTGGTGAAAGACAAAGCCTACAAAGCGGATCTGGGCAGTATTCTTACGGGCAGAGACTTGCCCGCCCTGCTCTTTACCGCCAGCCACGGCATGGCCTTCCCCCATGGCCACGAGCGCCAGATGCTTGACCAGGGGGCGCTCCTCTGCCAGAACTGGCCCGGGCCTGGGAGCGGCGCTATCAAACCTGACTACTACTTTGCGGGAGCGGACATTCAAAACGAAAATGCCAATCTGCTTGGGCTGATAGCCTTCTTCTTTGCTTGCTATGGCGGTGGCACGCCAATGTATGACCAGTTTGCGCACGCGACCGGCAAGTCGGCTGAGATAGCCGAACGCAACTTTCTGGCCGACCTGCCGCGCCAGTTGCTTTCCCACCGCAACGGCGGGGCGCTCGCGGTGGTTGCCCACGTTGAGCGGGCCTGGGGCTATTCCTTTATGGCCAATAACGAGAGCCAGTTGAACGTCTTTAAGGATGCCTTCTCCTATCTCATGCTGGACGGCAAACCGATTGGCGCGGCGGTTGAGCTATTCAACGAGCAATATGCTGAAAAGTCTACCGTCCTCACCGATGCGCTGGAAAAATACAACTTGCATGGCAGCACCAAACACGAGCGGATGATACCCGGCCTCTGGACAGACAATAACGACGCCCGCGGCTATATCGTTATTGGCGACCCGGCCGTTTCTTTGCCGCTTGCACCCCTGGATAAACCGGAACCAACGTATGCCACCATTGACCTGCAAAGCGTGCAAAAGACGGTAGACGCGGCCCGTAGCGGTACCGCCGCTGCCGCTGCCACTGCTGCTGTTACGGCCGCTGCTGCTGCTGCTACCCCGACCAAACAAGCGGCCACCCCGAACTTTGCCGCCGACGAGCAGCAGGGCAGCGAAGCACGAGACTTCGGCATATTTGGTATAGGAGGAGATGACAAGGGGTTGTCGCAATCGCTCAAAGACTTTGCGACCAAAATGTCGGAAACGCTCCAGAAGGTGGTTGAGGATATGACCACGCTGGAAGTGAGCACCTACGTGAGCGAAAATATGAACGATGTGGTCAAAGATATTGCTACCGAACACGAGTCGGGCAAGGTCTATCTCCGCGCGCGCTCTACCATTCGGCTGGATGGCGATACCGATACGGTGCTGCCTATGGAAAGCGGCGAAATAGACCTGGACATATGGGAGATTCACAAGGAGATTGTGGCCCAATCGCAGCAGAACCGCAACGATTTGATAGAAATTCTCCTGTCGCTCATACCGTTGGGCAAATAGGATGGTGGTACTATGCACGAAGGGACGCGCTTTGAACTCGATGACCCGGTGCTGGCGGCAACGTTGTCGGCGCCGGGCCAGTCTGCCGCCCACTTTGGCGTGTGGCAGATCCGGCCGTCGGCCCCCGCCGCGGCCCCGTCTGCCGACGACGTGACCGTCTGGCGCACCCATCTGCCCCCCGACCCGGCCCGCGCCGAACAAGACTTGCGCCAGAGTAACCAGCACCACCGCGCCCTGCACCAGGGGTTGGAGCAGGCCCGCCACCGCGTTGTGAGCTTTGCCAAAACGCAATCGCAGACCGCGCCCCAGAGCGCAGAGGCGGTTTCCTTCGGGTTGGAAACACCGCCCGACCGCCCACCGTTGCCGCCCCAGGAAGCCGAACTGCAACGCACGCTTTATGCACTGGCCGCGCCCCGCCCCCCCCAGACAGACGCCGCCGGGGTCAGTTTTGCCCTGCCGGAGGGGCCCGAGAGCGAAGAAGCCAGCCAGGAAGCGCTGCAACAGGTACAGGCCCTTGCAACGACCATGACCCGCACGCTGTCTAACTATGCCTGGATAGAAACGGTTATTGCCGATACGCTTATCGGGCGCACGGCCGTACGTTGGACTGGCGATGTCCAGACCATCTGGCACCCCCAGGGGAGCGCCTGGCACGCCCACATCCACACCCGTTCTGTCCAGGCTTCGCTCTCCTGGCGGGCTACCCTGCTACGAAAAGCGGTTCTGATAATGCAAGGCGCGGCCCTTATTTCTTCGGCTGTGGCTACCCCCGGCGGCCCCGTTATGGCGCTGCCGGCCATATGGAAATTTATTGACCAGATACTGGATAGTGAGTAGGGAGACACACTATGAAAAAGGTACGTCTGTTTGGTCTGATCATCCTCTTCATCGGTATCGTTGTCATCGTTGTGCGTATAGTCCAACGGTTCCTGCGTGAAGAGCGGCGCGAGATACCGCCCCCCGACCGCGTTCTAGAGACGGCCCGCCCAACCCCGCCGGCTGTGGGAGATGCGGAAGCGGAGGAGATGCCCGATAGCAATATCGAAGAGCAAGACGCCCCCCCGCCCCCCGTCGAGCCGCCGGTTATTCTGGCGGGCCCCAATGTCTCGTTTGCGCCGGGTATGAGTACCAAGGATACGGAAAAGCTCTGGGAAATCTTGCAACAGGAAACCTTCCGGATGCGTGGCGAGGGCTACCGCAAAGATTGGGTCTTTCACCTCTACGCCACCCGCGAACAGCTTGGCGCCCCCCTGGCCCGTACGGCCAGCGAAAAGCAGCGCATCAAGATGGGCGGCAAAGAGTATGGTTACCAGGTGTTCGCCCGCGATACGCTGTTTAATGAAATACCCAAGTGGGGCGAGTTTGCCAGCATGAACGAGTTGCTTGGCGGCAGTATGCCTTCGGAGGGGAGCCTGGCCCACGCCTTGCTGGCCGCCAGTTACCAGGCCATGGGGCAGGAGTTGCATACCGACTGGGCTTTTCATAAGGTTGCGTTGGAGCGCAAACTGGGCCCCGCTCTGGGAGACGCGCACCGTATCACGGTGGAAGGCACCGAATACTCGTTGCAAGTGTTTGCCTGCGATACGCTCTATGTCCAGGTGCCCAACTGGCAAGACGTGCAGCGATTGAGCGAGACGGGCGCCGGCCCCCTGCAAGACGCGCTGGTCAACGAGGCGTTTAGCGTATCGGGGATTCCCTACAATCCCAAATCCGACTTCCACCAGGTTGGCGTACAGGAGCAACTGGGTACCCCTCTGTCGGGCATCTTTACGGTGGATATGGAGGGTACCCCCTTCAATACGCAGGTGTTTGCGCTCGATACGCTCTACGCCCCGCTGGACGGCTCTCCCCCAGAGCGCCAGAGCGCCCTCTTCAAGCCCAAGCTCCCCGACATAGAGCCTGTCGCGGCCAAAGCGGCGGTTTCGCCGCCGGTGATGAGCGAGCCGGGCGACGCGCTCAGCGACAAGCGCCCTGTGTTTGCGCTCTTGCCCGTGGCCGGTCGTCCGCGCATCTCGCAATTCTTTGGCTATACCAAGTTTGCGGCCGGCAAGGGGCGCGGCTATTACACGTTCTGCCAGGGCCGCCACCCCGGTATAGACTTTGCGGTGCCCGAAGGGACGCCATTACTGGCCATTGGCCACGGCGTTGTGATGTGTGCGGGGGTAGCCAAGCGCGATTGTACCTTTGGCGGGAGCCCGCCCCAGATAGCCATTGTGCGGTATGGGAGCGTCTATGCCATTTACGGCCACGCCAGCAAGGTGAATGTGAAGAAGGGCCAGGCCGTGAACCCCGGCGATGTGGTCTGCTGGTCGGGCACCTATGGTGGGCCCCACCTGCACTTTGAGATACGCCCCGTGCCCGATAAGTTGCTGAAGAATACCGACCCCAACCAGAAGCCTGTCAACCCTGGCTTTGCGGTCAATCCAACGGTCTACTTTAGCGACGAGCTTCAGGCGTATTTCCAGGAGGCGTTGAACAAGTTGGGCGGTTCCAGCCATTTCTGCGTTGGCTCGTTCCACGACCAGGAGAAGATTGTGTTTGCCGGGCCGGTGGATAATCGCCCCTGTACGAACTGAGGGGCGGGGCGGAGCAGTGGGGATGTGCGAGGCGGGAGGCGGCGCGGAGACGCGAAGACGCGGGAGGCGAGGCGGCGCGGGAGGCGAGGCGGCGCGGGAGGCGAGGAGACGCGGGAGGCGCAGGACGGCAAAGACCTGGGGCACCGCCTCCCGCATCACCCATCTCGCATCACCCATCACCCGTCACTGGTATCACGCCGCTTCGCCGCCCATAATCTCCTCAAGCGCCGTGCGCACCCGCGCATACTCGGCGTTAGCTTGCTCCACCAGGGCGGCGGCCCCTTCCAGGCGATTCTCCCTGGATTGTTCTTCCAATTGCCAGCACAACCGCGAGAGTGCCAGCGCACCCACCTGGGCACTACTAGCCTTCATCGCATGCGCTGCAAGGTGCAATTGCTGCGGTGCTCCCGCTTCAATGGCCGCCTGCATTGCCTGTAAATTGTCGTGGGTATCCTGATAAAATGTCTCGATAATCGCTTGCAATACCATGGTGTCGTCGCCACCAATCATCGCTACAAATTGTTGGAATACCGCATAGTCAAGTGATGTTGCCAACGTTTCTACCCCCGCCGCTCCCGTCCCATTCGTATCCACAGTGCCCATGGAATTCTCCGCACTATCTCCTGTCTCGTTCCCATCGGTGTTTCCATGCAGACGGCTTTGCAATCGCGCCTCACGCAACGCGCTCACCAGATCCTCCACCTGTACTGGCTTTGCAACATAATCATCCATCCCCGACTCAAGGCACCATTCGCGGTACCCCTCTATGACATGGGCCGTCATGGCCACAATCCAGGGTTGCCGTTCGGGCGGCAATGTTTCCCGAATACGTTGCGTCGCCTGCATACCATCCATTTCGGGCATTTGCATATCCATCAAGATGACATCGTAGGGTTCGCGCTCCAGCGCCTCCAGCACCGCTACCCCGTTTGATACCACGTCTGCGGTATAGCCCATCCGCTCTAACAAACGCAGGGCTACTTTCTGATTTACTATATTATCCTCAGCCAGCAAAATACGCAAGAAGCACACCAACTGCTCATTCGTGACAGCCGCCTGGGTCAACTGGTGTACCCTGTTCGCGTGCTGTTTGCCTGGCCCCGGTGGCGCTTCAGGGCCATGCACTTCGCGCGCTACCCCTCCTGCTGCAACCGCTTCGTCTACTGCTACCCGGAGCGTACAATGGAAGGTGGAGCCTTTGTCTACCTCGCTTTCTACCCAGATAGTCCCGCCCATCATCTCTGCCAGACGCTTGCTAATAGCCAACCCCAGACCGGTACCGCCATACCTGCGCGTATGCGAGGTGTCTACCTGGCTAAAGGATTGGAACAGGCGGCCCAACGACTCCTGGGAGATGCCGATACCGGTATCGCGCACACGGATATGGAGCAATGCCGTGGGAGGATGATGGGGCGGGGAGGCAATAGCATCTGTTTCATCGTGCTGCGGTGCGTCTTTTGTCCCTATGGAGATTGCTACCTTGCCTTGCTCGGTAAATTTTACCGCATTGCTGAGCAAGTTCACCACAATTTGACGAACCCGAACGCGATCACCAACCAGATGCAGGGGCACTTCTGGCGCGATCTCACACCGGACATCCAGCGCTTTCTTGGCCGCCTCTACCGCCACGAGGTCAAGCGCCTCGCCCACACACTGGCGCAAGCCAAAGGAGGCATGCTCTAATTCCAGCGTACCGGCCTCAATACGCGAAAAATCAAGAATATCGTTGATGATCGCCAGCAAGGACTCGCTGCTAGACAGTATCGTCTCGACATACTCGTGCTGCTCGGTATCCAGCGTGGTATCGCGCAGCAAGGTGGCCATCCCAACAATACCATTCAGGGGTGTGCGCGTCTCGTGGCTCATATTGGCCAGAAACTGTGATTTGGCCCGCGTGGCCGCTTCGGCCGCCTTCCACGCCCGGCGCAATTCTTCCTGGGCCTGCTTTTGCTCGGTTATATCCCACATCACCCCCAGGAAGCCGGCGCGGTCATTGGCGGCATTCTGAAAGGCGACCTTGGAGCAGATAAAATCGCGCTCTACGTCGTCGGCGCACATAACGCGATGTTCGTAGACCTGTACCCCCGGCGCCGGCACGGCCTGGCTGTCCCACTGGTCGTACGCACCCGCCAGACGGGGCACCATAGCCACCAGTTCATGGGTTGAGCGCCCGACAATATCTTCCTTGGGGAGCCCGATAATTTCATCGGCAAAGAGCCGATTGCAGCCCATATAGTAGCCTTCGGTATCGGTATAGAAGACGGGGTTGGGGATGGTATCGAGCAAGGTAGACAGGAATTGCAGATTGCTGCGTAGCGTTTCCTCTGTCCATTTCAAATCGGTAATATCCGTTTCGGTGCCAAGCAAGCGCTCTGGTTCGCCCTGTATGGTGCGCTTCACTACCCCCCGCGCAATAAACCAGCGTATAGTTCCATTTCGGTGCAGCATGCGGTGCTCTACCTCATAAAAGGGAGCCTCTCCGCGCAGGCAGGCTTCGGCGCTCATCATCAACGGTTCGAGATCGGCCGGGTGAATATAGCGCATACAATCGTCAAAGACATTTTGTATCTCATAATCCTTATAGCCAAGCATGGCTTTCAAGTTGGGGGCAATATACAACTCGTTTGATTGGATGTTCCAATCTATAATACCGACCCCCGCCGCGTCCGTGGCCTGCTGGTAGCGCTCCTCGCTGATAATCAACGCCTGTTCGGCCTGGTGGCGCTCGGTTATATCACGCGCTATCCCCCCCAGGAATAGCGCTTCGTCCATCTGGATGGGAAAGATGAGCGAATGCACGATGCGCCGCTTCCCATCAGGATGCCATATATCGCGGCTGAGCCATTGCTCTACCATCGGTGTCCGATCCCGATTGAGTAATTGCTGCATGTGTTCATGGATGCGGTTGGCCCGCGCGGCATCCTTGCGCCCCCCGCGCTCCAATTCCTCCTGCACATTCCAGGCCGGCCGCCCCACCACGTCGGCCCGCCGCAACCCGGTCACCCGTTCCATGCCCTTATTCCATTCGATGACATGCCCTTGCTGGTCAATCAGGGCCAACCCGTCCCACGATTGCTCAAAGAAGTAGCGGAATTTCTGTTCGCTCTCGTGCAGGGCTATCTCGTAGCGCCGCAGGTCGGTAATGTCGCGGGCAATCAACATTACTTCGTCTGGCCCGCTTACCGCATAGCGGGCCTCAAAATGCACCACCCGATTACTCAAGGCAATTTGAAATTCGGCTATCTGTATTTCGCCGCTTTCCAACGCCTGTTCCACCAGCCGGCGCGTGGCCGCAAACATATCGGGCGGCATCACGTCCGATATGGGCCGCCCCACATCGTCTGGCGACACAAAGCAGTGTTCATCGCCGACGTGGTAATCTTTGAAAATACCATCGCGGCTGATCAAAAACATATAGTCTGGTATCGCGTTCAGGAAGGCGCGGTTGCGGGCCTCGCTCTGGCGCAGCGCTTGCTCAACTTCTTTTTGCTCGGTAATATCCTGGGCCGCTCCATAGATACGTATAACCCGATTTTGCGCTACATCACATATGGGGTGGCCATGTTCGCGCAGCCAGCGTACCTGCCCGCTCTTCGTAATAATCCGAAATTCGCAGACATCGGCATATCCGCTCAACAGGCGTTGCTTGCGCTCCTGTATCACGTCGCGGTCGTCGGGGTGGACGAGATCAGCCCACAATCGCTTGCGCAATACCTCCTCTGGCGAATAGCCGGTTGTACGCTCGAAGGCGTCGGTTACCCATTCGAGCGTTGCCGGGCGCTGCGAATCTTCGAGATTGATGGCATAGGCAAAGTCTGATACCAGTTCGGAGATGGCGCGGTAGCGCTCTTCGCTCATTCGGAGCGCATTCTCCATCTGCTTGCGTGCGCTGATGTCGGTAGAGATACCCCCGATGGCATAAATGTGCCCCGCTGCATCGTAGATGGGAAACTTGACGGTTAAGAAGGTATGCTCAACCTCGTCTAAGATAAAGCTGACTTCAAAGGTTTGGGCTGTGTTTGTCTCGATAACTTTCTGGGTATGGTATCGCCATTGGGCGATCAAATCCGGTGGGAACAACTCATAATCCGCCTGTCCCAGTATATCCATATACTCGCGTTGGAGCATAGCCGGTAACTGATCATTAAACAGCAGGTAGTGCCCTTCCAGATCTTTGACATAGATGAAAGCGGGTGAATGCTCGATCATGCCTTGCAGCAATACCTGGCTTTCGCGCAGGCGTGCCTCTACCCGCGTGCGTTCGGCCATCTCGTCTTCTAGCCGTGCGGTGCGCTCCTGCACGCGAGCTTCCAACGTGTCGTGGGACTGGCGCAGGGCCGTTTCGGCGTGCTTGCGCTCGGTGACATCAAGAAAGGCGGCCTGGATAGCCGGGCGGCCCTGGTACGTTATCACAATGGAGTTGAGCTCTAACCAGCGCATACCCCCATCTTTATGAATAATACGCAGATCGTAGCGCGAGGGCACCGGCTTGCCGGCCATCCGGTCGTGCATCCGTGCTGTGACCATCTCCTTGTCATCCGGATGGACAATGCGTTCCATCACCGCCGGCCCCATCGCCTTGATCTCATCGCCGGTATACCCCAGAATGTTAGTAAACATGGGGTTGGCAAACACGACGCACCCATCTTGAACAATACTCAACCCTTGCAACGAATGCTCCACAACCAGGCGGTAGGCATGTTCTGTTTGTTCTAGCTCGGCAATGCGCTGGCGCAACTGTTCATTTTCCTGGACTAAAAAATCAACGTTTCTTTCACTCTCTTGCATAGTTTTATTCCTCTGCGGACAGGCCTTTTGAAACAGTAAAGACAGTTTTTATTATTTTAATTCTACCACGCTCTACGAGCGTGGCCTAGCCCCGCGTCGCTGAGGGGGCAGTGGTTCGGGCGGGTTGCACAGTGCGCTACCAACCAGCGTTGTTCCACCGCTTTTCCCGACTGTATCGTTTTATGATACCATGGAGCTATCCCGCAAAAAGTTAATTTTTTGGGGACGTATAGACACGGTTAGGGATAGGAATGTGATACTAATGGATACAAGCACCATTCGCCAGGCCCTGGAAGCCCGCGAGTCCCAGACGCTCGCTCCGCTGGCCGCCCGCAGCGCCAACGCCACCCGCCAGCGCCCCGACACCCCCTGTGCCATCCGGACGGCCTTTCAGCAAGACCGCGACCGCATTTTGCATTCCAAGGCGTTTCGGCGGCTCAAGCATAAGACCCAGGTCTTTATTGCGCCCCTGGGCGACCACTACCGCACGCGGCTGACCCATACGCTGGAAGTAACCCAGATAGCCCGTACGGTGGCGCGGGCCTTGCGGCTCAACGAGGATTTGACCGAGGCGATAGGGTTGGGGCACGACCTTGGCCACGCGCCCTTTGGCCACGCTGGCGAGGTGGCCCTTGCGCGGGTCTATCCGCCGGGCTTTCGCCACAACGAGCAAAGCCTGCGTATGGTCGAGGTGTTAGAGAAGGAGGGGGCCGGGCTCAACCTGACCGATATGGTGCGGGAGGGTATGTTGCTGCATTCCAAAGTGCGCAAGGATATTCTGGCCGACGCCTGGGGTACGGCCAGTACCCTGGAAGGCCAGATTATCAAGGTGTGCGATAGTGTGGCGTATATTAACCACGATATTGATGATGCGTGCCGCGCCGGCCTGATAGCGCCGCGCGACTTGCCGCCCGAATGTATGGCTGTTCTGGGGACGACCCACGCGCAACGCATCAATACTATGGTGCATGATCTCATTCAGCAGAACTGGTGGGCCACCGGCGAAGCGCCGCCCCCCGACCCGCCCACCCTGACGATGAGCGAGC
>DAOTUK010000130.1:0-4289 GCA_034437375.1 Chloroflexaceae bacterium | reverse complement strand
TGGCGTTGGAAGAAGACTCGCGCAACCACCACGCCTATAACAACCGCGGGGTGGCCTATAAGCGCAAGGGCGACTATGAGCAGGCTATCCGCGACTATACCAGTTCGCTTGAAATAGCGCCAGCGTATGCCACGGCCTATCGCAACCGTGGTCTGGTCTATTCTGAAATGGGACAGTCGGAGGAGGCGATAGCCGATTATAACCAGGCGCTAGAGCTTGACCCCGACTATACGGATGTGTACAACGACCGCGGCGTGGAATATGGCGATATAGGCGAATACGACAAGGCGATAGCCGATTATACGCAAGCCATCGAGCTAAACCCCGACTTTACCTTTGCCTATAACAATCGTGGTACAGCGTATAACAATCTGGGGGAGTATGACAAGGCGTTGGATGATTATACCAGGGCGCTAGAGCTTGACCCCAACTATGCGGTGGCCTATCGTAACCGCGGCTTGAACTACAAGGACATGGAAGAGCACGAGCAGGCGATAGCCGACTATACCAGGGCGCTAGAGCTAGACCCCGATTACCTGTATGTGTACAACGACCGCGGCGTGGCCTATGATGATATAGGGGAGTATGACAAGGCGATTGATGATTATACGCGGGCCATCGAGCTAGACCCCGATCATCTGTATGCCTATAACAATCGCGGGGTGGCGTACGAGAATAAGGAGATGTACCCGGAGGCGATAGCCGATTATACGCAGGCGATGGAGATAGACCCGGAGTATGCGCTGGCCTATCGCAACCGCGGTGATGTGTATACGAAGCAGGGCGAGGAGCAAAAGGCGATAGCGGATTATGAGCGGGCGCTGGAGTTGACCGATTCGGAGTCGCTGCGCGAAACGGTTGAGAAGAAGTTGGCGGAGTTGCGGGGGAAGTAGGGGCGCGGCTCCCATGCTCCCCCCCGCGCTCTTAGCCCATCACCTTTGCCAGCAAATCCATCGCGGCCGTGTTGGGGTCGCTGCCCTGGTAGGTTCCCACAATACCGCTGTCGCTATCCAGCACCGCAATAGCGGCCGTACGGTTGACGCGCTTGAACCCCAGAGCTTTGGTTACAGAGCCGTCCCAGTCGGGCAAAATCATCACGTGTTCCTCGCCGGACATTCCCTCTGGCAGACGGTCTACCACCTCCTGGTAGGATTTGACCATGGCCGCTTCGGCAATCGGGCGGAAGGGGCGCGGGACAATGTGCAGGTCAACGATACTGAGCACCAGTACCTCGGATACCAGTTTGTAACGCTTGTCAACCGTGTGGTTGACCTCCTCGCTCACCGCCGCGGTTTCCTGGGTGTTGAACACGAGCACGGCCGGCTTGTTCAAGGCGTGCAGGTCGAAGCGGCGTTTCGAGCCGATGGCCGTAAGCGTGGCGCGGGGCATCTTCCCGTTGGTGGCGGGTGTGGTGATATTGGGGACGGGTTCTTCGGCGGGGGGAGCGCCGTCGCCGTCGCCGTCGCCGTCGCTGACCGCGCCAGTGGCCGGCGGGGCCGGCATCACCAGGGGCTTGACCTCTTCGCCGGCGAGATATTGCCGCACGAGGCCGGCCGTGTCGCGCCCGGAGAGCATGGCCGGGCTCATCCCACCGCCCATCACCCACGCCCCGGCCAGGAACAGGTTGGAGATGGGGGTAACGGCGTTCAGGCGGGTGGAGTACATATTGTCAATGGTTTGTTCCGAGCCGTAGATGCTGCCGCCGGGGTTGCGGGTGTAGCGGTAGTTGGTGAGCGGGGTAGCCACTTCCTTGTACTTCACGCCTTTGCGCAGGGCCGGAATGTGCTTGATGGCATTTTCCAGCAGCATCTCGCCGGCTTCCTCTTTCACCTTCAGGTAGGTGGGGTTCTGGCTATAGTTGGTCAGGTCGCCGTTGGTGCCCCACTGGTTGGCGTAGTCCCAGGGGGCCAGGGTCATAATGGCCAGCACGCTGCTGCCGTGGGGGGCGCAGTCCGGGTCGGCGTGGTTGTAGTAGGTAATGGCCAGGGCGGCCTCGTCAAATTGGCCGGCCACCATTTTCTCATAGGCGTCTTCGGTGCTATAGGTGTCGGCGATGAAGAGGTCGTGGTGGCGCCACCCGTCGGCCCACAGGTCATGCTCCAGACCCAGGTAGACGACGAGGTTGGAGATCGCGGGTGGTTCGCGCTTTACTTTATTTGCATAATCTTCTGGTAGATAGTCGCTGCCGATCATGTTCAACAGTGTGTCGGGGGCGCTGGCGTTGCTTACCACGACGTCGGCTTCAACCCGCAAGCCTTGCTCCGTTTCGACGGCGGCGGCCAGGCCATTGCGCATCTCGATATGGCGCACGGTCTGGCGGTAGCGGATGGTGCCGCCGTAGTCGCGGATCATGCGTTCGATGGCGCGGCTCAGGGCCATACTGCCGCCTTCGGGGTAGTAGGCTCCGAAAAAGTGGTAGCTCACCCAGGGGAGTATGAAGGTTGCGGCGCTGAGTTGGCTAGAGGGGAGTCCGTAGTAGGGCCACAGGGTACTGACGACGCCTTGTGCTTGTGGGTCTTGTATGTGCTCTTCCATGTAGCTTTGCCAACTGCGGTTCATGGAGTCGAGCATGTTGGGGTAGGTGGTGGCGAAGGTTTCGAGGGTGGGCAGGCGGTTCAGTTTGCCGTCTTCGACAAAGCGGCGCAGCTCGTAAAACATAATCTGCATTTCATCTACCAGCGAGCGGATGCCGTCGGCTTCGTGGGGGAAGTGGCGGATTAGTTCGGCTTCGTAGCGGATGGGGTCGGCCCAGGCGGTTACTTCATGTTCTGGGAATTTGACGGTGTAGAAGGGATCAAGCCGCTTGAAGGGTACTTTCTCAAACACTTCGAGGTCGTGCAGGATGGGGTAGGTCCAGCTTCCGGGGGAGAGGCCATCCAGGGCGTGCAGGGATACTTCGAAGCGGTATTTGCCGCGTCGGAATTCGTGGGCGTAGCCGCCGGGGACGGAGTGGTGTTCAAGCACCAGCACGCTTTTGCCCTGTTTGGCGAGGTAGCCGGCGGTGGTGAGCCCGCCCAGACCAGCGCCAATGATGACGACATCATATTTTTCAACACTCATCGGGTGTGCTCCCTTCTTTATCTTCCAGCACCAGTTGTTGCTCTTGAAAAGAAGACTCACCGTCAATCTGATCTAAGAGCGAAAGAAGTTCATGGCGAATACGCTCAGGAGGGGCATACTGCAACCCCTCAATCACTAATGCTCGTGCGCGTTGAAACTCATGGCATTGATATGCCAGAGACGCAGCACTACGGTAGAGAATGGCTCGCGTCGGTTGTGCAGACTCTTCGTTCGGTACCAGGTTGAGCGCCTGAACTTCATGCTCATATGCCTGGCGTGCCATAGCACTGGCCTGCGCAGAATCACCTGCATGACGAGCAATGATTGCTCGTTGGGCAAATTCCATTGCTTTTGTATGATATTGGCGAACGCTACTCATGGTACCCCATCTTTGACCAGGGAACACTAAATTCTACGATAATGATATAATCTCTCTCATACCCTTCTTCTTTGTGTAATCGGCGGAGTTTTTCTTTGTAGCGCTTTTCGACGGTATTTCCTGTAGCAGGATTTTCTTTCAGTATACCAGATACTTCAAGACGTGCAGCACCATTGAAAATAAGGGTATCATCAGCGTCTTTGGGTTGTAGGTAATAGTCTATCGTGGTTCCTATGGCCGATTGCTCGTAGGCCGTGTACTCAGTCATTTCTTGCAAAATGTTGAGTGCCATGGCACAAGCTGCGTTATCAACACACTTCTTTTCATCGTTGAGTGCTCTTCTTTGCTCATCGGTTACAAGGCCATCCCAGGTAATCTGAAAGGGATATTCTCGTTTATTATAATGGACAGTGAGGGTAACACCGCTGGTATGGTTGTTTGAGTCCAGGCAGACCATGCAACTCAAGCGATAAAAGCCTACCATTTCATCGAGAAGAACCGATATTCCCTCACCGAGTTTTTCAAGGCTAATAATCCGCTTTGCTTCCTCTGTCACGTCAATACTCCATGTGATAACAACGCTATACGAGTTAGCAAAAATTATACCATACCTCGCATTCCCCCTTTGCCTTCCCACACCCCCCTACCTATGATACAATGCTAACAGCAAGACACCGGCAAAGGAAAGAGCGATAGGTATGAAGATCTGGTCGGCAATCGCGCACGTGCTCGTGCTCCTCTCCCTCCTTGCGGTCATGGTACCGCCGCCGGTTGCCGGTGCTACGTCCTCGTTCCTACCCCCGACGCCGCCCCCGCCCACCGGGGCCCCACTGGGCAGCGAGCCCCCCCG
>DAOTUK010000129.1:0-4876 GCA_034437375.1 Chloroflexaceae bacterium | reverse complement strand
AAGCCCGCAAACCACTGGTATTCGGTAACTCGTTCGGGTTAATTGAGAAATTCATCACAGCCGGAAACTGGCATTTTGGAACATATGTCATAGCCCAAAAGAAGTATTTTTAATTCCAAACAGGCTCTTAGCTTTAAAACCTGGAAACTTCCAGTCCATTCCAGGTTTAGATTTGGCTTCTAGATGGGTCAAAAATCTTTTACCTATCCCGAACTCAGGTTGGATAGCAAAGCGGTCGGTTTCCGCAGCAGGCGAGACGCTTGCCACTAGACCGGCCCGCGCCAGCATGCGGCGGCCCTGTTCGGCCAGGTGGTCGGCCGCTTCTTGCTCTTCGTCAACGTTGTCTGGTTCTCCTTGCGAGAAAGAGCATTCCGTGAGCAAGTCTATCAAATCGGTTTCCTCGGTTTGTTGCAACACGGCATCAACCCCGAACTGCCGCACCGGCCCGACCAACTCAACCAGAAATTCGACGTTATGCTTGAAAGCCGCAACGGTCGCATTGGCAGAACCCGTCCAGACCCGTGCATTGGTTCCAGAATCGGCCACGTAGAGCTTGGCGTGCAAGCCAACCAGCGCATCGTGCGGCTGTTCTGGCTCGTTATCGTCCGGCCCCTCCCCATCCTCGGCGTCCTGGGGGGACGTCTCAACGTCGGCATCTGGCTGCAACACATAGATGCTTTTGAAGGGGGCGAAGTAGTCCGGGTTGATGCGTTGCAGTTCCTCAAGCCGCGAAATCAGGATATGCCCCGTGCCCTGGCGGGTCATACGTTGGAGCATACCCCCCGCCACAAAGGGCGACATAATCAAGAGCCGGTCAATAGCTCCGGTCAAGGGAAACGGGGTCGTCTCAGCAATGCCAGCGGCCCAGAAGGTGAGCGACTGAAACCCCGCCGGTAAGGCAAAATGCACCTGGGACAATTCCTGTTGCATACGCCTTATCTGGGATGCTCGCGCCTCCGCAAGCGGATGAACGGCCATCCCCGGCAGAGCCGCGATAAAATCCACCAGGGGCTTGTTGGTGCTATCGGGTTGCGCTGTCAGGGAGCCATCCAGCACCAACACCGTGTCCCACGAGCGGTCAAAGGTCAGGTTGCGGCTCAGGCAGAGCAGGCGATAGCGCACGCTCTCATCGGGGGCGGTGAAACGCAGAAGCCAGATCTTCGGGTGAAAGACGCCGGCCGGGTCGGGAGTATTGACCTCGATAATCGTGCCTTCAAGGTAGGTATAGAGCGGCTGATGGGTTGCTGGTATGGCAATCTGCCCGGCCTGGCAAAAGATATTGATACGGTCTGCGTAGTTGACCATCGTGGTTAAAAGGGCCATCGGGTCGGGAATAAGACGCCCCTCTTCCTGGATCATAGCAAAGAAGGTAAACGAGAGCGGGGCCGTCAGCAGCGTATACAAGTCAAGCGAAAAGGTTGTGCCGACAGCGCAGTCCAGCGTATATCCATCGGGGGGGCGGAGCGATTCGCTCAGCAGGCGACGGTCATACGGGTGAAGCATAGGGTTCCTCCTGTGGTAAGCCTTCCAAAATGTCCCGTATAATGCGTTGGGCCGTAGACCAGCGGTAATCAAGCGGAGCCACCCCGGATGCGCCTTGCCAGAGTTCCAGAGCGCGTTGGTTGTGGAGCCGCGCTTTCTGTCCCTTTATCGCCTGTTCGCGCTGGCGTATCAAATCTTGAGCGTGCTTGTTCTCCACGATAGTGGCCGGGTTATCCAACCCCCGGACCAGCGTCACCCAGTTGTTGACAAAGGTGCGGGTGGAGAACGCGACCCGCGCCCCCCCAGACAGCAATAGCTCCCACATACGGTTGAGATCCCAGGTTGCCAGGGCCGTGTGGCGGTTGCTGATCATATTGTCCCAACGGTTAAGCAGTTCATGATAATCATCAATCGCATCACTCCACTGGCTCTTTTCTGCCAGCAGCAGGTTATAGAGGAAGGCGGCCCCCTGAATTATCTCGGAGAAGTTCTGTCCGTGTGTCAGTTGTTCGCGGATATGCGCGGGGAAGGTAGCGAAGTGGGGGTGTTCCCATGGGAAGGCGACATGGGCCGGTGGGGCATCCAGTCCCACTTCCGAGTAGTCGAGCCAGGTAAAGGTTGAGGCCATTGGGTGTCCTTTCATTTGGGTGTGGTCTAGGATAACGAGAGACTATGCTACATATTCTGCCGGTCGCCGCAGTAAGCGGTATGGGTTCATCTGGGATACCGTATAACCTTTGTACTGCGTTTCTGCATGGGCCTTTGCCGCCAACCAGTCGGGATGGTCGGCTTGCCAGAGAGGGTGGCAGACAATCCAGATCTGGTGAGACGACGATTTTACATAGCCTTCAAGATCCCCAAATTGCTGCGGGCTGATATATCCCAGGCGCTGCATGGTGGCGGATACCGGGGCGTTGGCAGACGATACCAGGGTGCCCCACGGATTCGCGTTTGTTCCCCAGGCACCAGTCAGATCAATGGGAGCCGCCGGCAAATCCGCCAACCGCGCCATATCCAGGGCCAGTCGCCAGTCTAGCAATCCGTGGTAGGGCATATTGTGAAAGTCGCGCAGGCAGAGGTTACAGGATGTATCGCATTTGGCATGATCAGGCGCAATCCACTTTGCGGCAATGGAATCAGCTCGCGCTAGAAGTTTCTGAAACTGCACCGCCTGCCCAAGAAACTTGCAATACCCCGCCCCATTCTCAAGCTGATCGCAGAGAAAAGCCTGGCCCTGCACCTGATGGGTTGTGCCTGGCAATGTCCGAAATCCTGCCTGAAGTTCTAGCGGATCAATGTCCAGGTGGGCCCCCGCCGCAATACGGAGCCAGAACGCAAAGGAATACCAGGCGGCGCGGCCCTCAACCGTGGACGGGTCGGCAAAGACACCGGTGGGCCAGTGGTCTATATTGACCAGCAGAATATCGGTTTTACGCCTGGAGAGGAGCGCAACGTGATAGGCAGTGCCCGTAAAAACATGCTTATCGTCCTTTGAAGACGCATCATCAGGCAACACCGCATAGGCCCCATCTCTCTTTTGTCCAAACATGCGGGCTTGTTTGAAGGCAAAGCCACCGTTGCCGCCATCATCGTTCACCGATATAATGTTGTCGTAGAGCGTATACACGGAGCAATTATTGCTCGTTATTGGTGTACTCATTGGCACATTGACGCTCATTGATGGCCGCGTTGCTCGTGGATTCCATTCAAACTGCCCCTCGAAATCCTCTGGCTCGAAATCGGTAAAAAAACCTCTCGGCTCACGGGCATCAAGGGGACGCAAGGCTTGCGCCTGACAGACCGGGCATTTTTGCACTGGCGGCTCCCCATTACGTATTGGGGTTGAAATAGTCGTCAAGGGCGAAACAACCGCCTGACACTGGCTGCATATGCCAATCGGATTGGTATTTGCTTGCGAAAGGGGCGGGGCAAACCCATCGCTGGTCTGCATACGGTTTCCTGCTGGTTGAAACACAACCACGCCCGCAGCAGTGTGAATAGCCTTATCCTTGACGGTCTGTGAGCCAGGCGCAAACTGGCTAATCGCCAGATCCAGGTCACGGTCAATCACGTCGGTTTGCGGGGGCCAGGCAAACGCCGAGGGCATGCGGGTGTAGAGCATGCGTACACGGGTTGGGAAACCAAACATAGGCAATAGCCCCGCATTGGCCAGGCGCTCGCTGAGGGACTCCTGGGTATAGGAGGCATCATCGGCTATGTCTGTTATCTCTGGCACCAGATCGTTGCGAAGGTAATCGAGCATCCGGGTGCGAAATGGTGCCCCGGCTGGGCCGGCCGTCTCAATGCAAAGCGCATCCAGAATAGCATCAAGCGCGGGTTGATTTGCAGCGTTGAGCAACCAGGCCTGGACTACCGGCTCGTTGGTATTCCACTCGTCTACCGAGCCAAATTCACCATGCACACTGTCGGTCTTTCCATTGGCGGCTCCCGCAGCAATGGGCACCATCGCAAACGCCTGGCGCAAAACTTCCTTGATGAAAACGCGCTTGAAGATAGCTTCGCTCTTCAAGTCAACATAGGGTGCGGGTGGTGGGTCGCCCGTGATGCGTTCGGGACGCTGGTAGTAGAAATCGTCATGGCTTCGGCCGCGACAGAACGTCACCGCCAGCGAGACGCCGCTGGCGCGTCGTCCGGCCCGCCCAACGCGCTGTTGGTAGTTAAAGCGTCTTGGCGGCATATTGGCCATCATCACCGCATTGAGTGCGCCAATATCTACCCCGGCTTCCATCGTGGTCGTCACACTGAGCAAATCAACCCCTGCTACTTTCTTGATTTCGTTGGCAATAAAAACCTCTTGAAACCAGCGTTGCCGTTTGGGGCGTTCGTCACGGTCGGTCTGCCCGGTTAGCTCTTCGCAGTTCATACGGAAGCAGGCGGCATCTTCCTGTTCCGTCAGTACGGTGTAGTAATCAAAATCGGGCCTGGTGGTATCCGATACCACTGCTGTCGGGTCTGTACATTCTGGACAAATGACAACATTATGCAAAAAGAATGCATTGCATTGAGGGCAGCGGTAGCCCGGACGACTACCATCATTGAGTGGAGGAGGAGGCACAAGGGTCAGTTTGTCAGGAGCCAGGGCAAGTCCTGATGCCGATTTGATACCGGCACCGGATTGGGTCAGTTGTTGCTGTATCTCAGGTGCAGTAACCCCTCGATTGTTGATATAGCTCAGGGTGAACTTCCTTAAAGAATCGTCATTACCAGCATAAAAGTTTTGACTATATTGGTGAAGTCGTCGTGTTCCTAACAAGCGTATCACTACATCCGTTACACTGATAACGTCAACCGAAGGGCTACCATAGGGCTGATAGCTGACCCATCCCTGCCCCAACCCTTCAAGCGTTCGTGCTATATGCGGGAAGAGCGCATA
>DAOTUK010000128.1:0-3068 GCA_034437375.1 Chloroflexaceae bacterium | reverse complement strand
AGCGCAACCCGCAAGAGGCCACCGCCACTACCCAGGCCCGCCAAACCGCCACCGCAACTATCGTGATAGGCGAAGCAGCGGCCCGCTATAGCGAGGATGCCGAGGCCCGCATAGCCTTGCACAGCGCTGGCGACGCGCCGTTGGCCGAATCAACGTATGACCCGGATAGCCAGGCCGGGTTGCTGCTAGAGGGATATTCCAACAACATTTTCACCATGAACGAATTGCGTACCTTGCGTCCCTGCCCAAACTGCCGGGGCGGTGGCAATGGCGGCACCACCTGGGTTCGCAACCTGGACTATTCGTCCAAGGGCTATAGCTATGTACTGGCTGATATGCTGGTCTTTAAGGAAAATATCCAACTCTTCTTGAACCATGTACAGGACGATGGCACCGTACCAGACGAGATGTTTGCGGGCCAACCGTCGCCACACGCGGCCTGGGATAGTATGCCCAATCTTATCCACGCCGTCTATGTCTACGTCGCTAAAACGGGCGATGTCACCTTGTACCAGCAGAACCGCGATACCCTGCGCAGCGTTGGTAACTGGATAGACCGGCTGGATACCGACGTAGATGGCTTGCCCGACCAGGATATTTACCCCAATGGCTACTACAACTCGTTCCGTAACAGCGTGCGGCATACCTATGCGTTAGCCAAGTTTTACGCAGCCTATCAGGAATTAGCCGAGCTTGAGGCGCTGGTAGGCGGGGAGGATGCAGCGTACTGGCGTACACGGGCCCGGGAGTTGCACGATGGATTTCACGGTGAACGGGGCGGCTATTGGAATACGGGGCAGGCGTGGCCCATTGCCTGGCACACCAACGATGGAGCCGTCAACTTGCTCGAAACGTTTGGCGTATTCGAGGCCTTGCGCAGTGGGCTTATCTCACCCACCGACGGCGAACACTACACTAATCTTGTAGAGTATATGCACCAGCGGCGCGAGGATATTATGGGCGTGGATGGCACGATCAAACTGGTACTTGGGGGCGACTATAGCGATATAGATCCAACAGACTCCAATGTGCAAGGGTGGAAGCGAAATGCTGCCTCTCCCTGGATTGTGGGTATTGCCGCGCCGGTCTACGCCGCGGCCGGCTATCCCAACGATGCCCGCGAACTGGTACAGGCCTATACCGTAGCGGCCAAAGCAAACGACTATGTGATGCCACAGCTTGTCTCGTCGGACGGCGAAGCACGCGAGGATTGGGGGGTCGCCCTGGGCCAGCGCGGCGTGGTTTCAAGCCGTGGTCTGTACAGTCCAGGTCTACTCTTGCTGGTCGCACTGGTCATCACCGTAGCGGTACAACCGGCCCGCTCGGCCCCCACCGCCGCGCCGCGAGACTCGGCGTTTGGCACCAATAGCCATATCGCCTCGCGCTATCCCGATCCAAGTTCCATGGATGTTCCCGCCGCGAAACTGGAACAGCTTGGCGTCGGGTGGGCCCGCGAAGATTTTCAAATGTCCCGCATATTGGAGAACAATAGCGAGGATTGGAACTGGGAATTTCACGACAACATGGTTGATGAACTAACGAGCCGTGGCATTTCCATTGTTGGTATCCTTGGCGGCCCTACCCCAACCTGGGCCAATTCTCAGGGCGGTTTTTATCCCCCGTCGCCCGAAGATTTCGCTGCCTTCTGTAGCGGGGTCGTCTCGCGCTACAAGGGGCGAGTCAACTATTGGGAGATATGGAACGAGCCGGCCGACAGAGATGGGCGCCACTGGAGCCCCGCGCCCGACCCGGCCGCCTATACCGCGCTGCTTAAACAGGCCTACCGCGCCATCAAAGCGGCCGACCCCAACGCACAGGTGCTCATTGGGGGCGATGTGACGCCCCAACCCTCCATGGGCTTTCTCCAGGCCGTGGCTGACAATGGCGGCTGGAACTCGTTTGACATTATCTCCATTCACCCCTACGTAGATGGCCAGGGCGAAAATCCCTCTGGCTCGCCCGAAACCGGCAAGATTGCGGCCAACGGATATAACCAGGTGAAAGGACTCGCTGAAAAGCTCGGCTACAAGCCCATATGGGTCACCGAGTTTGGCTGGTCAACCGGCGGGCCGGGCAGCCGGGCCGTCTTCAACCAGCAGCAGCAGGCCAGTTTCCTGGTACGCGGCGCGGTGTTGCTGCGGGCGGAAGGTGCCGAACGTGTGATGAACTATAACTTCAAAGATGAGGATAACAAACAGTATGGCTTCTTCCCGATGGGTAGCGGCAAAGCAGACTATAGCAACCCCAAAGCGGCCTATACCGCCTTCAAGACGATGAACGAACAACTGGCCGGCACGACCCCCGCCGGACAGATAACGCTTGGTAGCGAAGAGGTGTTGATAGACTTTGGCTCCACCGGCTCATGGCGGCGCGGCGACCAACCCTATGGCACCTTCGAGTCGGGCACACTGAGCTACAATTTCCCCGACCCCTCTAGCCCCAGTTTCGTCATTTTCGAGACGGGTAGCCCCCAGACCTTGCCGGCCGGTGTGTCCCAGATTGCGGTGAAACTGGATGGCGACGGCAGTAGCCACTCGCTCAACTTATGGTTCCGCGACGCCCAGGGGCGCATACAATTTCGTCTGGGACGGGTTGGCGGCAGCGACAATACCCTGATGATCCCCATCAACCAGCCGGGCGAGAATCTCGACAATCTGGGTACGATGCGCATGATACAGTTTCCCGCCGATCTTATCGGGGTGGCGCTGGAACAAGACCGCACCAGTCCCCAAAATGGTACTCTTCGGCTGAAGAGTATTTCATCGGTGGCGGGGCCGGAGTCCTATGGCGCACGCTTCCGCAAGGGCGGCGAAACCATAGACGTACTCTGGGCTACGAATCCTGCTACTGTGCCCATCTGGACAAATTCGGCGCAGGCGACCGTGTACGATAGTTGGGGCGACTCGCGGCAGGTGACGGCCAGCGGGGGCAAGTTCGACCTGACGCTTGGGCCCGACCCGGTCTACCTACACCACGAGCCGGGACAACCGCAGACGCAACCGACGACCCCACCCGCCCAACCCACGACCCAACCGACGACCCCGCCCACCCAACCGACGACCCCGCCC
>DAOTUK010000127.1:0-3805 GCA_034437375.1 Chloroflexaceae bacterium | reverse complement strand
GGGGGGGGGGGGGGGGGACGGGGGCGCTGGCGCGGTACTGGTCTGTTCTGGCTCCGTCGTGTGTTGTTTTGGTTTTGCCGCGCTGGTGCGCTGTGGCGTTGGCTCGGGCCGCGTGGTAGTAGCGTGCGTCTCGGAGGGTGTCCGCCGCGCTGTAGGACGCTCTGGTGGGGGGGGCGGCTCGCGCCGGTGGGGCTCCACGGCGGCTACCTGCTCGCTACCAGCACGGCGCGGCGTGCCAACGGTGGCCGGCGTGCGGGGGGGGCTATCGGCGGGAGGTAACGCGCTCCCACCCCCCAACAACGCCAGCAACCAGTCCATATCGTTGCGGGCGACCGGCTCTAGCACCGGGTCGCTCCGACAATCCAGAGCTGTATCATACGCCAGCGGCAGTACATCTTCCAGATGGTCGTAGAGCCAGGCCGAGAGTCCATTGCCGCCCGGCTGCGCGTCTATGAGGTAGAGCCGCCCGGAGGGGGCATCATAGGCGGGCACCAGGTCGGTATGCGAGCAGATAACGCAGGTGGGCAGCACCGAGGCAAGCGACCACCCGACCAGTTGGCCGGTGGTGTTCAATTTCAACGGTAAATCAATCCAGACAGCCGGGGCAGTCCAGCGCGTTGTCAACGGGGCCTCGAGCGTCTGTTCCGCCAGCGTACTCTTGGGGCGAATCTCGCGGTAGCCATAGATTTCCTCATCAACCACTACGCGCCCCCATCCGACGTGGCTCCCATGCAGCATACGGCTATCGCGCTCTTCACGCAGGGTTATTTCGCAGCGCCGCAGGGGAAAGGTATAGCGCCCCTCCTGCTCGGTGCGCAGCGTGATAGTACCGCCTTCGTCGTTGCGGGCCACCACGCGGTAGCCGCTTCCGCCCGGCGGCATAGCGGCCCCCAGAAAGCCCCACCGATTGAACAGGGCCGGGTCGAGGGTGTGGAAGAGTACGCCGCGCTCGTTGTGCAAGGAGATGGCCGCCGAGCCGGCGGTGTGCAAGGCGAAATCTTCGTACGGGTTGCCGGCCGCGGGTAACGGCTGCCAGATAGTATTACTGAGGGGGAGTTGGACAACCAGCTTGCGCCGCTCTAGATAGGAAACCATGTCTTCCGCCTGCCAGGCGCTCATTTCTTCGTTGGTAATGGGGCGCTCGTTGGCCGCACACAACAGGTGTTGCGAGGAGATGTAGGCGTTGGTGGGGGGCGGCAACCAGACAGGCAGCGGGTCGTGCAACAAAGCAGCAATGGTACTGGCGGGACTGGTGCTCAGACGCCGCACCAGCGTACGCTCAGTTGGGAGTTGCCCAAGCAAGAGTATGGTCAGATCGGGGGTATGGTTAAACGAGCCGGCCAGCGATTGGCGCAGGAGCGCGTGGGAGCCATAGCCGCCGGTGACAATATGCACATGGGCCGGCACAGGCCCCGGCCCGATGCTCATACCGTCGGGCAGGTCGCCAAGCAGCGACAGCAGAAAGGGCCGCTCGATAGGGTGGCACGTGATATGCACGCGGTACCCTTCGCGCTCAAACTGGTTGGCTAACCGGATAGCCTCGCGCAGGCGCTCATCGGCGGCGTGCCATAGGGCCAGCAGGGTGGCGCGGTGGGGGACATCGTGTACCGTAATGATGCGCCAGGGATTCCCAATCAATTCTAGCAGTGCGCGCTCGGTATCGCTGGTTTCGGCCAGCGTGGCCGCGAGAAAGGGTGGCGATTGGGGCGACACAAGCCGCGCACTGCGGATAAGCAGAAAGGCTAGATGGGTTGCCGCGACGCCGGGGTAGCGGTCAAGGTCTACTAGCACGAGCAGGCGTATCTGTTGCCAGAAGTGGTACCATGCCCGCTGATGGTGGCGTAGGAGCCGTTCGTGCAAGACCTCCGGGGTGGCCAGGAGCACCCGCGCCGCTGTTTCCTGGCGCGAACGTTCGCCCAGGCCTAGGTGGGCTACGGTGAGCGGGGCGCCTATGGCCTGGTTCAGGTGGTATATTTCGTCCAGGTGGAGCGCGGCGGTTTCATCGTCGGGGCACAGGAGCAAGGCGCGGCTATCCGCTTCGTTGACCAGTTTATCGTGCAGCAGCAGGTGGAGCGTCTGGCGGGTGGCGCTCCCGCCGCCCATGAGCGCAAACGGTTCGCCCCGCCGCAGCGACGAGAGCGAGAGCGACTGGTGCTGGCAAAAGGGGGCCCCCGTAACCTGCACCCAGGTCTGTACCAGATTCTGGGAAACGGTGAGATGGCTGATGAGGGTGCCTGGCCGAGAATCTATGGTATGCAGCGCAAGCAGGGGGGTATTCCCCTGCCCCCGCTGGCGGGCCAGGCCCTGTACTATATCAGTGACACTCTGCATGCGACGGCATTACAGAAAACTTCCTCCAGGGTCATCCAAACGTTCGCACCGTTCGGACGGGGGGCTTATACCTGCGCATTCATCAGGCGCAGGCGTTGCACCACAACTTTCATAACCTGTATGGCAAATTCTGGCATCTCCTGGATGAGGTAGGTAAAACGCTCTTCGTTAATCGGCACAACTTTGCATTCGGTGCTGGCGGTGGCGGTCGCGCTGCGGGGTTGCGTATCTATCAAGGCCATTTCCCCTATGATACCCCCGGAGCTTACCCTATCAAGCACTTTGTCATGAACCAGAATATCTACCTTCCCTTCAAGCACAACATACATCACGTCGCCGGGTTGACCGGCTTCAAAAATGTTGGTTCCAGCCGCAAAGGACTGCACATCCTCTGCCTGAAGCAACATATCCGTCATGCTCATTGGTTCAACTCCTTCTCTTCCCTCACGTTGCTTGTTTTTTTACCCAGAGTTCTTTGCGCTAACAATCCCATGGCGCTCGTAAATCAATTTTTTCTGGGAATGCGAGCATCCTGCCCGCATGCGTGCGAGACGCCCGCGCTCCCAGGTTTTACAATGCAATCAGGGTTGCTCTATGTATGGGCTGTATAGCCAGTATAACGCATCGCAAGAAGTTGTCAATCATTTGTTGCAACCGGATACCTTTGCGGTGCAGCAGACCGCCGCGTCTGGCGCGGTGTCGTCTCCAGCACCAACCCTGGAAAGTCGCGCACGAACCGCGCAAGGTGCGCTCGCGTCCGCGTTCCTATCCACCGCTGCGCGGCGATCGGAATGTTGCGCGGCAGGCGGTGTTGAACGATCTGCGGGTGCGACCGCCGCGACGGACGACATCACCCACCGGTGACAACCACAATTGACGGCATCCTGATGCAGGATGCCCAATGCTGCTAAGCATTGGGCATGATACCCGCGCTCCCAGGTATCTAGTTTACGAGCCACGTACGATTGCTATTGCTACCAAATGTGAACAATTACCCTTGGGATTACCCCTTGAACGCCTATAAAATTGTAGTATAACATAGCGATCTGTCATCAGATAAGCGAACAATATGGCAAATATCGCACGCAGGCTATGCACAGTACAACAACGTTACAAAATTCTCAATACATAGGTCTATCGCGCTGTTCAGTATATGATGATGTACTGGACAACTTGAAACTATTACCAAAGAACAACCTACCCAGAACAATTCCCGCGGGCTTGACAAGAACACAACCAGACCCGATAAATTGGTCTGCCCGGCGCTGCATACGTAGAGTAAGGAGCAGAAAGAAAGGGGGTACCGCATATGCACGAATCGTCATGCTGACCGTCGGGGCACCTATGCAATAACCCACCCCACCCCACCCCGCACCTCCCCACGCACAGCATGGCAAGCGTACAGGTATCAAACTTTTTTTCACGGGACGGAACGAACGGAACCCATTTGTTGGAACGTACGCGACGGATTTTC
>DAOTUK010000126.1:0-12475 GCA_034437375.1 Chloroflexaceae bacterium | reverse complement strand
GGGGGGGGGGGGGGGGGCCCCTCGCTCACCCCCCTGCCAGAACCCAGGTCGTTAGAACGTAAGGAAGCATACCATGACGGTTGAAACACTGCTAAATGGGCACATTGCAAGAGACGAAGCGATACGGAGCGGTAAGCCTCATATCACCGGCACGCGGGTAACAGTTGCAGATATTGTCATTATGCATCGCTATTTGCGGCAATCTTTGGAAGAAATAGCGGGAAAGTATAACCTGCCACTAGCCGCCGTGTATGCAGCAATGACCTATTACTATGATCACCAATCTAGCGTTGATAGCATTATTAAAGAAACCCGGGCATTTGCCGAGAACCTGCAAAACAGGTATCCTTCGCGCATCAAAACAAAACTGGTAGAAGTATCCCATGGGTGAGCGTATTCGGTTTCATCTGGATGAACATGTTGATCCGGTTATTGCGCATGCATTGCGTCGCCATGGAATTGATGTAACAACCACGGTTGAAGCCGGACTACGAACACAGAGTGATGCAGCACATATGGCCTTTGCTCAACGGGAGGGGCGAGTGATCGTTTCTCATGATGACGACTTTTTGCGACTGGCAAGCCAGTACAGTGAGCATGCCGGCATTGCCTATTGTAGCAACGTGCTCCGATCAGTGAGTGATATTATCAACAGTCTTATATTGATCTATGAAGTGCTTACCCCTGAAGAGATGGTGGGGCATGTAGAGTATCTCTAGAAGCGGCGCAGGCCCCTCGCTCACCCCTCTGCCAGTGCTACCGCTTGCTCCTTCACCACCGGATGGTCTGCCCCCATCACCTCAACCAGCATCTGCGCGTGGCGCACCAGGTTAGCCAGCGGTATATGCTCGTTCGCTCCATACTCTGTGCTGCCATGGTTAGCAAAGGCCAGTACCGACACTGGCGTTTGCAGGTAGTGGGTAAAGAGGTGTAGCGGGTAGGCAAACGTACCAAGCGGGAGCACCGTCAACGGGGCCCCATAGACACGCTCACCGGCCTGCGCAAGTTGTTGGAGAAAGGGTTGGGCGATGTCGCTCTGTACCGGTGCATAGCCGCCCGGCAACCGTTCGACTCCTATATCGCCAAAGCCGCGGGCCGCCAGATGTTTGCACAACAAATCGAAAATCTCTTCCGGATTCTGCTGCGGCACCAGTTGGAAATCCAGTTGGGCCGAAGCGTCCATAGGGATACACGCCATCCCATTGATGGGGTCGGCGCGGAAAGCTGAAAGGTTGCAGGTGGGCAGCGTAACTTCGGTACGCACCAGTGTCTTGCCGCTCATGTCAAAAAGAAATTCTGGAATACCCCACGCTTCCTTGCGGCGCTCTTCATCAAACTGTACCTGGCGCAAAATCGTTCGTTCGTCCCGTCCCGGCCCCTCCACACTATCATAAAAGCCATTGATGCGTATATCCTCATCAGCGCCCTTTATTTCGCCAAGCGCCCACGCCAGACGCCACACCGGATTATGCACGCTGGCCGCCAGACCGGGCGGGAGCGGATGATCGGCCCCATAGGCTTTCAACCGTACCCGCAGCAATCCCTTGCTGCCGCTATAGCAGAAGGGCCGCCCGGCGCTATCATACTCGCCCCCGCTGCTCAGACAGGCGTCTACATGGACGCGCCCCTGGTTGCGGCGTATCACCCGTTCCAGGTGGGGGCTACCGATAAGCCGCTCACCTTCTGCCATCATCAGAATACCGTGCGGCAACTCGTGCTCGGTGTCCAGGATGGAACGGATAGCCTGGAGGTGGGCCGCCAGCGGCCCTTTGCCATGCGCCACGCCGCGCCCGAAGAGGTGGTCATCACGTTCTGATACCTGGAAGGGGTCGTGAAACCAGGTGCGCCAGGGCCCGGTGGGGTTCGTATCGTAGTGGTGGTAGAGCAACAGCGTAAAGGGCCGCCGCCCGTCCCGCCACCCGAACAACAGCGGGGGGCCGCCAGTGGGGATCTTCTTTACCTCAAGCCCGCTGACCCGCATAGCATCCGCTACGACCCGCGCAGACTGGTTGATGTGGTAGGGATGGCCACTTGTAGAAGGATGCGCACACAGGAGACGCAGTGTCCCCACCAGTTGATCAACATCAATGGTTGTTATAGCAGACACTTGGCCGCACTCCTTGCTACAAATGGTAGTACCCAGGCATTTGCGATAGAGCAATATAGGGTTGAAAACAATACCATGCCTCTATCCGTATTATAACACCTTGTTCAGGTGCGTGAGGGTAGAAGGTGTGGGGAATGCTACGAGGGAGTATGGGCGAGGTTATGGGCGAGGTGCGGCTTGCCGACCGAGTATATGGCTCTCTGTCGCCGTTCCCGCGCCTCGGCAGGGTCGCCATACGCCAACGTCCGGGGCTACCGTCGCATCGGGCTGGTGTTGCGGGCCCGCGCCATCCGTTGGAGTATTTCCAGTTCCTCTGCGCTCATCGGTTCGGGCAAGGAGAGTTTCACCCGGGCGTAGAGATTGCCGCGCTGGTGGGGCGACTTCATATGCGGCATACCGCGCCCTTCCAGACACAGCAGTTTATCGGCGGGGGTGCGCGGCGGTATCTCAAGCTCTGCCGGGCCATCCAGGGTCGCTATGGTTACCTCCCCACCGATCAGCGCCGTAAACATATCTACCGACACATCGGTGTACAGGTCGTCGTCCTGGCGCTGAAAGAGGGGGTGGGGCTGTTCCTGTACCACGATGTAGAGATCGCCGGCCCGTACCCCGACCGTGCCGGGGCTACCCTGGCCGGCCAGGCGCAACTCCATGTTGCTCTGGACACCGGGCGGTATGGTGATAGTGACAGCGCGTTTCTTGTCTACCTGTACTGTGCGCTCTATACCGCGGAAGGCCTCTTCCAGGGTGATGATCACCGCGACTTCGAGATCGTCGCCGGGGCGCTTCTGGTAGGGGTCTTCCTCTTTCTCTTCAAGCCCGATAACCGCATCAAGCACGTTGAAGAAGAAGTCGAAACTGGGCATACTCGCCAGAGCCTGCCACTTCGACCAGTCCAGATCGTCGGGGTTGCCATACTGTACCCACCGGCGATAGCGTCGGTAGAGCGAGTTGTAGCGCTTGCGCTGGTGTGGGTCGCTCAGTACGCGGTAGGCTTCGGAAATAGCTTTGAAGCGCTCCTCTGCTTCCTGGGTGTCGGGGTTGACATCCGGGTGATATTGGCGGGCCAGTGTGCGGTAGGCCTGGCGAATTGTTTGTTCGCTGGCTCCGCGTGGTATCCCAAGCTCGGCGTAATAATCCTTAAACATGGTCATACCCGTAACAGGTGATGCGCGATGGGGGATGGGGAACGATGAGGCACCACCCGCTATACAAACAGCACATATCGTTGCAAAAAGGCTTCCAGCGTATTGTAGAAGGATTCAATGGTTTCTGCTTTGCGCCATCCGTGCCCCTCGCCTGCGTAGACGTGGTATTCGTGCGGCACCCCCCGCTTGCGCAGCGCATCGGCGATGGCGTCTGATTGCTCCTGGGGTACTACCGTATCGTCGCTACCGTGGAAGAGGGCCAGCGGGTCGGTGATGAGGTGGGCATGGAAAAGGGGCGAACGTTCGCGGTAGGTGTCCGTAGCGGCGGGCAGGGTACCGATGAGCGTATCGGTATAGCGTTCCTCAAATTTGTGGGTGCCGGAGACGAGCGTAAACAGGTTGGATATGCCATAGAGACAGACGCCGGCTTTGAAGGTACCGGGCGCCCGGCACAGCGTTTCTAGCACAGCGTAGCCGCCCGAACTTCCGCCCATCAGGACGATTTTGTCGGGGGCGGCCAGGTGGTGCGCTTTGAGATATTCGGCGGCGCTCACCGCGTCGGCTACGTCCGCTACCCCCCAGGAGCCACGCAGGGCTTGCATATAGGCCCGCCCGTAGCCGGTGCTACCGCGATAGTTGAGCGCCAGGACAACATACCCGCGCGTGGTAAAGAACTGGATTTTATCGGAATAGCTGGCTACTGCCTGGGCTGTGGGCCCGCCGTGAATGGTAACGATGGCCGGCGGGGGGGCGTCATTGGTATGTTCCACGGGCACGCGCTCGGTGGGGCGATAGAGCAGCGCATATAGGGGCGTCCCATCGCCGGTTGTCCAGGTGACCGGCTGTGCTTCGGAGAGCAGCGACGGCGCTACCATCTCGTAGAGCGAACGACGTACCACCCGCTTGAGGAGCGCGGGGGGCGTGGGGGGGGCGGGTTCGTCCAGGGGGTGCAACAGCAAGCGCGGGGGGCATGTGCTGGATGAGGCGATCAGGGCCAGGACATTGGCGCGGGGCGAGAGGGCCGGTTGCTCAAACCAGGTATAGGCATCCAGACCGGACACCGGCTCTGCGGAGGCTACGTGGGGGGCGGGCTCCGACTCTTCAATGGGTTGCGAGAGCAGGTAGCCTTTGCCTTGCTGGTTGCGCAGAAAGACCAGCGAACGGCTATCGTGGCGCCATCCATAGGTGCGCATACCCTGTACCCAGGCCGGTATGGCGTGTTCCGCTTCGGCGCGGGTCATAGCGTGGCAGGTGCCCTGCTGCATATCGTAGCGGTACAAGTTGCTCCACCCGCTTTCGTCCGAGGTCAACGCAAGCCAGCGACCATCGGGGGAAAATTCGGGTTGAAAGATTGCTACCTCGTCGCCGCCGGCTATCGTCTGCGTCTCGGCAACGGTGGGCAGACTGGCCCCCTCCTCCCGCAACGTCGCCAGCAGCAGCAGCGTGCCATCCCAGGGCATGTTCGGGTGGTTCCAGGCCACGCAAGCGATATGCTGGCCGTCGGGGTGCCAGCGTGGTTGCATATAGAAATCGTGCCCCTGTATCAGGCGTTGGGGCCAGTGGGCCCCCGCTGTGTCTACAATGGCGATACTGTCGCTACCCTCGTAGGAGTGGACGTAGAGGAGCCAGCGGCCATCCTGGGAGACGGTGGGGGATGCGGCGCTGCCAAAGGCGGGGGTGATGGGGCGGGCTGCGCCACCCGCAAGCGCCTGCCGATAGATGCGCCCCGACTTTTCAACAAAGAAGACGTGCCCTTGCGCTATGGTAAACTCGCCCCCGCCATAGCCAACCCCGGCGCTTACCGATAGTTCGTCGGTCAGGTTCCAGGGGGCGTCGGCGCGGTTGACGGCGGCGCATACCAGCGTGCTGCGCCCGGAGCCGCTCTCGCGCCAGACAATGTGCTGGCCGTCGCTGTCCCATTGCACATCTGAGAAGCGGAGTCCTTGCGCCAGACTGCGCCCGGAGATAGGGCTTTTGGCCATACCAGCAATGGTTGGAGCCGGTGCGGTTGTTGCCGTTTCCATCCGTCCATTCCTACCTTCTATCCTATCTTTACCGTATGGGTACGAGCAGGGTAGCCACCTACCCGGCTGTTACCGCCACATTCTACCATAAAGTGGCCGGGGCGGCGGGAGGCGGGCGGCGCGAGGCGACGCGAATGCACTCCACACGACGGATAGCGCTATAGCCTGTCAACTGGACATAATATGCGGCAGAATACCAAAAAGTACCGTTTTTTTGTACAAAGTATACAAATAGCCATTTTTTAGGCTTACGTCAACCGCATTATTGTTCCCTCATTGTGACTCACAAAATACCTGCATATGGTATAATCATACAAAGGAGTGGGGGCGTCGTGGTGTACGGCCCGCTCCATACCAGACCGTTGCTTGTGAAACAGTGGAAGAAACGAGAAGAGCACCTATGGGAGTAACAGTTCGAGACATCTTGCGCCTGGCCCTACCACCCGAAACGGACGTCATCGCCGGCACCTCTGGTATTACCCATCCGGTCACCTGGGTTGTGATGATGCGTACCAAGCTCCCCGCCTTTGTAGACCTGCGCGGCGGTGGCGAGATAGCCCTTGTCTCGGTTGAAGCATTGCACGCCCTCGACTCGCGGTTGACCCTGGCTACCCTGGTGCGGCGTCTGGCCCAGGCCCCGGTGGCCGCTGTGGCTGTTATCGGAGACGTCACCGACGAAGACAAACAAGCCGCCGAACTTGTCCGTTTACCGCTGCTCCATCTGCCCGATAACGCCGACCTGCGCGAGATAGAGCGCGAGATAGCCCGCCTCATTAGCGACTATGAGGCCCAACTGGAGCGGCGCGGGGCCCAGTTATACAACCTGCTCACGCAACTGTCTATGTCCGAGCCGGTGCTGGAAACGGGTATGATGGTGGTGCTGGAAACCTTGAGCGAACGCACGGGCCAGTGTGTAGCCTGCTATGCGGCCAATGGCGAAATGCGCGTCCAGTTGGGGCAGGGCTCCGGGCGCGTGGCGCTCAAATCGCTGCGGCCCCAATGCTGTGGCGATAGTTCGCTGCTCAACCAGCACATCTGGGTAGAAGCGATTGGCAACCCGGAGCAGGCCAGCGGCTACCTGGCTATTGCTGGCAGCAGTCTGGACGAGTGGGATCGTCTGGCCGCGCTCCAGGGGGCCGCGGCGCTCTCGCTCGTCTTTGCCAAAGAACACGCCGTCCAGGCCGCCGAAGAGCGCTTGCGGGGCGACTTCCTCTCTATGATTATTGCTGGCCCCCCCGCCGACCCCGCCACCATCATTCAGCGCGGCGAACAACTGGGCTATGACCTCACGCAGCCCCACATTGCCTTGCTCTTCTCTGTAGAGAAGGCCTCAAGCGCAACCCAGGGCCGCCTGATGACTAGCATCCAGAGCGATCTCAACCGCCGCAGTATTGCGGCCCCCTTGCTGCGCCGCGAAAACGCCGTGCTTTGTATGCTGCCCTTGAGCGATGGTATCCAACCCCACGACCTGGCCAATTCTATGCGCGAGCGTCTTGCCCGCGACTACGAAGACCTGACCCTGGCCCTGGGGACGCCGGCCCCCTCCTTGATGGATTGGACCCGCACCCTCAAGGAGGCTGAACAGGCCCTCTTCCTGGGGCGGCAACTCTTTGGCTCGCAGCATGTCCAATCGTTTAGCGACCTGGGCGTCTACCGTCTGCTGGTACTGCTACGCGACGAGCCAGAGATGTGGACGTTTTACCGCGAGACGCTCTCCAAGCTCGTCTCCTACGACCGCAAGCAAGATAGCGAATTGCTCAAGACATTGGAAGAATATTTCAACCACCTGGGCAATCTGCGGGCTACCTCGGAAGCGTTACATGTCCACCGCAATACGCTGCTCTATCGGCTAGAGCGTATCCAACAGATTACCGGCGCAAACTTGAGCGACGCCGAGGAACATTTCTCAATGTGGCTGGCCTTGCGGGCCCACCGCGTCCTGACCTCTATGGGCGAACCAGAGGAAATAGAGCATACGGCGTAGCAGTTAGCACTCTCAAACCCCATTTGCTAATACTTCGTTAATACTCTACCAATACAGTTCTTACACAAATCGTTCACAATGGCAGAAGATGAAAATTTCGCTATTGGACATGATTTCGTAGGGATAGGGTATGCGCTACTAACCAGTAGTGCTCTTGTGGTGGGGAGAAACCCTGCCATCGGATCATGGGTTCAAAGATCCTACAAGACAGGGAGGTTCGGTCATTATGAATGTGAAACCGCTTGGAGATCGCGCAGTGGTCAAGCCCAAGGCCAAGGAAGAGAAAACCCAATCGGGTATTTATCTGCCCGACACGGCGACCAAAGAGCGCCCCATGCAGGGCGAAGTGTTGTCTGTTGGCGAAGGCAGACGCGATGACAATGGCAAACTGGTGCCGATGAGTGTTCAACCTGGGCAGCAAGTGTTGTTTGCGAAGTATGCTGGTACAGAGTTTAAGATTGATGACGAAGAATACCTCATCCTTCAGGAGAAAGATATTCTAGGTATTATTGAAGCGTAACGAGAACGGAGAGAGGAACATATGGCAAAAAAGCTCATTTTTAAAGAAGAGGCTCGCAATAGCCTCAAAACCGGTGTTGATGTGCTGGCCAGAGCTGTCCGTACCACGCTGGGCCCACGCGGCCGCAACGTGGCGCTTGACCGCAAGTTTGGCGCACCCAACATTACCCACGACGGTGTGACAGTGGCCAAAGACATCGAGCTTGAAGACCCCTTCGAAAATATGGGCGTCCAGATGCTCAAAGAGGCCGCCAGCAAGACCAACGATATTGCCGGCGATGGAACAACCACTGCCACCGTACTGGCGCAGTGCATTGTCAACGAGGGCTTGAAACTGGTAACGGCCGGCGCCAACCCCATGCTGCTCAAGCGCGGTCTGGACAAGAGCGGCCAGGCTATTCTCCAAAACGTCAAAGAGCAGAGCATCGAAGTCAAAGGGCGCGACGAGATACGCCAGGTGGCGACCATTTCGGCGCAAGACCCGGAGATTGGCGAATTGCTGGCCACGATTATAGATAAGATTGGGCGCGACGGCGTTATCACGGTGGAAGAGGGCAAGGGCACCACGCTAGAGCATAACCTGGTCGAGGGGATGCAGTTTGACCGCGGCTATATCTCGCCCTACTTCACCACCGACGCCAACCGCCTGGAAGCCGAACTGAGCGAACCCTACATCCTGATTACCGACAAAAAGATTAGCGCGGTCAACGACATTGTACCCCTGCTTGAGTCGGTGCTTGGGAGCGGCAAGAAGGAACTGGTCATTATTGCAGAGGACATTGATGGCGAAGCGCTGGCCACGCTGGTGGTCAACAAGATGCGCGGCACCATCCACACGCTTGGCATCAAAGCGCCCGGCTTTGGCGACCGCCGCAAAGCTATGCTGCAAGATATTGCTATCTTGACCGGCGGTACGGTGTTGAGCGAAGAGATTGGCCGCAAGCTCGACTCGGCCACCATGCAAGACCTGGGCCGCGCCCGCATGGTGAAATCTACCAAGGATGATACCGTGATTGTGGAAGGCTATGGCGAAAAAGCCGCCATTGAAGCGCGGGTTGACCAGATTAAAGCCCAGATTGAGACGACAACCAGCGACTACGACCGCGAGAAGTTGCAGGAGCGTCTGGCGAAACTGGCCGGCGGCGTCGCCGTTATTGAGGTGGGCGCCCCCACTGAGCCGGCCATGAAGGAGCGCAAGGCCCGCGTCGAGGATGCCATTAACGCCACCCGCGCCGCGGTGGAAGAGGGTATTGTCCCCGGCGGCGGGGTCGTGCTGCTCAACGCGATGAAGGCCCTGGATAGCGTACAGACCGACTATGAGGAAGAGGCTATGGCCGTGCGTCTGATGCGGCGGGTACTGGAAGAGCCGATACGACAGCTTGCCCGCAACTTTGGCGCAGATGGGCCTGTTGTGGTGCAGTATGTGCGACGGAACCAGGAAGAGAAGAAGAGCCACCTGTGGGGCTTTGATGTGATGACCGATAGCTACGTCAACATGATCGAGGCCGGTATCATTGACCCGGCCAAGGTAACCCGTATTGCGCTCGAAACGGCTATCAGCGTTGCGGGTATGATTTTGACCACCGAGGCCCTGATTGCCGACGAGCCCGACGAGAACGGGGCCGCCGCCGCCGCTGGCATGGGCGGTATGGGCGGTATGGGTGGTATGGGCGGCATGGGCATGATGTAACGCCCGTGAGCCGTGAAACGGGAAGCGTGAAACGGGAAGCGTGAAACGGGAAGCGGGAAGCGTGAGCCGTGAAACGGGAAGCGGGAAGCGTGACGGGGGCGTACAATCGTGCGCCCCCGTCACCCGCATCTCCTCGCATCACGCATCATCCGCATCTCCTGTCCTCGCATCACTCTTCAGGTGCTGGCTCCGGCTCCTCTTTCGGAATGTCCGAGCGATACTCGTACGTCTGCACAAACGAACCACAGATCCAGCCGGTCTGGTTGTCCGAAACGCCAACCTGTAACCAGGTATCGCACCCCTCGCCCCCCGAACGGGCATACACCGTCACACTATCGCCCGCGTTGAAGGCGGCATCTTCGGCCAGGTGATCCTGGTCTGTGCCCGGCCCCGCACGCACGCGCACGCTATCTTCCAACACGCGCCCCTCAATCGGCGGCTCTCTGGTATACCATTCTAGTGCCTCTACCGTTTCGCCCCCAAGCAGGCGGCGGCGCGGAATCTCGTACAGCCGATCCAGGCGGCGGCCGGGGTAGGTCGTCACGGCATTGGTATAGCCGGCGTTGCGCACCATCTCGGCTACCTGGGCATTGTAGGCGCCGGTGGGATAGCAAAAGCTCACGACCGGCGCGTCTATCTTCTCGCGCAGAATGGTGCGCGAGCGGCGTATCTCCTTGCGGGCCGCATCCTTGTTGCGGGCCGTCAGGTCGGCGTGGGTGAGCGTGTGTGAGCCTATCTCCATCCCCTGCGCATGCAGTTTCTTTATCTGTTTCCAGGTCATATAGCCGGGTTGGCCTACAAATTCGGTGACGATGTAAAACGTTGCCGTCATATCATACCTTTCTAAGATGGGCAGCGCGTTGGTAAAAGCGTCTTCATAGCCATCGTCAAAGGTGAGCGCGACGGGCTTTTCGGGGCATTGTTCTTCCCCCCGCAGACAGCGGGCCAGCGTCTCCATACGCACGGTCGTATAACCCTGCTCCTGAAACCATTGCGCGTGCTGCTCGAAGGTTTCCGGATGGATGGAGAGGTTATAGCCCATTTCGTCCTCTTCCGGGTCTACCTCGCGTACGTAATGGTACATCATGATAGGCACGTAGGGCGGCACCTCTTCGGTTTGCATCGCCAGCGGGGGCGTATCCTCTTCATTCGCGGCGACTTCTTCGGTCGCGGTGGTCGGTTCGGTGGCGGCGACTTCTTCGGTCGCGGTGGTCGGCTCCGTCGCGGCAAGCGCCTCGGTGGGAGAAAGCTCGTTGGTCGCGGTGAGCGGGATGGTAGCGGCATAGGGCGCGGCGGGGCCGGCCGGGTCTACCGCCTGCACATATTGCGAGGTCGGCTCTTGTCCAAACACCAGTACCAGCGACACCACCAGCACCAGGACGGCCCCTATCTGAACAATTCCACGTTTCATTGGTGTAGCTCCTAATCGCGTTCGCCCAACTCTTTCCAGTAGAACAGTAGCGCGTTGGCGACATAACGTTCGCCGGTCTGATCCGACGGATGATTTATAATCTCCCCTTCGAGCACCATGGTACTCGATCCGCCGCCGTCCAATTCCATGGCGTCGTATGCGCCAAATTCGCGTAGCAAGTCGGCAAACGCTTCTTGTTGGATACCACGGCTATAGCCGCGCTGATAACCATCTACCACGGCGACTATGAGGGTCTGCTTCAGCCGGTCATAGCCGACGCCGGTACGGGGCATATAGACCCAGTGGTAATGGCTCTCTTTCCAGGAAGTATCGAAATCTTCACAGAGCACATCTTCGTCAACGACTTCACCATCTTCTATAAGCAGCGTCGGGTCGAAGGTGACATCGCTACAATCAATCAATTTGCACATACAATCCTGGACAAAGCGTCCATCCTGCAAAATGATTGGCCCGCCGCTGATAGCCTGCTCATATTGATCGAGATCGTGCAAGGTTTCAATGGCAATGGTCAATACGTCGCCTTCTTCCACATGGTCGAGCAACCAATCGGCTCCGTCGCCAGAGCCGTGCAACACGCGCATACCAAAGGGGATTTTTAGTTGCTTTTTCTGCGTAATGCGCGTGACCTGGCCGGTGGGCGACAAAAAGACTTTCACGTCGCCGCGATAATCCGGGGCCAGTTTGGCAAAGTAATTGTACAGGCAAATATCGTCCCACTCGCACAGGCGGTTGTAGTCGGCGATACCCTTGCTGCGGCCATCGGCGGTGGTGACGCTGGCCTGCCACGACCAACCATTGGTAAAGTAGCCGATAAAGGGTTCGCGGCTGTGCGACCAGGCCAGCGTGGCGCGGTGTTTGGGCGGCACTGCCACCCGCGAGTCTACAATCGTGAGCCCCTGTGGGACGCCATGCCCGGCGAAGAGGTCACCATTTACGGCGGCCAGGGCGCGTTGCTGCGTGGCCACCTGCGATGTGCGGGTGCGGCCCGATAGCCACCCGTCGCCCAGACCCGTCTTCATATCGAATTGGGGCTTTGTTATATCAAAGAGAAGAAGGTTTATCTTCAGCGGGTCATCTGTTTCGCGCTGCACATGGATAACGCCCGGTGTGACCATCGTTACCTCGTCATCCTCCTGGGGCACAAAGCGGTAGCGCAAGGGGATATGGGCATAGGTGCGTTGCAGCACGGGCTTGAAGAGCGCGGGGATGTCGGGGACGGGCTCTGGTTCGCCTCCCGCCGATAGTCCCGCCCCGCCCTGAATAACGCGCACGAACGGGGAACATACCCACCCCTCTTCGCCATTATCCAGGCGTATCTCAAGCCACATATCACAGCCTGGCCCATCCGACTCGGAGAGAATCTCCACTTCGTCGCCATGCTCTAGCACGGCTTGCATATTGACGGGGTTGTCGGTGCCGGGCCCCTGCCGCACATTAAGTGCGTAGGCGGTAATGACTCCCATCGTGCGGGTGTCGCTAGTGGTCGTCGTCGCGGTCGTCGTCGCGGTCGTTGTCGTTGTCGTGGTGGCGGGGGTGCTGGTGGCGGTGGCGGGGGACGGTGTGGTGCTGGT
>DAOTUK010000125.1:0-7123 GCA_034437375.1 Chloroflexaceae bacterium | reverse complement strand
GGGGGGGGGGGGGGGGGGCGTCAAGCGGGGGGGCGTGGTATAATAGCTGAGGTGTATTTGGACTGCGCTATGCACAGGGGCGGGCATCATAATTTTGCTGAAAGGGGTGCATATGACAACCTTGACGATAGAACTACCACCAGAAATCTATGATCGCTTGCGTGCTGAAGCGCAGCGGCAGGGTAAGCAGGAACAGGACGTTGTGCAGACAATGTTGGCAGAGCAATTGATAGCGGAGACATCAGTGTCGCCTCCCCCGCTCTATCCTGCTCTTGCGCCCGACGTGCGGGCTTTGCTGGCAACGATGACGGATGCGGACATGATTGTCCCCCCACGCGGCACGCCAGAGGATGCGATACGGTTGTTGCAATCCTGGAATGCAGAGGATGCAGCCGAAGAAGATGCCGAAGAGGAGGGCGAGGGCACCTGGGAGGATGTGTTGCGCTCGATTGATGCGAACCGTATGTCGTAATGTTGGACACCTGGCGCGTCTCGTCCCTGCTGACCTCTGGCAGAACATAACGCAGTGACGAATGGGGGAGCGGGGGGCGGGGGGAACGGGGAGATAGATCATTCCAGCGTCCTCCGTACCTCATACTCCCCTTGCGGGGCCCGCTCCAATGGTTTGCCCTGCCACCCGCCAAAGACCTGTTCAATGAACCCGGTTGGCCAGTGTTGCCTGGACGTCTCCTGCGTTATCACCTGCTCCTTGAGCGGATGGAACGTTACCACCACTTCCAGGTCAACATGGGTCATACCCGTGGGTACTTCCACGCGCAACACCCCGTCTGCGCCGACGTGCGCCTGCAATGTTCGTGTGAGCATCGGTTGGACTCCTTTCTTTTCAATGGGCGTCACTCCTGTCCCCCTTTCCGTTGCCTGTCAGTATAGGCGGGGGGGCGGGGGGCGTCAAGCGGGGGGGCAAAAAAGGGTGTGCCAGACATTTTTCCGCTCCTGGGAGCGCAGGTATCTTGCCCGCATGCGTGCGAGACGCACGCGCACCCAGGGTTTACCACACAATCAGGGTTGCTCTATGTTGCGCTTCCCCCCTTCAGCATGTACAATGACACCATTCAAAACCATTGAAAAGAGCCTTTAGCATACTCGGAAAGGGAACTATGAGTACAGAACAGGCGTTGCGTCTCAGCACGCGACTGTCAAAGCTGACACCATCAGCAACCATTGGATTGATTGGACGGATTGGCCAGCTTCGCAGCGAAGGTATCTCGATTATTTCGTTTGGCCAGGGGGAGCCAGATTTTAACACCCCCGACAGCATCAAAGCGGCCGGTATCCAGGCCATCGAACAGAACCAGACCCGCTACACCCCCGCCGGCGGCACCCCCGAATTGCGGGCCGCCATCGCGGCCCAGGTAACACACGACAACGACATGTCCTGCACAGCCAACCAGGTGACCGCCACCGTTGGCGCAAAAGAGGGCCTGTACCTGGTATTCCAGGCCATCTGCGACGAAGGCGACGAAGTGATTATACCGGCACCCTACTGGGTTAGCTATATCGAACAGGTACACCTGGCCAGCGCCACCCCCGTGGTTATCGTCACCAGCGACGCCACCGGCTTCAAGCTCACAGCCGAAGAACTGCGCAAGCACCTCACCCCGCGCACGCGGGCCCTGGTGCTCAACTCGCCCTCCAACCCGACCGGAGCCGTCTATAGCGCCGATGAACTGGCCGCGCTGGCAGAGGTGCTGCGCGGTACCGATGTCATGGTCGTGAGCGACGAAATTTACGATACCATCTGCTACTGCGACTATGCCCGCTGGCTCAAGGTGGCCCCCGATATGGCCGGCCAGACCATCCTGGTCAACGGCGTATCCAAAACCTTCGCTATGACCGGCTGGCGGTTGGGCTATCTGGCCGGGCCAGAGCCCGTCATTAAAGCCATCAAATCTATACAAAGCCACGCCACCACCCACCCCACCTCGATAACCCAACACGCGGCCCAGGTAGCCTATACCCCCTCCGTCGAACTGGCCGCCACCGTCTCCGCCATGGTCAAGGCCTTTCAGGAGCGCCGCGACCTGATGATCGCTGAACTGGCCAAAATAGAAGGGGTCACCTGTATGGTGCCCGACGGCGCATTCTACGTCTTCCCCAACGTCACCGGCCTGCTCAACCGTCCCTTGCCCGATGGCACCACCTGTGCCAGTAGCGAAGAACTGGCCAACTATTTACTGGACAAGGCCCATATCGGCGTCGTATTTGGCGAAGCCTTTGGCGCACCCGGCTTCCTGCGGCTCTCGTACGCCCAGAGCGTGGAACAATTGCAAGAAGGTATGCGCCGCTTTGCCAGCGCGGTGATAGGCTAAAGCATAAAGAAAGAAACGCTATGATGGAACGCACCTACGTTGCCCTGGATCTTGAAATGACCGGTCTTGACCCGCTTGAGGATGAGATCATTGAGATTGGGGCCGTCAAATTCCGGGGCCAGGAGGTGCTCGAAACCTACGCGCAACTGGTCAAGCCGCGCCGCTCGCTACCGCTCAAGATAACCCGGCTGACCGGTATTACGGCCGAAGAGATTGCCAGTGCCCCCCCCTTTCACGCCGTCGTATCCGATCTGGTACGCTTCATGTCCGACCACCCCATCGTGGGGCACTCGGTTGACCACGACCTGGAAATGTTGCGTAACAACGGCATGAACTTTGGCCAGCCGGTGTATGATACCTTCCCCCTCTCTACGCTGCTGCTACCGGGTCTGTCCGCCTACAAACTCAACGCGCTGGCCGGCAAGCTCGGCATCCCCCACCCCGACGCCCACCGCGCCTTCAACGATGCCGACGTGACCCGCCAGGTGTTTCTACAATTGCTCGCAAAGATAGCAACCCTGAACGTGGGCGAACTGGACGACCTTTCCTATCTGCTAGAGCGCTCCGAGTGGCCGCTGAGCGATTTGTTTGAGCACATCAAGCGCCAGAAGGCGCAGCACGCCTTTGACCCCGCGGCCCCCCATCCGACGAAGGCCAGACGCCCCCCCCACGCTGGCGAGGGTACCCTGGGGCCCCTCTGGGAGGGGAGCGACGCCGCCCAACCCACAGGGCCCGAAAGCGAGAAAACGCTCAAACTGACCGGCGATACCACCCCCCTGGCGCTTGAAGCCATTGACGCTTTTTTCGCGTCGGACGGCCCGATGGGGCAGGCCTTTGCCAACTATGACCGCCGCGAGCCGCAAGTACAGATGGCCCGCGCAGTAGCCGAAACGTTCAATACCAGCGATGCCTTGCTGGTAGAAGCCGGTACCGGCACGGGCAAGAGTATGGCCTATCTCGTGCCGGCCGCGATGTTTGCGGCGCGGCGCGGCGAGCGGGTCGTTATCTCGACCAACACTATCAACCTGCAAGACCAGCTTTTTAACAAGGACATCCCCGATCTGCAACGGGTGATGCAGACCGACCCGACCGCGCCCCCCTTCCAGGCCGCGCTGCTCAAGGGGCGCAGCAACTACCTCTGCTTGCGGCGCTACAAACAGTTGCAACGCGACGAGACGGTCAAGCCGGAAGAGGCGCGGATTTTGCTCAAAATCCACTTCTGGTTAGCCGAAGGAGCCAGCGGTGACGGTGGCGACCTGATGTTACACGAGCGCGAGCGGTTTGCGTGGAGCAAGGTCAACGTGCCAGCGGATACGTGTACCGGCCGCCGCTGCCCCGACTTCCACGATTGCTTCTTCTTCAAAGCCCGCCGCCGCGCCGAAACGGTGCATATCGTGGTGGTAAACCATGCGCTGCTACTCTCCGACCTGGTGGCCGATTTTAACGTATTGCCGCCCTACGACCATGTGGTGATTGATGAGGCCCACAATCTAGAGGATGTCGCTACCGATCAGTTTAGCTTTACCCTGGATCAGGCGGCCCTCCTGCAATATCTCGATTTGCTCTTTCAGATGGGCGGCTCGCGCACAATCGGCGGTCTGCTTTCAGAGTTGCCAGTGTACTTTCAAGATAGCGCCGTCGGTAAGGATGACCTGGAACGTGCAAACCAGATTATCAAAGACCTGCACCCCACCCTGGAAAAGGCCCGCGAATCGGTCGAAGCGTTTTTCAAGGTGCTGGACACGTTTGTGCAACGCGAAATAGAGCACGATAACAGCTACGCAAGCGAGAGTATGTACGATTTGCGCCTGCGGGTTACCCCGGCCGTGCGCCAGCGCAACTTCTGGGGCAGCGTGGAGGAGTCGTGGGCCAACCTGAATACCTCGCTAGAATATCTGCGCGAGGGCATTGGTCGGATTGAAACACTGCTGGTTGATGTGGAACAAGCCCGTATGGAAAACTACGATGAACTGCTGTTGCGGGTGCAATCGCTCAAGCGCCTCTTTACTGATGTGTGCATTCAGACGGGGCATATCATTACCGGCGACGAGAACAATATTTACTGGATAAACCAGAACCATACTTCTGGCGCTCTGACGTTGCGGGCCGCTCCGCTCGATGTGTCCGAACTGCTCCAGGCGCAGCTCTTTGCCCAGAAGCAAACGAGCATCCTTACCTCGGCCACGCTTTCTATTAACGAGTCGCTAGACTTTGTGAAAAGTCGCCTGGGTCTGCCAGAGCCGCAAGAACTTTTGCTTGAATCGCCCTTCGACTATGAGCAGCAGGCGATGATATATATACCCAACGATATGCCCGAACCCAACCAGCGCGGCTACCAGAAGAAGGTTGAAGAGGCGCTTATCGCGCTCTGCACTGTGATGGAGGGGCGCACGCTGGCGCTCTTCACGGCGAATAGTGCGCTGCGTAAAACGATGGTGGGCATTCAAGAGGTGTTGGAGGATGAAGACATTATTGTGTTGGGGCAGGGTCTCGATGGTTCGCGCCGCACACTCCTGGAACGCTTCAAGGAGAGTCCACGCACGGTACTGCTTGGCACCACCAGTTTTTGGGAGGGGGTAGACGTGGTGGGCGATGCGCTGTCGGCGCTGGTAATTACCAAACTCCCCTTTAGCGTGCCCTCCGACCCGATTATCGCTGCGCGGAGCGAACAGTTTACCGACCCCTTTAGCCAGTACACGATTCCCCAGAGCATTTTGCGTTTTAAGCAGGGATTTGGGCGGTTGATACGGAGTCGGCACGACCGCGGGGTCGTTGTTGTCCTGGATAGGCGCTTGCTCTCGAAGCGCTACGGGGCCCTCTTTTTACAGTCGCTCCCAACTACGACCGTACGCCAGGGGCCGCTCAAGCAATTGCCGCGCCTTGCGGCCCGCTTCTTACCGTAACACCGAAAGCACGGCTACGTACCGCCGTGCTCTTGTCCGAGCCGATGGGGGGAGCAGAGCTCCCGATATTAGCGGCCGCCGCCCAGAAACCCTCGGCGTTTCGGTTGTTCTTGCTTCCGCTGCTGCTCTGCTGCGGGGGCCGCCGCTGCGCGTTGGCGGGATGGTTCGGCACGGGCCGCCGGGCTCAATTGGGGTGGCTCACTGGCTTTCGCCAATGCCTGCCCTATATCCTTTGACATTGATTCAAGCGAGGTGCGTACCTGTTGAAATACATCATTGGTCACCCTGGCCACATCGTTCATTGTGTTCTCGCTCCACGACCAGGACTGCTCAGCGACGAAGCCCAGTTCACGACCAGTCATTTCCCAGATTCCGCCAGGCTCACGGCCTCCGCTACTGCTCCGTTCTGCCATCACGAATCCCTCCTACTGTAAACTGGCTACCTGATACGCTCATTGTAGTATGCCGGGGGGAAAAAGTCAATGCGTGCGCCTGAGAGGGAGGGCAAAATTTACCCCCCATGATTAACCGAAGAAGCCGGTTTTGCTAACCGATGGAGCATCAATTGGATCGAAGCAATATACAACCAACTTTCACTGGAACGCGGATCTTGATCATATTCGCGGCTGAGTTGGCGATTGCGCGTCAACCACGACAAACTGCGTTCCACAATCCACCGTTTGGGCAAGATGACCAATCCCGTCTGCCCCCCGAATTTGGCGATGACTTCCAACGTCCATTGGTACTGTTCCTGAACGCACGCAATCAACGATCCGCCATAGGCGCTATCCGCGGACACATAGGTCAGCCGTGGACATCGATCCTTCGTCGCGTGACACACCGCTTTCGCTCCCTGCTGATCCAAGCAAGTTGAAGTTTCTTGATAGCCTCAACAGGTTGGGCGGCCCCTTCAATGGGAGAGACCATCATCTCAAGAAGAGCGCGAATCAATCGAGTATCAGTTTCGCCTGTGTGTATACGCTCCAGATCATCGAAGAAATACTGCGTTATTTCGGAAGTCATATTCGTGACCCGTTTTTGTGTAATGTCGAGTATCTTCTGTTTGTCATGCGTGACACGCAGCTTCAGAACAATAGTCTGGTAAACCACCGCTGGTCGGCGTGCAAAAGCCTGCTCAAAAGCAGCCAGCAACGCATCTCTGGTGCGTACATTCTATTGATCCAGTGGTCTGTTGTCCGGTTGTGGAGGAGGGCGTGGGCGGTCTGGCGCACGTATGGTCTGGCGCGTTGTGGGGGCGCTGGCTCCGGCCCGGGCGGAAAGCGCACCGACATTCCCGCCTCTTCTGGGGTACGGTCACGCTTGCGATCATTGCACGCTTTGCAAGCCAACGCCAGATTGCTCCAGACACCAGTACCGCCGCGACTCTCCGGCACAATATGATCCACCACGATGGGGCCCCTGGTCGTGCCACAGTAGGCACACCGAGCATGCCGCTGCCCGGCCGCATCGGGCGTTCCATACGCGGCGATAAGCTGTTGTCGTCGTTCTGATGGAGATAGCGATGGGGCGCGGTGGCGCTCCGGGGTGGATGGTTCCAACACAACCACGTGACTGATGGGAACCAACCGCTGCAATGCGCTGATGACCCGTTGGATGGCCTGGGCCCGCCACTGGATGGTGGGGGATGCGGTGCGCGTCTGGGTATGGCGGCGGGGGCGCGAAGTGACGGGCCCCGGTCGCTTGAAGGGCCGGCCGTGGCGGCGGGGGGGGCGGTAGCGTCCGCGAAACCGACGACGGCGACGGAACATGGCTCGTCGTCGTATCCGCCAGGGCAGGTCGGTTCGCAGATCTACGATCAGGCGCAGCAGTGGGAAGGTTTTGCGTGTTCCCGCAGCCAGCAAGAAGAGTTCTGCGGTATTGAAATGGATG
>DAOTUK010000124.1:0-17424 GCA_034437375.1 Chloroflexaceae bacterium | reverse complement strand
GGGGGGGGGGGGGGGGGGGCTTGTCCGCGAACTCACCTTCCTTGCGCCCGCAACCGTGAGCCTGCTCAGCGACCGCCGTACCACGGCCCCCTACGGGCTCCAGGGCGGTGCGGCGGGCCAGGTGGGCCGCAATACGCTTATTCGAGCGGATGGGAGCGAACATCCGCTCCCCGGCAAGGTAACGCTGGACGTGGCGGCGGGCGAACGGGTGCGGATTGAGACGCCGGGCGGCGGGGGATGGGGCCCTGCGCAGGAGTAGGTGTGGGGCCTTGAACAGATCATCCGGGCAGAAAACCCGGGCGCGGGCAAGCTGCCCACGCTCCCAGGTTCCCCTACCTACCCGTGCAAACCTGAACCCTACTTATGAGGTTTGATGCTGCTGTTGCACGCTGCCCCCGGCCGAGTAGCCATCGAGCGCGAGCCACAAAACTATGGCTACCAGGAGCCAGTTCAGCAACCAGTACACTTGCTGGTAGAGCGAGCCAACCGCCGAGACGACCTGCCGCGAGGCGGGCAACTCGGCATACAGCCAATCCAAGCCCATCGCTATGGTAGCCTGTATCTGGCTCCACACCCCCACCAGGCCCAACTCGGCAATAATCACGTCGTAAAACCTCCACGCAACGGTAAAGGAAAGTCCCACCGCTACCGAGGTGAGCACAATCACCATGATTGAGTATCCCATACCAGGGTGGGCCGGCGTATCCACCGCAGCGGTCTGGTGCTCGTCGGGCATCGCCAGTACCTGGGCCGTGGCCGCCACGGCTATCAATGACTGCTCCTGCGCCAGCGCAACCAGCCGGCTGGAGAGTTCGGGCGGCGCTTGCCAGGACAATTCCGTCCGTAACACAGCGTCCAGGGCATCTTCAGGCTCATGCGTTGCTCGTATTTCTTCCATCATATCCTCCCAGGCTGAGCCAGTAGACACATAGGGGCAACTCTGGTTTGCCAGGGTTGCGATTGTGGCTGCGACGATTGCGACACTCTGGGGGTCGCAGGTGGTTGTTCTTGCGAGGTCAGCAGAGTTGCCAATCGTTCCTTGCCACGGCGAATATAACTCTTCACCGTGTTGAGCGGAATATCAAGCACGTCGGCAATGTCGGTATACTTCATATCTTCAAAATAGTACAGGGTAAGAACGAGACGATAATGCTCTTCCAACTGCTCCAGGGCCTGCCGCACCTGCCCGTGCATCTCCTGCGTATCGAGCGCCTGCTGCGGGTCGCTCCAGCGGTCGTTATCGGCTATCGTCGCCACAGGGTCGTGCTCCTGCTCATCGTCGGGCACCATCACCGGCACCTGCCGCCCGCGGCGGCGTAGTTCATCGCGCCCCATATTGACGACCAGGCGATAGAGCCAGGTCGTAAAGCGACTATCGCCATTGTATTGCGACAGACTACGAAACAGCCGTATAAACGCCTCCTGTGTCAGGTCGGCGGCATCTTCCGGATTTTTTAGCACACTCATAGCGATGCTATAGACATAATGTTGCTGGCTTTGAACAAGCCTGGTTAGCGCGTCGGCATCACCCTGTTGCGCCTGGCGTATCAATTCTTGTGATGGTTCGGACACCCTCTGCCCCCTGTTTGCTTGTAACGGTTCGTTTTTTCCTTACTAGCAGTAAGACGATAGGGGGTACAGAAAGGTTGCACCCACGGGCCCAAACCATGCGAAACCAGGGCTGGTTTGTTTATTGTATTGATCGGGCACGACGAGACGGCAAAGCAAACGGCCCCGGCCCGGAGGGTCGGGGTAGTCAAACAACTACACAGTCAAACACCAGCAACCAACCATCGGAGATCAGAGCGATAGACACAGACCCGACCACGGATAGTTGATGACTGGTGACTGACTCTGGTTTCGCAGGTTCCTGGTTGCAGACCGTACTGGCTAGTCGAGCGGTTCTTTGATGATAGAGAACGAGGTTGTTTTATCGCCTAGCGCAATACAGGTAAGTTGCTCAACCCCAAAGCGCCGCCCACCACTGACCCATGCTGTTGATTCTTCGAGGATACCACGTGCAATGAAGAAATTAAGACCGACTTCTGTACGAAGGCTGCTTGGATCACGGGTAATATGGTAGACAAACCGATCCTTTTCTTCTTCGACATGGCTTGCCTGGTCACTAAATCGGTCAAAGGTTTGTGCCGTTGCATTGAGCACAATCTTCAACTTCATCGTGATAGGCATGAGCTTGAGCGCAAGGTCAGCCATACCTAAAAGTGGCCCGAACTCTTTGAGTCCCAGGGTAAACGCCACTCGACCCGCACGTAACTCTAAGCCACGGGCTCCCCGTGGCCCATACATCGTCGCCAGTGCGTCCGAGGTTGCAGCAATGGACTCAAACGGAAATTCCTTCTTGAGGTCATTGGGCGGGTACGCATCAAGAAACTGGGTTTGATCGGCCAGGCGCAGGAGCGCTTTCACGCCGTTCACGCCCATTACCTCTTCATACGAGAGAAAGCAGAGGCGGCCAATCTTATTGGGATAGTGTAGGCCACGAAAGGAATCTACTACTGATGACGTCATGGGCTCTCTGGCTCCTTATACATTTAACTGAGGGCACGACAGTGCGAACGCTGCAGCACCACTATAATACCAGAAAAATCAAAATTGTGCATCACCTATCGTAGGTATGGTATAACACTTCCTTCGCCGAAGTGTTCTGATTGGCGTGAGACGTACCGGTATCAGCACGCATCAACTTCTTTTTTCGTTCGGGCCGGCATCGCCAACCCGCATAAACCCGTCAAGTATTATGACAACCAATATACGCTCACACAGTATTGCCTGCTGTGGCCCGCAAACCCTGCTGGCCCCTTGCATTGCCGCAAGAGACGAGCGCAGAAACCATACACGAAATGCTGTTCAGTCACTTTGGATGCACCGGTCATTGAAGATACGCTTGCCCCTATCTGGTACATCTGGCGAAACCCCTGTTGGTTGCACCATAGCTGTGCTCTCTCAGCGGTTGCCGCTGAACTGCTGCCGCTTACCCTCTATCTTACCACATCATGTCCAGTTTAAAACAGCGGATACCGAAAATGCTCCTGGTTCATTGTGGTTCCCCATCATGACGGCGCGGGCATTCCAGACACCACACGCTGGCCTTTAGTGCCGACGAGTAGGAACATAGATGCTTCAATGCCTGTTGTCTCGCTTCCCTTCTAATCCATGGACACGTGTATATCCTACCACTACCTGGCTTGTCGTGTCCACTAAAAATTATACCAGATTATAGCCGATAGGTGGTAATAGAACTTGGGAGCAATTCTGCTATTCTCGCCCCACCACCGCGGCCAGTTCGCGTTCGACAACCTGGACAATCAAATCATCCAGGCGTTCGACGGTATACGGCTGGTCGCCCGCATCCAGGGTCGTGCTTTCGCCGGGCGCTCCTGCGCGCGCTCCGGGCTGATAGGTAAGGAAAATAAAGCGGGCCATCGTTTGCTGCGCCATCTGGCGAAAAACGTATTCGGCATAGTCGTCAGTATTGCTGGCGGCAATGGGGTATATTTTTATACCCTGTGTCACAGCCTGCTGTGTTTCTTCAATGTAATCGTAATCATTGGGATAGTCCAGGTGGGGCCCCGCGTCGGCAACCAGGAAGATAAGCCGCACAGCGCTGTCGCCCCACTGTACCCCCTGGACAGCCTCGTGCAGCGCCTCGTTGACCGATTCGGGCGTATCGCCGCCGCCATCTGCGGAAACGCTGTTCAGCAATTTGCGGAAGGTAGGCACATCGGGGGTAAAGTCGTAGGTGCGGGTCACATAGTCGTCGCCGCGGTCGCGGTAGGCGACTAGCCCGAAGCGCACGGTTGGGCGCGGGGTAAAGCTGTCAATGCGGCGAGCAATGCTATCTATGGTTTCCTGCACCCGGTTCAACTCATCCCCCATACTGCCGCTGGTATCCAGCAAGAAGAGCAGATCGAGTTCAATGCTATCGTGTTGCTGTTCAATGTCCAGCGCCAGTTCTGGATATGCGTTCCCCTCGCGTTGGAGAGTCTGTTCGGCGCTGGCGTCGCCATACGTTGCTTCAATGCGAAAGGCGCTGGCGTTGGCGGAAACGTCGCGGGCGTGGGGCAGAAAGAGCGTTTGCCCCCCGGCATAGGTGCGCCCTTCAAACACCTGCGTATCGCCGTCATAGACGCGCACACGGGCGTTCAGCACGGGTTGCTGGTTTGTGTCCAGTACTTTGATAAAGTAGCGCTCACGCACGTCTACTGGCCGTACTTCTGGCCCCTGATAGCGTTCAAGATAGTCAAGGTATTCGTCAAAGGTATCGTTGTCGTCGCGCTCGCCGGCCTTGAGCGGGGCGGGGCCGCCGCGGGGGAGCGGGCGAGCCGCTTCGTCCGCGTCGGTTTCCTTGTCGCGGCTATCGCCTTCGCCCCCGGCCGCGCTGTCGGCGGCCATCTCCTCGCGCTCTGCGGCGGCCGGCTCCTCTGCGGACAGTTCGTCGTCCAAACTGGCCGGTGCGGTGGCCTGGGGTTGGGGGGCGCCGGCCGGTTTGCTGCTCGACGCGCTGCTACCGTCGGGAGGCGACTCTGCCATTCCTCCGGTATTCAGCCCGGTATCAACGCTGGAAAATACCTCGGAAACCGGGTTGCCCAGTAATGTCATCGTGAACAGTGCAAAAGCGCCAAGCCCGACCAAGAACAGAATGATATAACCTGTTTTGGAACGTTGCATGGGTTATGAACCTCCTTACGGTTATCGTACCCTGATAAACAAGTACTGGCATGAGGACGTATGGGGCGGGGCGAAGGTTCCCCCGATACGGGGATGCGGGAGGCGAGAGGCGAAGCTGCGTGAGGTGTGAGGCTTCACCGCCTCACCGCCTCACGCTTCCCAGAACTGGCGCACCCACCCGCGCTGCGCCAGATTGTCGCGCAGCTCAAGCATAGCCGTATAGGTGGGCAGGATGAAGAGCGTGTCGCCTGCGGGGAGGGCCGCCAGGGCACGGTCAAGCGCCTGGGGCAAGTCTGTTTCCACCGCGATGCGGTCGGGGGCGACGCCAGCATATTTCAGCCGCACGGCCATATCATCGGCGCGGGTACCGCTCACCACCGCGGCGGCCACATGGTTGGCCAGCGGCTCAAAGGCGGCGTCCCACAGCCACGATACATCGGTGCCGTCGGCGTAGCGGTCGTTAATGGCCACGAGCAGGTGCAATGACAGCCCGTCCGTCTCCGTGCTGTCTATCAGCATCCGCACCGTTTCGCTGGCGCCGACCGGGTTTTTGATAAGCGCAATCAGCATGGGCGCACCATTCGGGCCGGCGTGTACCCGCTCGATGCGGCCAAAGGCGGCGCTAAAGCCCTCGAGCGCGGCGCGTATGTGGGCGGGGGCAATATCCAGACAGAGGCCAGCGGCGGTAGCGGCCAGCGCGTTGATAGCGTTGTACAGCCCCGGTAGCGGCAGGTGCAGTTCGAGCGCCCCGCCCGGATAGGTGATGAAGAGGCGGCTCTGCTCCGCTCCCTGAAGGTCGAGCCGTACCAGACGGACGTGCGGTTCGGGCCGCGTATGTCCGCAATCGGGGCAGGTGTAGTGGCCGATGTGGCCGTAGAAGGAACGGTCGTAGTGGTAGCGCGTACCACAGCGCCGGCAAAATTGCGAGTCGGCGGTGTGCGCGGCGGCACCGGTGGCGTGGCGGGCATCCTCCAGGCCGTAGTAGCGGACGCGGGCGGTCAGGTTGTGGCCCAGGTAGGCGACGGCCGGGTCGTCGGCGTTGAGCAGCACGGTTGCCGTGGCGGGCAGGGTGGCCAGGGCCGCGTGCCACGCCTGCGCCAGCGTGTCCACTTCGCCATAGCGGTCAAGCTGATCGCGGAAGAGGTTGTGGATGATGACCAGGCGTGGTTGCGTTTCAGCAAGCGCCTGCGCCAGCGCGGCCTCGTCGGTTTCAAACAGGCCCATATCGGCGCGGGGGGTTCCACCAATGCTACTACTGGCCAGGGCGGTGGCGGTGAGCCCGCTCACCAGATTGGCGCCGGCACGGTTGTGCAAGACGCGGCGGCCATCCTCGCGCAGCAGGCCGGCTATCATGCGGGCGGTGGTGGTTTTACCGTTGGTGCCCGACAGCAATACGACGCCCTGCGGGAGCGCCGCGCTGAGGGTGTGCAGCACGCGGGGGGCGATGCGCCGGGCCAGCGTACCGGGAAAGGTGGTGCCGCCGCCAAGGCGCAGCCCACGGCTGAGCGCGATGGCGGCTTTGCCCATATGGATGGCCAGCAAGGTGCGGGGGGAACGAGCCGGGCGTATCGTCGTTGCCGGCTTTTCGGTAAAGGTATTGTGTTCTGTCGTCTCAGATTGCTGTGAGTCAAGTTCTTGCATCATACGGCGTACCTCATCACTCGATACTCCCCCCTCTTGCTTGAGCCGAGCGCGGGAACGTTCAATGATCGCCAGGAAATCCGGGTTGGTGCTTAGCGCCAACGTTTCAAGGTCAGTGTTTTCAAGGGCGGTTATGAGAGCTATGGGTCTTCCCTGGTTAGTAATAACAATCGGTGTGGTACGGGCACTCTCAGCATAGTCATTCAAGTTATTGTGTGCTTCAGTAACATCTATCGTCTGTATGTTCATAGCTCCTCCACAACCCTACCGCCGATGCTTATACGGTTACGTTCTTTAATACCAACAGCAAGGATAAACACCGTAGGTTCAGAATCTAGTTCAACTACCACATCGTAGTATATACGGAGATTGCCAGCACGGAGTTCCCATTGGGCTAACGGGTTAGGACGCATAGGTTTGCGATTTCTCGTTTCTTCCAGTGGTTGATGTTTGAGTTGTTTCTCAACAGTATCGAGAACAATTGACCGCTGGTGAGCGGTCAACTGCTTGAGGTGGTCAATAGCTTCTGGTGAATATACTAACCGGTATTGCACAACGAAATCAGGATTACCGCTCCGTCATCTGCTTCAACGCATGTTTAGGACTAATCAGGCGCAGCAGCATAGCCAGCATAAACCCGCCCGCCGTAATCGCGGCCAGCGCAATCTTGGTACGGTCAATCACCGGTTCCACACGCACGACGTTGGGGGTGGCGACGATCATAGCCACCGGGCGGGCAAAAACGCGCCCCCCACCGCCACCGCCTGCGCCGCCGCTCTGCTCCTGCTCTTCCTCTTCCGTCTCGCTATCGTGGCCATAGCCATAGCCAAACCCCAGAATACCCAACACCTCCGCGGCGGGAATCATCAGCGTATCGCCATGGGCTATCGGCTCACCATAGACGCTCTCCACCCGCGCCACTTTCAGAAACTTACCGATGGTGTTTTCGAGGGTCGGCGCTTCGGGGATGCTTTCATTCAGGATGTCGGCTGTGTCTTCTGACGGCTTTGACAAGTGTGTCATGGCTGTTCCTCCTCCAGGTCACTATTGCGGTTCCAATCAGACTGACCAGCATACTGGCCAGCAGGAGCCATTGTACCATGCGCGTCGGGTCTGGCACAGGGAGCGTCTGGGCATCGGTGCCTTCCTGCTCCACGGTGATGCTGTGCGGGCGGTTCCAGACCAGGCCGCCGTGGGCACCGGGCAGCAACACCTGGACGGATTGCGCGTGGGGGGTGATGGTGGTGGTACCGACGGTGTGGGGGGCGGCGCTGGTGTGCTCAACGTGAATAAGGCGGGGCATAGGGGATTCCTCCAATATTCAAGCGCTTGCTCACAAGTCTCTCACGAGCGGGTCTATCAACTCGTCCGGAATGTGGTTTCGCTCAATATACCCAAGTATCTCCTCCTGATAATCGCTGTAGTAGCTCAGGGCATCAAACACCTGGGCCAGGGTCAGATGGGGCAAGCGTAGCGGTATCTCTTCGGGAGCGATACCCAGTCGCCATAGCTCGACAATAGCACGCACCGGGGTGCGCGTTCCAGTGATGATGGGTTCGCCGCTCAGGATACCATCGTCCGTAATAATATAGGGGTGGCAGGTTGTCTGTACCATAATATCAGTCTCCATAGCGCTACCGGCTCCTATTGCTTTTCTATTACGTATACCCGCATTATACCCCATCTTGTCCAGGCTAACAGCTAACAGCTAACAGCTAACAGCTAACAGCTATCACCACAGACGGTACAGCCCGGCATACTCCGTCTCCCAGACGCGCTGTGCGCCTGTTTCAGCGCCATCAGCCGCATTCCCAATAATATAAACGGGATAGCCGCCATAGCGCCGCTCTGCCCGCCTCAGCCACGCCTCATCGCCCGGTTCCACCATATCCACCCACACATCCGGACGTTGCCCCTCCACCAGACGCAGGTATTGCAACACCGTGCCCTGCTCCCACCGCACCAGCACCACCGCGTCCGGAGCCATCCGTTCCAGCGCCCCCTCGCCAAAGCTGCGAAACAACCAGAGATGGGCCTTGTTGCCGTAGGGCAGGCGGCTATAGCCCCACACCAGCGAGAGCGCCAGCAGCACCACCAGCACTACCGACCGAGCGCCGCGCCACCGCACCAGCCGGGCGGCCCCCTCCGCCGCGGCCGCCGCCCCCACCCCCACCCATAGCGCCCACACCAGCACCAGCGGCAAGGTAAACATCATCGCGTCGTTGACCGCAGGGCCCAGGCTCGCAAAATATACCACCGTCGCCGCCGCAATCCACCCGCTGCCCACCCCCAGAGCCGGCGCCCGGCGCAGGAGCACGACGCCCCCCGCCGCCACGGCCACCATCCCCACCGCGCCAAACTCAAACCAGAGCCGCTCCCACAGCACCAGCAGCGCCCGCCCCAACCCGGCCAGCGTTGGCGCAGTGAACACCCCCTCGTGGCGCATCACCCCGCCCGTGATGTGGGCCACCGCCTCGCCCCACGAGGTTGGCGCCCCCCAGAAGTAGGTCACATTGGCCAGACCCTGCTGCATAGACAAGCCATGATCCAACCCGTTGAAAGGCCCCATTCGCGCATAGTGCCATAGCACCAGCAACCAGGGCGACAAACCCGCGACGCCACACAGCACCACCGCCAGCAGCAGGCGCGGCTTGCGATAGACCCCGCCTGCTACCAGCGCAACCAGCAGCAGCGGCGCACCAATCGCGGTAAATGAGCCGTGGTGGCTTACGCCCAACCCGGCCACAACCGCCGCCGCGCAAAGGAGCCGCGGCGCATCGGTGCCAGCGACAGAGGCAGACGCGGTTTCGTACCACCACCAGAGCAAGGCCAGCAGCAGCACCAGCAAGAGCGTGTTGAGGGTATACACTTCGGCAATCGTCGCCGCGTGCCACATGCCCGGCGCGACGGCCAGCACCACCGCCGCTATCACCGCGGCCAGCACCGCCCCCCCGGCCCGTAAGGCGACGACCGCGCACAGCGCCACCGTGACCGCCCCCGCCCCCGCCGACACCAGCGTGACGCGCCGCGCAATATCGCCCTGCGTAGGCACCAGACTGGCTACCTTACCAAGCAGCATGGAGAGGGGGTAGCCGGTGGGATGGGGGACGCCCCACAGCGGGGCCGCAAATTGAAATTCGCCACTATCGCCCGATAACACACTAGGCGCGGCCGTACGCAGATAGAGCAGGAAGGCCCCGCCGAAGGTGAGCAGAGCTACCAGCAGAGGCCCACGGTAGTACACAAGATAGGCAAGCAAAGGGGACAGAGCGGGCGATGCGGAGCGCTCTTCCAACGCGGCGCTACTGGCCCAGACCGGCCCGGCGTAGGGCCTGGGCCATGGGGTTATCATCGTCGTCGTCGTCGCTCTCGTCATCGTCGGAGCTATACACCGGCCCCGCTTCGGGGGGCGGGGGCGGCGCAAGCTCGACCGCTTCGTCCGCTTCCCAATCGAGCGCCAAGTTTTCGGCGCCCACCAGCGCAATAATATCGTCTACCCCGAAGAGCAAGACATCGGTTTTCTCGCGCTCTTTGCCGCACTCCGCCAGGCTTGCGGCCACCCCCACCGTAGCGGCTCGTTTGTCCAGCGCCTCCGCCAGCGTCTCTGACGGCTTTTGGGGGGCCTCCTCGCTGGCCATCAATTCGGCGACCTCGTCTGCGGTGGGTATGCCGGTGTCTACCAGCAGAATTGTTGTGTAGACGGTGGAATAGAGCAGGCGCAGGATGGCGCGGGTTTCGTGCAATTGGGCGATGGCGTGGTGCAAACTCCCCGCCGCCCGGCTGGCCTTTATCTCAAAGACCCAGGCGCTTCTGGGAATTTCCAGCGAGATAGCGTCAAGCTCGCGGTACTTGGTGATGGCCCGCTTACCGCGCCGTTCCTCATATTCCAGAATACGCCGCTCCGAGAGCGTGTGCTGTGTGGCGAGCCAGTCGCGCAGCGCCGTCTCGGCCTGGCCGCCAAAGAGTTCGCGCTGCAAGGGGGGGCGCATAGCACGCTGGTTTTTGCGTTGGAGCACAAACTGCTGCACGTGGGCCCGATACCGCTTATCGGCGGTGGTGGTGAGGCGCGGGCGGGCATAGGTGACGGCAGGCATGGCGTAATTACTCCTACTCCTGTTTTCCTAGCTCCCTGGCGCGATGGTAGGCCGCCCATACTGCGTCGCTCAGCGCGGCGTGGATACCGCCGCGTACCAGCGCATCCAGGCCGGCCGCGGTCGTACCGCCGGGGGAGGTGACAGCATTGCGGAGTTGGGCCAGGTGTTGATCGCTCTGCATCGCGTAGCGTACCGAGCCAAGCATCGTTTGCAAGGCCAGTTGGCGAGCCACCGGGCGCGCAAAGCCAAGATGCACGCCAGCGTCAACCAGCGCTTCCAATATCAAAAAGATGTAGGCCGGCCCGCTGCCGCTCAACGCGGTGGCCATATCCAGGTAGCGCTCATCTTCGACATACTGTTCGCACCCAAGCGCCGATAGCACCATCCGCACCCAGTCGCGTTGCTCTTCGTTGACGGCGGGGGTGGCTGTCCAGACGCTCATCCCTTCGCCAATCTGGGCCGGGGTATTGGGCATCACGCGCACAATAGCCGCGTGCTCCAACGCGGTGGAAAAGGTAGCGATGGGAATGCCCGCAAGAATAGACAGGCAGAGCGCTTCTGGTTGGAACGCCCCGCGTAGCAAGGGCAACAGATTGGGGAGTATTTGCGGTTTGACCGCGAGAATAACCAGGTGGCCCTGGTGGACTACCTGCACAGTATCGCTGCTTACCCCGATACCATAGTGCCGCTGTATATAGTCGCGCCGCTCATGGCGCGGCTCGGCCGCAAGAATCTGATCCGGTTGCACCACATTCTGGCGCACCAAACCACTCACGATGGCTTCGCCCATCGCGCCCACGCCAATCAGGGCAATCTGTTTGTTCTTCAACATACCAGATGGCTTTTGTATGTTCTTGAATCAGAAAATACTGGCTGGAATGGTCGTTACAATGCTGTTGCAACAATAGCATGGGGTGTCGTAGTTGTCAAACTGCGACTGGGACGCGGTACGATAGCCTGTAAGACAAAAGAGAAAAATGGTGTGCCCAACGAGTTTATGCGCAAACAAACCGTGTTCCCAAGGAATCCGGTTGTGTGGTAGAGCAAGCGTGTTGCCCTACCATACCCGAACCAGGCCACCCATTATGCCACCATCACCGTCTGCATACCAATAAACTGGCTTTCGAGCATGGTATCGTTACCCTTCATCAGCATATCGAACATTTCGCACAGGTCATAGTAGAGTTCGTCAAGGGTATCGGCCTGTATATCAGCAGCAGGAAATTCCGGAACATATCCGACATAGACACCGGTTTCAGGGCATTTCTCGACAATAGCAATAAAGGTTTTCATAGACACCTTCTCTAGAGTCTTGTATAGAACCATCACGATAGCGATTACCTGCCTACCCCTCTTACTTCTAGTGGTTGAAAAACCCCCCGTGGCGACACGCACTGGCGGGAGGGATAACTCCAAGAATAATGCAATTGGGATCAGTTATTATACCACTTGTTTCAAGAATTTGCATGCTTTTATGATGCTTTTTTTGTTCAGATTGTTTTTACCACATTTTGTAGTAGGAATAAATGTGGAGCGTCGGGGTTTCTACCCAAAAATTTGGTACAATAGGGCAGGTCTTTTCTCTGTATGATAGTTCCGAATGGTGATAGCCGATGGTCAACGAAGAAATGTTACGGGCGGTGTTTGGTGATCTGGTGGCCAGCACCCCGCCCCCGGCCCTGACCCACGTGCGGCAGCGGTGGCCCGCTCCGCCCCCGCTCGATGTGGCCGCCACCGTCTATGCCCAGTTGGAAGCGGTGGGAGTACGGCAGCGTCTTGCGCCGGGTATGCGCGTGGCCCTGACGGTGGGCAGCCGGGGTATCCGCGATATTGTACCGATATTGCGGGCCTGCGTGGTGTGGCTCCAGGCGGCGGGAGGGCACCCCTTCCTCGTGCCGGCAATGGGGAGCCACGGTGGAGCCACCGCCGAGGGGCAGGTAGCGCTACTGGCCAGTCTGGGCATTACCGAAGAGACGGTAGGGTGCCCCCTACACGCAACGATGGAGGTGGTGCAACTGGGGGCGCTTGAGGATGGCACGCCGGTATATACCGACCGCTACGCGGCCGAAGCGGACGCCATCCTGATTATCAACCGTATCAAGCCGCACACCAGTTTCAAGGCAGAGATAGAAAGCGGCCTGGCCAAAATGGCCGCGCTTGGTCTGGGCAATCGTCTGGGCGCCGAGATGGTGCATAGCCGCGGCGTGGCCGGTCTCCGTACCCAGATTGTGCCTATGGCGCGGGTGGTAGTTGAACGGGGCCATGTGCTGGCCGGTCTGGCCATTCTGGAGGATGCCACCGACCACACCGCCGAGATTGTGGCTCTGCCCCCCGCCGAAATTGGCGGCGCGGGCGAGGCGGCGCTGCTCGAACGGAGCCGCAGCTTGCTGGCCCGCCTGCCCTTCGATCAGATTGACGTGCTGGTGGTGGAAGAGATAGGCAAGAACATTAGCGGCACCGGTATGGATACTAACGTTATCGGGCGGGTGCGTATCCCCGGCGAGCGCGACCCCCTTGTGCCGCACATTAGCGTGATTGTGGCGCTGGACTTGAGCGAGGCGAGCCATGGCAATGGGGCGGGTATGGGTCTGGCCGATATTGTGACGGCCCGGTTAGCCGGCAAGGTGGATTTTACTACCACCTACATTAACCATCTTACGTCGGGACTTATCGGCTTACAGCGCGGGGCTTTGCCCATTACGCTCCCCACCGAACGGGAGGCGATAGCGATGGCGATGCGGGCGTGTGGCCAGCCGGATATGGGGGCGGTGCGGCTAGTGCGTATTCGCAATACGTTGCTGCTGGATGCGTTATGGGTGAGCGCGGCGCTGTTGCCAGAGGTGGCGGCCCATCCGCTCCTGGAAACTGTCCAATGACGTGGCGACCCGTCGCTTGAGCGTTTCCCCGCCTCACCCCGGCGGGTTATTGGCAAGCCAGGTCAGCAAATCGGCGTGACTGGTGAAATCGTAGGCGGCATCAAAGAGCTGTTCCAACTGAAGGCGCGAGCGTTTGCGTAGCTGCTCTTCCAGGTCTGGCGTCAATACTCCGACGCGCCGCGTGAGCAGGCGTTGCGTCAGGTTGAAGGCTTCTTCTTGCAACCCTTTTTGCTCACCTTCGTGTAGTCCTTCCTGTTTACCTTTCTCCCATCCTTCGCGTAACCCCTCTTCTTTCCAGGTGGTGGTTAGTTCCATCGTACCCTCCCGTTCTTCTGGTGATAGTTTTTCTAATTCCGTTTGAAATTGCGCTTGCTCCGGCTCGGTCAGGCGCAGATAGGTATTGATAAACCCGGAGAGAAAGCGACGTTTGGCCGCGTTCAATCCCAACCGGGCCAGCAATCGCAAACTGGCCAGCAACACCTGGGGGCGCTCGTGTGGTTCCATGCCCATCTTCGGCAGCAATGCACTGGCTACCGGGTTTTGCCGAGTGGCAAAGTCACGCCAGGATAGGCGGCGCAGTTGGAGTACCCGAAAGTGAAAGTTCAGCACCTCCATATCCGGAAAGGCTATCTGGTACATGTCCGATTCCTCGCGGCGAGACGATGTGTCTGAAAAAATGGCGATGGGGTAGATGGGCACCCCATACTTGAGATGCATCAACGCGAAATACCAGAACATCCGTCGGTTGAAATCGTGCTCTGGCTGCGCCTGGTGTTCCATGTGGACAATAAAGAAAGCAGGGTGCTGCTTGAAGGCTACTTTGGCAACAATGTCTGCTTCGTACGTTTTGCCCCCAATAGCATCGGTCATAAGCTCCTTGTCAAGAAACTCTATCTGGTTTGTGTCCATATATTGCAGCACATCGGGGAAGAACAATTCGAGAAACTCGACAAAGAAGGTGGTGAGCAACTCTTTGAACAGATGGTCATGATCAGTCATACTCTTTCGTTTCTCCTGCGCTGGTGGTGCAGCACACAGCCTACCTGGAATAGCGTATTATGCACACTAGAGTACCATACTCTGGTGTCCAAGACAAATGTTTCTATAGGGGTAACTGTGTCCCCCCCGCCGCCCCTCACTCCACCACTTCGGCCAGGCCAAGCGCGGCCCGCGCCGCCGCCACCACAAACAGCGACCCCGTAACACAGATAAGATCGTCGGGCGCGGCGAGTGTTCGCGCCTGTTCCAGCGCCCCGGCCACGTCGGGGGCCAGCACCAGCGCCCCCTGCAAGTATGGGCAGACTTCGGTTGCAAGCTGTTCCAGGTTGACATAGGCGCGGGGATGGTGCGAATGCGTCAGTACCAGCGCACTGGCTTGCGGCACCAGCGCCGCTACCAGCGTCCCAATGTCTTTATGTTGCGAGATGCCAAGGACCAGCACCAGGCGCGCAAACTGAAATTCTTGTCGCAGCGCCTCTAGCAACCGTTGTGCTGAGTAGTCATTGTGGGCCCCGTCTAGCACCAGCAACGGTGACGTGGCGGCAAGCTCTAGCCGCCCCGGCCACTGTACCCCCGCCAACCCCTGCGCCATCGCCGCATCTGGCAACACCAACCCCTGCTCACGCAGCAATAGCGCCGCCCCCAGGGCCAGACGCGCATTTTCCTGTTGAAAAGCGCCTCGCAACGCCGGCACGGGTTCGACCGGATAGGCCAACCACTCCGCCGACACGGTATCTATCAGGGGGGAGAAGATAACCCCCCGCAACCCGCGGCCACCGGCCACCCACAGCGGCACATCCACGGTCTGCGCCACCTTTATCAACGTTGCCTCGGCCGCTGGCAGTTGCGGCACTGTCACGGCCGGCACACCCGGCTTGAGAATGCCCGCCTTATCATAGGCTATCTCGGCCAGCGTAGAGCCCAGGATGTGCATATGGTCGTAGCTCAGCGAGCTGATAACCGACACCAGCGGCGTTATGACGTTTGCGGCATCGTAGCGTCCCCCTACGCCAACTTCAATAACCGCCAGTTCGACGCCCTGTTCGACAAAGAAGCGGAGCGCCAGCGCCAGACCAAGCTCAAACGTGGTTGGGGGGCCATAGTGTCCCTGGTCAAAGCGGGCCACCAGCGGTTGCAGGTGTTCTACCCCCGCCACCAGTGCCGCCTGGTTGATGCGCTGGCGATTGATTTGGATACGCTCGCGGTAGCTGTGCAGATGGGGCGATGTCCATAGCCCGGTGCGGTAGCCGGCGGCCCGTACCATGCTTTCCAGCATAGCGCATGTGCTGCCCTTGCCCTTGGTACCGGCCACCACTACACACGACAAGGATTCCTGGGGATGGTCAAGCATGGCCAGGAGGGCCCGCATCCGTTCCAGTTTCAACGCCGCGGTCTGGGGGGTCGGGGCCGGCTTGTTGCTATCAACAAACTGGTAGAGGTAATCGAGCGCGGCTTGATAGGCTATTACTTCATGATTCATGCGCGCATTGTAGCACAGGCCTGCTCTTTACACGAGAAAGGAGGCAATAAACACAAAGGCCATTCCGGCAATGACTAGAAAGAAGTCGGTCACTTTGAGCAATAGATTCCATATGTCAGACCGGGGGTCAACGCGGCGCAATTCAACTTTGATCATGCGGTGCGACGAGCCGATCAGGAACATTCCCAGAACCAGATAGAGCAGCACTTTTACGGGCATCGCTCGCCGCACCATTCCTTCCTATACCACTATAACCCTTATACCACGTCGGCGGTAACGACTCGGTGAAAGGTAAAATCGCCGGTGGTATCTACATCTACTTGCACCGTGTCGCCCTCCTGAAATTCGCCCTGGAGCAGGGCCAGTGCCAGCGGATTTTGAATGCGTTGCTGCAACAGTCGCTTGATGGGACGCGCACCATAGGTAGGGTCGTAGCCCTCTTCGGCTAGTTGCTCCCGCGCTGCCGCTGTCAACTCCAACCCGATGGTACGGTCGGAGAGCAAGCGCACCAGCCGTTGTACCTGGATGTCTACCACCCGCCCTATCTGGTCGCGGCTCAACGGGTGGAAGATGATCGTTTCGTCTACGCGGTTGAGAAACTCCGGGCGGAAGTGCATACGTACTTCGTCCATCACCCGTGCCCGTATCGCCTCCTGCCCCTCGTGGCGCTGGTTCATCTCCTGAATAGTGGGGCTGGCAATGTTGCTGGTCATAATCAGGACGGTATTCTTGAAGCTCACCACGCGCCCCTTGCCGTCGGTCAGGCGTCCATCGTCGAGCACCTGTAAGAGCGCGTTGAACACGTCATGGTGCGCTTTCTCTATCTCATCAAAGAGTACCACACTGTAGGGCCGTCGCCGCACGGCCTCGGTCAATTGGCCGCCCTCTTCGTAGCCGACGTAGCCGGGCGGCGCGCCAATCAGCCGCGCCACGGAATGTTTCTCCATATACTCCGACATGTCCAGGCGGATCATGGCCGCTTCGTCGTCAAAGAGAAATTCGGCCAGCGCCCGCGCCAGTTCGGTTTTGCCTACGCCGGTGGGGCCCAGGAAGAGGAAGGAGCCAAGCGGACGGTTGGGGTCTTGCAGACCGGCGCGGGCCCGCCGCACGGCGTTGGAAACGGCGCTAACGGCATTCTCCTGCCCCACCACGCGCTGGTGCAGTCGCGCTTCCATCTTGACCAGTTTTTCTATTTCGCCTTCGAGCAACTTGCTCACTGGTATGCCAGTCCACTTCGAGATAATCTCTGCGATGTCCTGCTGCGAAACCTCTTGCTTGAGCAAGGTGCCCCCGTTGGACTCGACCAGCGCTTCGGCATCTTCCAATTGCTTTTCCAGCGCGGTGAGCCGCCCATACTGAAGCTCGGCGGCGCGGTTGTAGTCGTACTGGCGCTGGGCCTGTTCAATCTCTACCCGCACCTGGTCTATCTGCTCCTTGAATTGTTGGATGCGGTTTATCATTTCGCGCTCGCGCAGCAACTGGGCCTGAAGCGCATTCCGTGATTCTTCCAGGTCGGCTAGTTCGCGTTCCAGACGTTCCAGACGTTCCTTGCTGGCTTTGTCCTTCTCCTTGTTCAGCGCTTCGCGCTCAATCTCCAATTGCATGATGCGCCGCTTGAGGTCGTCAAGTTCTTGCGGGTCGCTGG
>DAOTUK010000123.1:0-3457 GCA_034437375.1 Chloroflexaceae bacterium | reverse complement strand
CCCCGCACCACATGGTTGGCCCTGGTGCTGCTCTTTCTGCTGGCCCTGGTGCTACGCTTCTACCGCCTGGACAGTCTGCCCTATGGGCTATGGCGCGACGAAGCAAACCACGCGCTGATTGCCTTGCGTATTCTGGAAAACCCGGAGTATCGGCCCATCTACGCCGCCACGACGGGGGTAAATATGCCAGCCTTGGGGCTCTATCCCTTCGCACTGGCCTTGAAGCTCTGGGGTATCCACGCCTGGAGCCTGCGCCCGGTCACCGCCCTGGCCGGGGCGCTCACCGTGTTTCCACTCTACGGAGTGGTGCGACACCTCACCGCCCGGCATCAGGTTGCGCTCCTGGCCGCGGCCTTTCTGGCCGTCTCTAGCTGGCATATCACCATGAGCCGCTTCTCCTTCCCCACCATCTTTGATCCGCTGTTGACCCTCACCGGCGTCTGGTTGCTGCTCCGCGGACTACACCCCACCCCCACCCCCACCCCCGACCCGGCCCGTCCGGAGTGGGGATGGGGTCGGGTGCTGGCGCTGGTGCTTGCGGGGGTCTGCACCGGACTGGCCGTCCAGACCTACCACACGGGACGGCTTTCACCGCTACTACTTGGGGGATTGGCGCTACTGCTGTTGCTGCGCGACGTACGCCAATGGCGGCCCTGGTTAGCGGGGGTAGCGCTGGTAGCGCTTGGCTTTGCGCTTACGGTCGCCCCCCTGGTACACTACGCCCTGAGCGAAAGCGACGTGTTTAATAGCCGCGTCAACCGCGTTTTTCTGCTGCGCGAGGCGGCTATCTATGCCCGCGCCCCGCTTGCAGCGCTGGACGACGCGCTTGGCCGCCATATGATGATGTTCAATGTGCAAGGCGATAGCAACGGACGCCACCACGCCCCCGACCGCCCCATGCTTGACTTTGTGACCGGGCTAGGCTTTCTCGCTGGCAGCGGGATACTGTTGCAGCGCTGGCGTACGTGGCCCCATCTCTTCCTGGGGGGGGCGCTGGCTATCGGGGTGCTACCCAGTTTGCTGGCCGTCCAGGGCCCCCACGGGATGCGCAGCATGAGCGCCGCGGCCATAGCCTGTACCATTGCCGCCATCGGGTGGGGCTACCTCTTCCAAAACCTGGGCCACGACATAGCCCGCCACATAGCCGAAAAACCAATCCCCCCAGAGAACAGGTCGCCGCGGCCGACCGCGCCAGTGCTGGTAGTCGCGGTGGCCCTGGGATTGAACGCCTGGGTATATTTTGGCACCATGCCGGTGAACCCATCCGTCTGGCTCTCCTCCTACCCTATCCATACCCAGGTGGGTAGCTATGTGCGCGAATACGCCAACCAGCACGGCCCCCAGTCGGTCAGCAATATCTACGTACCGGCCGGCCTTACGCACAACTCCGTATTCGTCTACCTGACCTACCAGTTGCCTGTGCCCACCTTTGAGGGAAGCACCCTCTCGCGCCCGGCCCCGCCAGATGCCCGCTTTGTCCTCTCCGGCTATACCTACCAGCGCGATACGCAAACACTTGCACCCTACCTGGGACGCGAACCATTGCTAGTAGAGCGTGGGCCTCCCTTGCCAGGCCGCCCCACTGCGGCGGCGTACCTCGTCTACCAGCTACAAGCGGTTGCCCACCAGAGAGCGAGTAGTACCCGCCTATGAAACCCGTAGCTTTTTCAGTCTGGCAACCGGTCGTGACCCTTCTTATCACGCTCCTGGCCCTGAGCGTAGCCTATACTGTGCGGCCCGCGGTGGCTATTGATATTGGCAACTACTACGATTCTATCTTCCTGGGCCATTTTCACGAGCGCGAGGTAGACGCCGCCGCGCCCGGCGAACGTGTAGACTGGCCGCCCGACCAGCGCCAACTTTCCCTGCCAGGCCAGCGCCAGGGCGAGTGGGTTGTAACAATCTACGCCGCCCAGAACCAGCCGGAGGATGCCCTGCGCGGCCTGGCGGCTTCGGCAAATGGCGAACGGCTCAGGATTGCCCGTATGGGGGCCGGGGTGATGGTTGCGGTTGTGCCGCCCCACCTTGCCGCCAGCGATCAGCTAGTCGTGCAACTGGAACCCGGCCTGCGCGAGGGGCCAACCCCGCCGGCGGGATTGGCCGGGCGGGTCGTCCTGGAACCGGCCCGCACCTATCGCTGGACATATGCCGAAAGCAGCATCAATCTCCCCGGAATGGGGCGCGGCGCATGGAGCGTGGGCATGGAGGTGGTCACCGGGCACCCGGACGATACGCCAACCAGCGCGACCATCCAGGCCAATGGCCGCACCCTGGCAACGCTACCCGATAGCGCGGCCGTACGCCACGTACGCTTGCTGGTACCGGCCAGCGCCATGCCCAACGGCGACCTGACGCTAGAGATAACCTCGACCCCCTACCATGACCCGCGCCCCCTGGGAGTACTGCTCTCTGATGTGGTGGTCACCCCGCTTGCGCCAGAAGGGCCAGGCGGCACTATCGTAACCGCGCTCCCCCCCACCGGTACGCTGCTGGCCAGTATCATCATCATGCTGGCCCTCTACCGCTGCCTCTATAGTATGCTCAATACGCCGCGGCTCGTGCTGCTCATAAGCCTGGCCGTGGTCGTGCCCGGTACATGGGCCCTCATCGTCCATCGCTACCCAACGACCTTTATGTTACCGCCGCTGGCCCTCCTGGCCCTGGTAAGCCTGCTCCTGTTACCGCTGCTCCGCTTCCTGATGCACCGGGCCTTTGGGCAACGCTCCCGCGTGCGCGTTGAACAGCAGGCTATCTCGCTCTCGCGCCTCTCCATCCTTGACTTGCACCAGTTCATCAACATCATCTTGCTCATCTTCTTTGTGAGCTTCTGGCTGAAAGCCGGTGCTATGCTCTACCCCTACTTTGTCGGTATAGATGTCCACTGGCATATGGAGCGCGTCCGCTGGATACTCAACGGCGACCTGGCCACGCTCTACGGCATCAACAGCCCGTTAAACGAATCTACCATGCCGCTGGCCGAATGGGGCCACAACAAACCCGTCATCCCCTACTCACCCTACTACCACATTCTGGCCACGAGCTTTGCCATCTTCCCCTGGTCGCTTGAAACTAGCGCGAACATGGCCAGCGCACTCTTCGATTGTAGCCGCGTGTTGCTCATCGCGCTGCTGGCCCGCAAAAGCGGTATGAGCATCCGGGCCACCCTGCTGGCGGCTATGCTCTACGCGCTGTTACCCGTCACCTTCCTGCTGCATTCGTGGGGCAATGTGCCCACCACGATGGGGCTCTGGTGGACATTTGCGGCCACGACCATGATGGTCATAGGCTGGCATCGGCTCTACCACCCCTGGTACATCGTCGGGTTGACGCTCCTGCTCATTGCATCGCTCCTTATCTATACCGTTGCCGGGGTATTTATGGGCCTCTTCCTTATCCTCTTCTCGCTCTGTATCGCCCTGGTAGATGTGCGTTTCTGGATACGCCCCCCCCCACCCTC
>DAOTUK010000122.1:0-33172 GCA_034437375.1 Chloroflexaceae bacterium | reverse complement strand
ACCCGCACCCCCCACTATGCCTAACAGCCTACTGTAATCTTATGTTCATATACGATACCAGGCCGCAACCGCGCAATCGGCTATAGTAACCATAATCATCACGCAAGCCATTGCATTGAACGTTGCCACACTGCGGCCCCGCATCGGAATCAATATGAAAAAAAGGTGACAATTACATTTGACAAACCACAGGTGGCATGCTATACTTCCTTCTCGTTGCGCAAACAAGCGCAGCCAAATAAAAAAACCATAAAACAAGCCCCAAACTAAGGCGCAGCGTATGGCGCGACCAGGCAAAGGGCTTGCAGTTTTTTTTTATGCTCGTTGCAGGGAGTTGTGGCGGGTACATATTTTGTAAAGAAAAGCAAAAGCAGCAGATAGAAAGGGCACCTCTGATGCCAACTATCAACCAATTAGTTCGAAAACCGCGGAAGCCGGTTACCAAGAAAACCAAAGCTCCGGCCCTGCGCTACACCTACAACTCCTTGAAAGGCAAAATGCGGCGGGGCAGTGGTTCGCCACAAAAACGTGGCGTCTGTACCAAAGTGAGCACTGTCACACCCAAAAAGCCAAACTCTGCCTTGCGCAAGATTGCCCGTGTTCGCCTTTCCAACGGCATGGAAGTAACCGCCTATATACCGGGCGAAGGGCACAACTTGCAAGAACACTCCGTCGTTTTGATACGCGGTGGTCGTGTCAAGGATTTGCCAGGTGTGCGGTATCATATCGTTCGTGGAACTCTGGATACCCAGGGTGTTTCAAATCGCAAGCAAGGTCGTTCCAAATATGGAACCAAGAAGGCTGCGGCCGTTCAGAAGCGGCGCTAAAGAGCAAGAGGGTAACGTATGCCACGCAGGGGAAAAATAGTCCGTCGAAAAACCTATCCGGACTCCTATTACAATAGTGTGCTGGTGCAGCAGTTCATCAATAAGCTGATGGTACGCGGCAAAAAGAGCCTGGCCGAACGCATCGTCTATCGGGCTATGGATATGGCCGCAAACAAAGTTCAGCGCGAACCGCTTGAGGTATTTGAACAGGCGCTCCGCAATGTGAGCCCATCTATTGAAGTGAAGCCGCGGCGAGTTGGTGGGGCTACCTATCAGGTGCCGGTCGAAGTCAAAAGCGACCGGCGTATATCGTTGGCTATCCGGTGGGTGCTGCAATCTGCCCGCAACCGGAGCGGCCGCCCCATGCATGAGCGGCTTGCGGCGGAACTCATAGATGCCTATAACAACACGGGCGCGACTATCAAGCGCAAGGAAGATGTCCATAAGATGGCGGAATCGAACCGGGCATTTGCTCATTATGGTCGTTTGTAACTTGGAAACTGGGAACCAAGCAGAGGGAAATAAGGTATGCCACGCCAGATACCAATAGATCGTATTCGCAATATCGGCATTATTGCCCATATTGACGCAGGAAAAACTACCACCACAGAACGGATTTTGTTCTATACCGGGCGCACCTATAAAATAGGTGAGGTGCATGAAGGTACGGCGGTTATGGATTGGATGCCACAAGAACAGGAACGTGGCATTACCATCACTTCTGCGGCTACTACAGCAGCATGGAACGACCATCGCGTCAATATCATTGATACCCCCGGCCACGTAGACTTTACGGTAGAAGTGGAGCGCTCCCTGCGCGTGCTTGACGGCGGCGTTGTCGTTTTCGACGCGGTTGCTGGTGTCGAACCACAGTCGGAAACTGTCTGGCGACAGGCCAACAAATACCACGTTCCGCGCATCTGCTTTGTCAATAAAATGGATCGTGTCGGGGCCAGTTTTGACCGTACCATCCAGATGATTATTGACCGCCTTGGCGCAAAACCTGTGAAGATCCAGCTTCCGGTGGGGAGCGAAGACAGCTTCCAGGGGGTTGTAGACTTGATGGAAGGGCACGCGGTCATCTTTACCGACGACCTGGGACGCGAGCGCACAATTGTTGATGTGCCCGCCGATATGCAAGACCAGTATGAGGCCGCCCGCCAGGAGATGATCGAGGCGATTGCCGAAACCGACGATGAGTTGATGCTGCTCTATCTGGAAGGCGAAGAGCTGAATATGGAAGAGCTCAAGCGCGGGTTGCGCAAAGCGACCATTGATAATAAGCTCGTTCCGGTTCTGTGTGGTTCGGCGCTCAAGAACAAGGGTGTCCAGAAAATGCTGGATGCGGTTGTAGACTATCTCCCGTCGCCTATGGAACGCCCCGCGGTTGCTGGCACCCATCCAGGCGTAGACTTTGAAGACGAAGGCGCAGAGATTATCCATCGCAACCCTTCCGATGAAGAGCCCTTTACCGGACTGGTCTTCAAAGTGGTTGCCGACCCCTATGTCGGTAAACTGGCCTACTTCCGCGCTTACTCTGGCAAAATGGAAACCGGTAGCTATATCTTGAACACGGTTAGCGGCAGCAAAGAGCGCGTCGGACGCCTGCTGCAAATGCACGCCAACCACCGCGAGGATATTAAAGAAGTCTACGCTGGTGACATTGCCGCCATGGTTGGCCCCAAACAAAGTTTCACTGGCGACACCCTTTGCGATGTTGACCACCCCATCGTCCTTGAACGTATCCGCTTCCCAGAACCGGTACTTGAACTGGCCATTGAGCCAAAAACGAAAGCCGACCAGGATAAACTGGGTATCGCGCTCAATCGCTTGAGCGAAGAAGATCCTACCTTTCGCGTCTATACCGACCACGAAACCGGGCAGACGATTATCAAAGGGATGGGCGAGTTGCACCTGGAAGTGCTGGTAGACCGTATGCGCCGCGAGTATAAGGTCGAAGCGAACCAGGGCAAGCCGCAAGTGTCCTACCGCGAAACGATTTCGCAGCCAGTGGATATTGAAGGCAAGTTTGTCCGCCAATCTGGTGGTAAGGGCCAGTATGGTCATGTCAAATTGCAGATAGAACCACTCACCCAGGGTACTGGCTTTGAATTTGTCAACAAGATTGTGGGGGGCGCTATCCCCAAAGAATATATACCTGCTGTGCAGCAAGGCATTGAAGAAGCGATGCAGACCGGCGTTATGGCGGGGTACCCCGTTGTAGACCTGAAAGTATCGTTGTACGATGGCTCATTCCACGAAGTAGACTCGTCGGAAATGGCTTTCAAGATTGCCGGCTCTATGGCGCTGAAAGATGGCGTCCGCAAGGGGCGGCCCCTGCTGCTCGAACCGATTATGCGCGTTGAAGTTGTGACCCCGGAAGACTTTCTGGGCACTGTTATGGGCGACCTCAACTCGCGCCGTGGCCGAGTGGAAGGGATGGAAATTCGCGGCACCGACCAGATTGTCCGCGCCTTTGTCCCGCTGGCCGCGATGTTTGGCTACACTACCGACTTGCGTTCGGCAACCCAGGGACGGGCTACTTCCTCTATGGAATTTGCGCACTATGAAGCCTTGCCCGATCATCTGTCCCAGGAAATTATTGCCCGCCGACAGGGGTAAGGTAGTGGGGATACGTGGGTAGTTCGGGGACAGCAGCGGCGATCCAGGACACAACGGAACCCCACGACCGGGTTTCTTTAACGGTACTATCAGCCCCACGTTGGGATGATTACGAGCTGATTGATAGTGGCGACGGAAAAAAACTTGAACGCTTCGGGCGTTACCATCTGGTTCGTCCAGAAGTGCAAGCGCTCTGGTCGCCAGGCTTGCCACCACGCGAGTGGCACAACGCCGATGCCCGCTTTGAACGCGGGCCGGGCGAAGACGGGCCCGGGCAATGGGTGCAACGCCACCCCTTGCCAGAACAATGGAACATGCGATTTGACAAACTGGTATTTCTGGCACGGTTGACGCCGTTTCGCCACACCGGTATTTTTCCAGAGCATAGCGCCCATTGGGACTGGATACACCAACGGCTGCAAGGCTACCCGCAGCAGCCGCGCGTCTTAGTATTGTTTGGATATACCGGGCTCACAACGCTGGTAGCGGCGCAGGCCGGGGCCCACGTTTGTCATGTAGACGCATCCCGCCCGGCAATACGTTGGGCTCGTGAGAATCAGGCCGCGTCTGGACTGGAAGCAAAACCAGTACGCTGGATTGTTGACGATGTGATGAAATTTCTGGCCCGCGAAGAACGGCGCAGTTCTCGCTATGACATGATTATTATGGACCCGCCGGTCTTTGGGCGGGGGCCAAAAGGGCAAGTGTGGCGACTACACGAATCCTTGCCCGCATTAGTAGAAGCATGTGTTCGCTTGCTGAGCGACCAACCAGCCGGAATATTGATTAACGCCTATGCTACAACGTTTTCATCTATTACCTTGCACCATATTCTTGCTGGAGCGCTTGGGACAAAAGCAACACAACCATTTGGAAGGGTCGGGTCGGGTGAATTGGTATTGATAGAGCGTGTCGCAAGCCGTCCTCTCTCGCTGGCGCTCTATGCACAATGGCCGAAGGGAAGGGTGTAAGAGCATTGGAAAGACATATAGTTGAGGTTGGATGTATGCTCAGTGTTACCAGGTACCAAGGAGCGCGTTGACATGGCGAAGCAAAAGGTACGTATTCGCCTCAAGGCATATGACCACAAGATACTCGATCAGTCAGCACGACAGATTGTTGAAGCGGCTGAACGAACCGGAGCACTGGTGGCCGGTCCTGTGCCATTACCTACGAGGATAGAGCGGTTTAGCGTTATTCGTTCAGGCTTTATAGACAAAGATTCACAAGAACAGTTTGAGGTACGAACCCATAAGCGCTTGATAGATGTTATTGACCCAAGCCAGCAAACCATCAATGCCTTGATGAAACTCAACTTGCCGGCCGGGGTAGACATTGAGATTAAGTTATAGCGTCTGTGGGGCCGTGGTTGGGTGTCTGGGGATAAGTTGCTTGTAAGAATAGAGACCAATTCGGTTGCTGAGGTGGTGCCATGATACGTGGTTTGTTGGGGCGCAAAGTTGGAATGATGCAAGTGTTTTCTGAAAAAGGCGAGGCCATACCGGTCACGGTAATTCGGGTTGGGCCCTGTGTCGTGACGCAAATTCGCACCAGCGAGCGTGATGGATATGAAGCCGTACAAATCGGGTTTGAAGAAGTGCCGGCCCGCAAACTCACCCGCCCACAACAGGGCCATCTTACGAGTTTGCCCAAACGCAAAGCGTGGAAAAAACCGCCACCAGAAACGGATGTCCCAAAATCCGGCATGTTGATGCGCCATCTCCGCGAATTTCAAGCCGATAATATTACTGAGCACAGCGTTGGCGATATTGTACGGGTGGACATCTTCGCCGCCGGCCAGCATGTGGATGTCGTTGGCGATTCGAAGGGGCGCGGTTTTGCGGGTGTGGTCAAGCGCCATGGCTTTCGGGGCGGCCCCAAAACACACGGGCAAAGCGACCGCCACCGGGCGCCCGGCTCTATCGGGGGTGGTACCTCGCCAAGCCGAGTCTGGAAGGGCCAGAGAATGGCGGGGCGGATGGGCGGCAAGCGCGTCACTATCCAATCGCTTGAAATCGTTGACGTTATTCCAGACGAAAATTTACTGCTGGTTCGCGGTGCTATACCAGGGCCACGCAATGGAATGGTACATGTGAAGCCGGCCGTGAAACGGTAAGCAGGAAACAGACGGTAGGATTTGCTAATGGCTCTGGGTATGGGGGCGTGAAGTTATGGAAGTAAAGCTGTACAACCAATCAGGTGAACACATTGACGCATTGCAGGTGAGTGATTACATTTTTGGCATTGAGCCAAACGTGGCGGTGATGCACCAGGCCATGATACGGCAATTGGCCAACGCCCGGCTTGGCCTGCACAATACGAAAGGGCGGAGCGCTGTTCGGGGCAGTACCCGCAAGCTCTATCGCCAGAAAGGGACCGGGCGCGCACGCCAGGGTTCCAACCGGGCCCCGCACCGGCGCGGTGGTGGTATTGCCCACGGGCCCCACCCGCGTTCGTACGAAAAGAAAATGCTTAAGAAAATGCGGCGTCTCGCGGTGCGCTCGGCGCTCTCGGTGCGCCAGTCCGACGAAAAAATACGTTTTGTAGACACGCTCCACCTTGACGTGCCGCGCACAAAAGATATTCTGGCGCTGCTCGACGCGCACCAGCTTTCTGGAAAAACGCTGATTGTTCTGGATCAAAAGCATGAAGCTGTGCAACGCTCGGCCAGCAATATTCCCTACGTCAAAACCTTGCTGGCGCACTATCTGAATGTCGTAGATCTGCTGAACTTCGACAACATTGTCATATCCAAACCGGCTGTCGCTATTGTCGAAAGCTACCTGGGCCAGGCAAACGGAGCCGCGGCCCCAGCGCCTGCAACTGAAACCGAAGGGGTGGAAGCATGAACGATTATCAAATTCTCCTGCGTCCGCTCATCACCGAGAAAAATACCAACTTGATGATGGACAGCAAATATTGCTTTCAAGTGGCACGCGAAGCCAGCAAACCAGAAATTAAACGCGCTGTCGAAAACATTTTCCAGGTTTCGGTCGTGAGCGTCCGAACGATGAATATGCGCGGCAAGCGCCGACGACGCGGGCGCGAATTTGGCTATACGGCCGATTGGAAAAAGGCTATTGTGACCCTTGCTGAAGGGGATCATATTGAATTGTTCGAGAGCTAAGGGAATGCCAGTATAGATGGGAGAGGGTTATGGGTATTCGACGGTATAAACCAACATCCGCTGGTCGTCGCAACATGTCTGTCTCGACCTTTGATGAAATAACGCGCAAAGGGCCAGAGCCGAGTCTGGTTGAGCCAATACGCCAGCGGGCGGGCCGTAACAATCAGGGCCGTATTACCACTCGCCATCGAGGCGGCGGCCACAAGCGGGCCTACCGCATTATTGATTTCAAACGCAACAAGCAGGGCATCCCATCCAAAGTTGCCGCCATTGAATATGATCCGAACCGCAGTGCGCGGATTGCGTTGTTGCACTATGTAGATGGGGAAAAGCGCTATATTCTGGCTCCGGTGGGGTTGCGGGTTGGCGATAAAATTATGAGTGGGCCGGACGCAGAGATACGCCCCGGCAACGCCTTGCCGCTCTCATCCATTCCGCTTGGCTCCCAGATACACAACATTGAGCTTGAAATAGGGCGCGGCGGGGTGATGGTGCGGAGCGCTGGCGGCTCGGCCCAGTTGATGGCCAAAGAAGGCGACTATGCGGTTGTTCGCCTGCCATCTGGCGAAAGCCGCCGAGTCCATGTGCGCTGTATGGCCACGATTGGCCAGGTAGGCAATGTTGACCATCAGAACGTCCGCATTGGTAAAGCCGGGCGAACGCGATGGAAGGGACGCCGACCGACGGTCCGTGGCTCTGTGATGAACCCGAACGACCACCCCCACGGTGGTGGCGAGGGGCGAGCGCCACGCGGTATGCCCCCCAAAACGAAATGGGGCAAGCCTGCGCTTGGCAAAAAGACGCGCCACAATCCGCGAACCGACCGGTTTATTGTGCGGCGCAGAAAATAGGGCCGGAGCCTGTGGCAGGGGTGTTAGTGATTGCTTAGCGTGTGAGGGGGATTATGTCTCGTTCGTCGAAAAAAGGGCCATACGTAGATATTCGGCTTCTGGGCCGCGTCGAAGATATGAACCGTTCCGGGGAAAAGCGCATTCTGCGGACATGGAGCCGCGCTTCAACCATATTTCCGCAAATGGTGGGGCACACCATTGCCGTGCATGATGGGCGGCGGCACGTGCCGGTATATATTTCCGAAAACATGGTGGGGCATAAACTGGGCGAGTTTGCGCCAACGCGCAGCTTCCGAGGGCATGCCGGGAAAAAGGCTGACAAGCGTGGTAAGATGAAGTAGGGGCGTGGTATGGAAGCGAAAGCAGTAACAAAATATGTGCGTATTTCACCGTATAAAGTGCGTCGAGTCATAGATCTGGTGCGGGGAAAACCGGTTGATGAAGCCCTGGCCGTTTTGCAATACTTGCCGCACAAAGCAGCGCGTGAAGTCTCGCGCACAATTAAATCAGCAGCAGCAAATGCCGAACATAACTTTGATATGGTGCCCGCCGATCTGGTGGTAAAAACTATCTTTGCCGATGGTGGGCCGGTGTTTAAACGACACCTTCCGCGTGCGCGGGGTCGCGTTGACCTGATGCGGAAGCCGACAACGCATATTACCGTGGTTGTGGATGATGGCGAGGAATTTTAAAACAGGGGGAGGGTAATTTCTTGGGCAGAAAGGTTCATCCAATAGGCTTTCGGCTCGGATACATTAAGGACTGGCAATCGAAGTGGTTTAGCGAGCATACCTATACCGACCAACTGCATGAAGATCTGGCCTTGCGCCGGCTCATTGCAAAAGAGTTGCAAAACGCCGGGGTATCGCGGGTTGAGATTGAACGCTCGGCTAACAAAGTTGAAGTGACTGTCTACACGGCAAAGCCAGGTATTGTCATTGGCAAACGCGGCGCCAATGTGGATCTGTTGAAAAATAAATTGGAACAGTGTACCGAAAGCAAAAAGGTGAAGCTCAATATCCAGGAAATTCACCAGCCAGAGGTAGACGCCCACCTGGTTGCCGAAAGCATTGCCGAACAGATTAACAAACGTGTGTCGTACAAGCGCGCGATGAAGCAGGCCGTACAACGCGCTATGCGCCTGGGGGCCCAGGGTGTGCGTGTCCGATGCGCTGGCCGGCTTGGCGGGGCGGAAATGGCCCGCATTGCCGACGAGAGCGACGGACGAGTACCCCGCCATACCTTGCGGGCCGATATAGACTATGCCCAGGTACACGCCCATACAACCTATGGCCGCATTGGTGTGAAAGTATGGATTTATAAGGGTGAGATTTTTCCGAATCAGCCTGGGGGTGGCCGCGGCTAATAGCGCGGACAGACAAGCCAGATTCTGGTTGATGAGAAAGGGTTAGGTAGTTGTGTTATTACCAAAACGGGTCAAATATCGAAAACATCAAAAGGGGCGCAACCGGGGGCTATCGTACCGGGGGAATACCGTCGCCTTTGGCGAATATGGGCTGATGGCTCTGGAAAATACCTGGATCACCAGTCGCCAGATTGAGTCGGCTCGGCGTACCATTACCGGCTATGTCAAGCGTGGTGGTAAGGTATGGATACGTATTTTCCCCGACAAGCCCGTGACACAGAAGCCAGCCGAAACCCGTATGGGCGGCGGCAAGGGCTCGGTGGATCACTGGGTTGCGGTTGTCAAAGCCGGGCGGGTTATGTTTGAGCTCGCCGGTGTGCGCGAAGAGTTGGCGCTTGAAGCGCTGCGCCGCGCAGCGCAAAAGCTGCCTATCCAATGCAAAATCGTCACCCGTGATGAAGTGGAGTCAGCAGAATGAAAGCTCAAGAAGTGCGTCGTCTGAGCGATGAAGACATCATCGCCCGTATTGAAGAAAGCTATAAAGAACTCTTTAACCTGCGCTTTCAAAAGGTTACGGGCAAACTGACCAACACATCCCGCCAGCGCCAGGTACGACGCGACATTGCGCGGATGAAAACAATCTTGCGTGAACGTGAGATTGACCGTGCCTTTGCGGAAGAAGCAGAAGTTGTGGAAGAATAACCATTCAGGATGTGTGGGAGTGGTGCTATGAGTGCTCCAAGGCGTCTGGTCAAGACAGGCCGGGTTGTCAGTAACAAAATGGAAAAAACGGTGGTGGTCGCTGTAGATTATTTGAAACCACACCCGCTCTATCGCAAAATTATTCGCAAGACGCACAAGTTTCATGCGCATGATGAAGACAATACATGCCAGATTGGCGATATTGTCCAGATTGAAGAATGGCGTCCAATGAGTAAAACAAAGCGTTGGCGGGTGGCCGAGGTTGTTGAACGGGTCGAGGGGGGTAGGTAAGCAGCATGGTTCAGCAAGAGACGCGATTGCGGGTGGCTGATAACACGGGAGCCAAGGAACTGCTGTGTATTCGAGTCCTGGGCGGCTCGCGCAAGCGGTATGGGCGCGTGGGGGATATTATTGTCGCCACGGTGAAAGTTGCAACCCCCAATAGCGCGGTGAAAAAAGGGGAGGTTGTCCGAGCTGTTATCGTGCGTACTGCAAAGGAATATGGCCGCCGCGATGGCTCGCACATTCGGTTTGATGACAACGCCGCTGTCATTGTTGGACGCGACAATAATAACCCTCGTGGTACCCGTATTTTCGGGCCGGTGGCCCGTGAATTACGCGAAAAACAGTTTATGAAAATTGTGTCACTTGCGCCGGAGGTGTTATGATGCATGTACGTTCTGGCGATGAAGTCCTGGTTATCGCAGGCAAGAACAAGGGGCAGCGCGGCAAAGTGATGACGGCTTTACCGAAAAAGGGCCGCGTGATTATTCAAGGCGTCAACATTGTTACACGGCATATGCGCCCGCGCGGGCCTGGCAAGCCAGGCGGCCGGGTTGAGATGGAAGCCCCGATGGAAGCCTCCAATGTGATGCTCATCTGTCCATCGTGCCATCGCGCATCGCGGACTGGCAAGCGCTTTCTCGATGAGCTCGATCATAAGGGCCGTCCGCGAAAGGTACGCTTTTGCAAGGCTTGTGAGGCCGTTATTCCAGAACCGAAGCGATAACCTGTTGTTGGCCTGGTATGCTGATGGTTTAGAGGGTATGAGGTAAGAGAGATGACAGCGCGTTTGCGAGAAAAATACCGGGACGAGATTGTCCCATCGTTAATGCAAGAATTGGAGCTCCAATCAGTCATGGATGCTCCCCGGCTGGTCAAGATAGTGCTGAATATTGGCGTTGGCGAAGCTATACAAAATGCGAAGGCTTTGGATTCGGCTACAGCCGATCTTTCAGCCATTGCCGGCCAAAAGCCAGTAATTACGCGGGCGAAAAAATCTATTGCCGGGTTTAAATTGCGGCAAGGAATGCCCATCGGTGTTATGGTGACCTTGCGCGGCGACCGGATGTATGAGTTTCTCGACCGGTTGGTCAACCTGGCGTTGCCACGCATCCGCGACTTTCGCGGGGTGAGCCGCCGGGCCTTTGATGGACGGGGAAACTATAACATTGGTTTGCGAGAACAAATCGTCTTTCCAGAAATAAACTACGATAAGATTGATAAAATACGTGGGCTGGAGGTTGCTATTGCAACAACGGCTAAAGATGACGCGCAGGGATATGCTCTGTTGAAGCGGTTTGGTATGCCGTTTGCAGACTAGGGTGTCATGCAGTATCGAGGAGGGTTCTCTTTTGGCTAAAAAAGCGCTTATGGTGAAGGCTCAACGGCCCCAACGCTTTCGCGTTCGTCAATACCATCGCTGTCGGGTTTGTGGGCGTTCACGAGCATATATGCGAAAGTTTGGAATGTGTCGTATTTGTTTTCGTGAACATGCCTTGCGAGGGTTGATTCCTGGGGTGGTGAAATCGAGTTGGTAGTGGGGCGGGTGTGGTGGTGTACGCCCGGTCGGGTGGGGATGTATCCCGTATTTCTACTATCACTATTGACCCTTTGTTGTGAGGAGGAGCGCCGTGAGTTTAAGCGATCCGATTGGGGATATGTTGACGCGCATTCGTAATGCTTGTATGGCGCGTCATGGAACGGTCGAGGTGCCGGCGTCAAAGATGAAGTTGGCGATTGCGGATATTTTGAAACGTGAAGGATTTATCCGAGACTATGGCGTACGGCCAGGCGAGCCAGCCAGTACGATTGTCTTGACCTTAAAATATACCCCGGATAAGCGGTCGGTCATTACCGGTTTGAAGCGTGTGAGTAAGCCTGGCTTGCGTATCTATACCCGGCGGTCTGATATTCCGCGGGTGCGGGGCGGCCTGGGTATTAGTATTTTGTCTACGTCCAAGGGGGTTATGGCGGGGCACGAAGCCTGGAATGCCCAGGTGGGTGGCGAAGTGTTATGTTATATCTGGTAACGGTGGGGGTGTGGTATGTCGCGGATTGGTAGACGCCCAATACCTGTTCCCAAAGGTGTGCAGGTAACGGTTGGCGAGGATAATGCCGTGGTGGTCAAGGGCCCCAAGGGGGAATTGTCGCGGCAGTTGCCGGCCGCTATGCATATTGTGCAAGAGGCCGGCGAAGTGCGGATAGAGCGGCCGTCCGATTCTAAGCAGCATCGTTCGCTGCATGGGTTGACGCGGACATTGCTCTACAATATGGTGGTTGGCGTGTCGGATGGTTGGGAGCGGCAGTTGATTATCAATGGGGTGGGCTATCGGGCCACGCTCGAAGGCAAGACGCTGGTGTTACAACTGGGGTTTTCCCATCTGATACGATTTGAGCCGCCGGATAATGTATCCTATGCGGTTGGTGAGCGCAAAAGCGCCAGCGACCCGTTGCCCGTCTTTATTCGGGGTATTGATAAGGAAGTTGTTGGCCAGCAAGCCGCAAAATTACGGGGCTTGCGTCCGCCTGAGCCATACAAGGGCAAGGGGGTTAAATATGCAGAAGAGACGATACGCCGAAAAGCTGGTAAGGCTGGTAAGGCGCGTTAGTGGGGAGGGGTAAGGATGGCGAAGCGAACGCCACGAGAGTTGCGTTTAAAGCGACACAACCGGTTGCGCCGGCGGGTTATCGGCTCGGTTGAACGCCCGCGTTTGTGTGTTTTTCGGAGCAACACACATATTTATGCCCAGGTTATTGATGATAGCCAGGGGTGTACGCTGGTTGCGGCCTCTACCGCCGAAAAAGATGTCCGCGCGCAGCTCAATGGCCAGAGCAAGGTGGCCCAGGCGCAGCTTGTCGGAAAACTGGTTGCCGAACGAGCATTGCGGGGTGGCGTCACCAAAGTGGTCTTTGATCGGGGTGGCTTTCAGTACCATGGGCGCATACGCGCACTGGCCGAAGCTGCCCGCGAGGCCGGGTTGTCATTTTAGATTGTTTTGTTTGTGATGGGGGCTTGTTGTGGTCATTGTAAAGCAACGGATAAATCCAGATGATCTGGAACTCGAAGAGCGCGTCGTACAGATTAACCGGGTGGCCAAAGTGGTCAAAGGTGGCCGCCGGTTTAGCTTTAGCACGGTCGTTGTAGTAGGAGATGGCAACGGACACGTGGGCATCGGTATGGGCAAAGCGTCCGAGGTGCCAGACGCTATACGCAAAGGGGTTGAGGCGGCTCGCAAGAATGTGATTGCGGTACCGCTGGTCAATGCAACTATACCGCATGAAGTGATTACCAGGTTTGGGACATCCAAGGTCATGCTTCGCCCGGCCACGCCAGGAACGGGGGTTATTGCCGGGCGTGGGGTTCGTCCGGTGGTTGAAGCCGCCGGTATCAAAGACTTGTTGACCAAGGTGCATGGTAGTAACAATCCGGTCAACGTGGTCAAAGCGGCCTTTCAGGCCTTGAGCGAGCTCGTTTCGCTGGAAGAGGTGGCCCGTATGCGCGATTTGACGCCGCACGAGTTGTGGGGGCGGATTGTGCGCCGCGAGGTGACCGATAATGGGGGGGTATCGTGAAACAGTTACGGATTACCTGTACCAGAAGTATAATCGGGTGTAAGCAGGATCAGAAAGATACCATGCGTGCGCTTGGGTTGCGAAAGATAAATCATTTTGTCTTGCGGCCAGATACGCCCTCTGTGCGTGGTATGGTCTTTAAAGTGCAACATCTTGTAAAAGTTGAAGAACTAGAGGGGGGGTCTGATGAAACTGCATGATTTGAAACCAGCACCAGGATCAACCCACCGCAAAAAGCGGGTTGGGCGCGGGTATGGCTCTGGAAAGGGCAAGACATCTGGTAAAGGGATGATGGGCCAGAAGTCGCGTTCCGGGCCGGGCCCCTATCGCACCTTTGAGGGTGGGCAGAACCGGCTGGTCAAACGGATGCCCTTCAAGCGTGGCTTTACCAATATCTGGCGCACCGAATATGCGGTGGTGAATGTGGAAACGCTGGCGGCCTGGCCGGCTGGTCATGCGGTGACACCGCAGGCGTTGCTGGAGGCCGGTATTGTGCGCAATAAGCATATGCCCATCAAAATACTGGGCGATGGCGACCTGGGCCAGGCGCTTGAAGTGCATGCGCATAAATTTTCGGCCAGCGCACGCCAGAAGATTGAAAACGCGGGTGGTACGATTGTAGAGATTCCATGGGTTGTGGAGCGTCGCAGCCGCAGCCGTGGAGCAAATCCGAGTATGCGTAAGCAACAGGGTGTGGAGAATCGGGGGTAGGGGGTTATGAATTTTTGGCAAGCGGTGGTACGGGCGTGGCGCTTGCCCGATTTGCGGGCAAAGATTTTGTTTACGCTTGGGATGTTGCTCTTGTTTCGGTTGATTGCCCATGTGCCGGTGCCAAATATTGACCGGGATGTGCTGGCACAGTTACAAGAGGCGTTGCAACAAAACCAACTGGCCCAGCTTTTAAATATCTTTTCGGGGGGGGCGCTACAGAATTTCTCGGTCGCCGCTATGGGGGTTTACCCCTACATTACGGCCACCATTATTATGCAATTGCTGCAACCGCTCATTCCGGCCCTGGAAGAGCTTTCGAAAGAGGGAGAGCAAGGCCGCATCAAGCTGAATCGCTATCAGACGATTTTGACGGTGCCCCTGGCCGCATTGCAAGCCTACGGGCAAACGCTGGCATTGCAGGCGACGATGGGGGCCGGCGGGCCCCCGCTCTTTCAGTCGCCGGATGGCGTAGCGCAAGGGTTTGATATTGTCAACAACTTCTTCCCGACCTTTACGGTTATTATGACGATGACGGCGGGGACGATGCTTCTGGTCTGGTTGGGCGAGTTGATTAACCAGCACGGCATTGGCAACGGTATCTCGGTGATCATCTTTGGCGGTATTATCTCCGGCTTGCCGGGCCTGGTCTGGCAGGGGGTTGGTATTGTCGAAGCCGGCGGCGCTGAAACGGTGGTGGGTATTATTCTCTTCCTGGTTATTGGCTTGTTGACAATTATTGGTATTGTGCTTATTCAGGAGGGGCAGCGACGTATTCCGGTGCAATATGCCAAGCGCGTACGCGGTAACAAGGTGTATGGGGGACAGAGTAGCCATATTCCCTTGAAGGTCAACATGGCTGGCATGATCCCGCTTATCTTTGCCCAGAGCATCATCATTTTTCCGGGCATTGTGGCGTCGTGGTTCTATCGGATAGATGGCGAAGGTCTGGCCAATGATATTGCCGGATTCTTTTACAACACGTTTAATCCGACGGGCGCTGGCGGTGGGGCGGTCTATATGCTGTTGCTCTTCTTCCTGGTGGTCGGGTTTACCTACTTCTATACAATGGTCTTGTTTAGCCAGCAGGGTATTTCGGAGAATTTGCAGCGCAATGGCGGGTTTATTCCCGGCATTCGCCCTGGCAAACGTACCGATGAATATCTCAACCGGGTGCTGCATCGGATTACCCTGGCCGGGGCGTTGTCGCTTGGTATTGTCGCTATTTTGCCCTTTATTACCCAGGCGATTACAGGGTTGCAGATTGGTATTGGTGGGGCCGCGTTGCTGATTGTGGTTGGTGTGGCGGTAGATACGATGCGCCAGTTAGAGGCCCAATTGTCCATGCGTGACTACGAAAGTTTTATCAAACGGTAATGTGTGGGCGTCGTGCGTATGGGGGTGGGATCGTTTGTGGTGGTGGGGGTTCTGGTCTGGCCGCGTTGTTGGGGTTGTCCGGGTGAGTTGAGAAGGAGTGTATGGTGGCTATGAATGTGGTATTGTTGGGCCCTCCGGGTGCTGGTAAGGGGACGCAGGCGAAGTTCCTGGCGGAGCAGACCCATCTGGTGCATGTGTCGAGCGGCGATTTGTTCCGTGCGGCGCTGCGCGATGGGACCGAGCTTGGGTTGAAGGCCAAGCAGTTTATGGATCGGGGCGAGTTGGTTCCCGATGATGTGGTCATAGGGATGATCCTGGAGCGCATTGCTGCGCCAGATTGTAGCGCTGGCGTCATCTTTGACGGCTTTCCGCGTACGGTGGAGCAGGCGAAGGCGTTGGCCCGTGCGCTCGGCGAGCAGGGCGGAACGATTGACGCGGTGATCTTAGACGTACCACAAGAGGTGTTGTTGAAGCGCATTTCCGGCCGTGTGACATGCAAAAGCTGTGGGGCGATGTTTAATATCTATTACTTCCCGCCGAAGGTTGAAGGGGTTTGCGATGTGTGCGGGGGCGAGCTGTACCAGCGCAGTGATGATAACGCCGAAACGGCCCAGAATCGCCTGGATGTCTACTTTACCCAGACAACCCCGTTGATTGCGCACTATCGAGAGCAGGGACTGTTGCATGAGGTTGATGGACAGGGTGATATTGAGTCCGTCACTGGTGCGATGGTTGCTGCTCTGGGGGTTGGGCAATAGCATGGGGCACGTAGGGGGGGGTATGGGCGAAAGGGGTGTTATGACGAAAAAAAAAGATGTGATTGAGATGGAAGGCACTATTACTGAGCCATTACCGAATGCCATGTTTCGGGTTGAGTTGGATAATGGGCATGAGGTTCTGGCGCACATCTCTGGCAAGATGCGTATGAATTATATTCGGATTTTGAAGGGTGATCGGGTGCTCGTGGAACTCTCGCCGTACGATTTGACACGAGGACGTATTACCTATCGGTATAAGTAATTGGTAGAAAGGGGAAAGCGCTATGAAAGTTCGTTCTTCTGTCAAGAAGCGCTGTGAATACTGTAAAATCATCAAGCGGAATGGTATTATTCGGGTTATTTGTAGCCGCACGCCAAAGCATAAGCAGCGGCAAGGGTAGGGTTGTTGTGCAAGGGGAGGGTGTATGGCGCGGATTGCGGGGGTAGATATTCCCCGAAACAAAAAGGTTGGGGTATCCCTCACCTATATCTATGGTATCGGCTTTTCCAATGGGCGCGAGGTGCTTTCGAAAGCGCAGGTTGATCCAGACAAGCGTGTCCGTGATTTGACGGAAGAAGAGGTGGGTCGTCTGCGCGAGGTGGTCGAGCGCGAATATCGGGTAGAGGGCGATTTGCGCCGCGAGGTGCAGATGAATATCAAGCGCTTGATGGATATTGGCTGTTATCGCGGGTTGCGTCATCGTAAGGGGATGCCTTTGCGGGGACAGCGGACGCGGACAAACGCGCGGACGCGGCGTGGACGGCGTGGTCAAGCGATTGGGATTAAGAAGAAGACCAAGAAATAGGGTTTATTCTGGTGGTGTAGTGTAGGAGTGTAAGAGGATGCCTCAGAAGGTACAGAAGGGTAAACGACAGCAGCGTGGACGGCGGCGTGAGCGAAAGAATATTCCGCGTGGTCATGCCCATATTCAAAGCACGTTTAATAATACCATCGTCACGATTACCGATCCGCAGGGAGCGGTGGTGTGCTGGTCAAGCGCGGGCCAATCTGGTTTCAAGGGTTCGCGCAAGAGTACACCCTATGCGGCGCAGGTTGCGGCCGATAGTGCCGCACGCAAGGCGATGGATAATGGGATGCGTTCGGTGGATGTGTTTGTGAAAGGGCCAGGCTCGGGCCGCGAGGCGGCTATTCGGTCGCTGCAAGGGGCCGGGTTGACGGTAAATTCTATTACTGATGTTACCCCCTTACCCCATAATGGTTGTCGTCCGCCAAAGCGTCGTCGGGTATAAGAAAATCGTTGGGTCCAGGTTTGTTGTGTAGGAGGGGTGTTGATGGCTCGGTATCGTGGACCAGTTGGAAAAGTAAGCCGCCGTCTGGGGGTTGGTATTACCGAAAAAGGGCAGCGGGTGTTGAGCAAACGTCCGTTTCCTCCGGGGCAGCAGGGTGGTCGTCGTCGCCGCCAGATTTCTGATTATGGCTTGCAGTTGACCGAAAAGCAAAAAGCGCGGCATATGTATGGGGTGTTAGAGCGCCAGTTTCACCGCCTGTTTGAGCATGCGTCGCGGCAAAGCGGTGTGACAGGCGAAAATTTATTAAGCCTGTTAGAGCGCCGACTGGATAATGTGGTCTATCGGCTTGGGTTGGCCGACACGCGGGCCCAGGCGCGTCAGCTTGTGTCGCATGGGCATGTGACGGTGGATGGCCGCCGAACCAATATTCCGTCGTTTACTGTGCGGATTGGGCACGTGGTTGCCGTGCGTGAGCAGAGTAGAAAACGAACCTATTTTCGAAATCTCGTGGATAGTGGAGACCTGGGGCGTGCTCCTATCCCAGAATGGTTGCGGCTGGATATTGAAGGATTGTCAGGGGAGATGGTGGCGTTGCCGCGTCGGGAGGATGCGGAGCGCGATATAAATGAGCAGTTGATCGTCGAATTTTATAGTCGGTAGGAAGTGAGGGGGCGGTCTGTGCTTGATATTGCGATGCCGAAGATTGAGGTGGTTCAGGCGGCGTTGAACTATGGCCGATTTAAGATTGAGCCGCTTGATCCGGGCTATGGTCACACGCTTGGAAATGCACTGCGGCGGGTCTTGCTCTCGTCTATTCCAGGCTCGGCTGTAACCAAAATAAAAGTAGATGGGGTGTTTCATGAGTTTTCGACCATAGAAGGCGTCAAAGAGGATATGACCGAGGTTGTGCTGAATGTAAAAGGCATTCGGTTGCGGTCATACGCCGAGCGTCCATTGAAATTGTACCTGTCGAAGCAGGGGCGCTGTGTTGTGCGGGCCGGCGATATTGAGTTGCCCAGTAATGTGGAGCTTTCGAACGAAGAGCACTATATTTGTTTGCTCGACTCCGACGATGCCCGGTTGGATATGGAGTTGACGGTAGAGCGCGGACGCGGGTATATCTCGGCTGAACAACGCGATGTCTTGCCGATTGGTGAAATTCCCATTGATGCAATCTTTACGCCCATTCCGCGGGTCAACTATGTGGTCGAAAATACACGCATTGGTCAGGCTACCGACTTTGACCGGTTGTTGCTTGAGGTCTGGACGGATGGAACTGTGAAACCGGGCGATGCCTTGAGCCATGCGGCGCAAGTGCTGGTGCAATATTATCAAACTATTGCTGATTTTAACCGCTTGACGATGGAGCCGGTTGTTCCAGATGTACCCAGTGGGTTGGCTGTGCCGCCCGATGTGTACGATACGCCTATCGAGGAGCTTGACCTTTCGACGCGCACGTACAATTGTTTGAAACGGGCCGATATTACCAAGGTAGGGCAGGTATTGCAAATGGATGAGAAAGCCTTGTTATCGGTGCGCAATCTGGGGCAAAAATCTATGGTTGAAATTTGTGATCGGCTCGTGGAGCGGGGGTATATTCCACGCAGTCCGTTGCAACAAGATGGGTCGTAGTGGGGTGTGGTCTGGGTTTGTTGTGGTGAGGAGTGAGATATGAGGCATCGAAGAGCCGGGAAAAAGTTAGGGCGTTCGTTTGAACATCGGAAAGCATTGTATCGAAATTTGATGGTATCGCTGATTGAGCATCGGCGCATTACCACAACGTTGCCAAAGGCGCGGGCCGTCCAACCGGTGATGGAGCGGTTGCTCTCGGTAGCGCGGGAGGATACCCCCCACGCGCGCCGGATGGCCTTGTCGAAGTTGAATAGCAAAGTAGCCATGCGCCAATTGTTTACCTTTGCGCCCCAGGAGTTTGGGTCGCGCAATGGGGGCTATACCCGCATTACGCGCATCGGGCCCCGCAAAGGCGATGGTGCTGAGATGGCGGTGCTCGAACTGGTGCTGCAATCGGAATAGGTGTATCGTGCGAAACGTGGCGTTGCGCCTGGCCTACGACGGCTCCGGGTTTGTCGGGTCGCAATGGCAGGCGCAGGGACGCTCGGTACAAGGGGTGGTCGAAGAGGGGTGGCAGCGGTTGACCAGCGAACAGCGCCGCTTTACCTTTGCTGGCCGCACGGATGCCGGCGTACATGCCCAGGGGCAGGTGGTCAACGTTCGTACCGATTCGGCCCTGCCATTGGCCACGCTCCAGCGCGGATTAAACGCCCTGTTGCCACGCGATGTGGCCGTCGGAGCGGTATGGGAAGCAGAACCGACCTTTCATGCGCGGTTCTGGGCTCGGCGGCGCTGGTACCGCTATCTGGCCGACGTTGGCGATGTACCCGTGCCGTGGTTGCGCTCCTTTGTCGCCCACGTGGGGGGCGGGCTTGATATTGCGGCCATGCATGCGGCGTTACAAGTACTGGTGGGCGAGCATGATTTTGCCTCGTTTGGGAGCGCGGGCAGCGGTGGCGCAACGACCGTGCGACACTGCTTTGCCGCGGGGTGCGATTGGGTAGATATGGCCGGGCGGCCGGTGCTGGCGTTTGATATGGTCGCCAGCGGGTTTTTGCGCCGAATGGTGCGTACCATTGTGGGAACTGTTTTGCTGGTTGGACGCGGACGCCTGGACATAGCAGCTATTGAACAGATTTTGCGGGGGTGTGATAGACGCCTGGCGGGGCCAACTGCTGCGGCCCACGGGTTGATATTGATGGATGTTGTGTATGGGGAGGATGTATGATGCGGACGTTTTCGTTGCGTGCTGCCGATGTGCAGCGTGATTGGTATGTCGTAGATGCGGAGGGGCAGGTATTGGGCCGCCTGGCAACCCAGATTGCCCTTTTGCTGCGCGGAAAGCACAAGCCAACATTTACGCCATCTATGGATGGGGGCGATTTTGTCATCGTGGTGAATGCCGACAAGGTGATGTTGACCGGGCGCAAAGTAGAGCAGAAAATGTATTATCGCCACTCCGGCTATCCGGGGGGAATGCGCGAGATTCCGTTTAAAGAAATGATGGCCAAACATCCAGACCGGGTTATTCGGTTGGCCGTAAAGGGTATGCTGCCAAAGACCCGGATGGGACGAAAAATGCTGCGGAAGTTGCGCGTCTATGCCGGGCCAGAACACCCGCATGCAGCGCAGAAACCGATGGTCTATGAAGTGCGTCAGAATGGGTAACGGGTAACAATGTGTTTGATGGGAGCTTTGCATGAGTGAGGAAGTACGCTATTTTCAAGGAACCGGTCGGCGGAAAGGGGCTGTGGCCCGCGTGCGGCTATTTCCTGGAAATGGAGAATTTGTGGTCAATGGACGCTCGCCAGAAGAGTATTTTGGGAATCGTTCCCTCTTACAACGCGAAGTGCGCCGGCCATTAGCCTTGACGGGAACGCTGGAGCAGTACCTGGTGAGCGTGAAAGTCCGGGGCGGCGGCGTTGCTGGCCAGGCCGGGGCTGTGCGGCATGGCGTGGCGCGGGCCTTGCTCGATTCCGACGCGGAATTGCGCGGCGTCTTGAAGCGTGAAGGCTTGTTGACCAGAGATGCGCGGGTCAAGGAGCGCAAGAAGGTTGGCTTGAAACGAGCTCGCAAGCGACCACAATACACCAAGCGCTAATCTGCTGGTCTGAACGCGATGCGGGTTATTACAGGGATTGCCAAAGGGCGTCGGTTGCAGGGGCCGGTGGGCCACGGTACGCGACCAATGCTCGATCGGGTCAAAGAATCGTTGTTCTCTGTGCTGGAAGGCTTTGGCGGGTTTCGCGGCGGGCATGTGCTCGATCTCTACGCCGGTACGGGGGCCCTGGGCATTGAATGCCTGTCGCGGGGAGCAACGGGGGCCGTCTTTGTCGAACGGGGCCGGGCAATGGCCGCCGTCATTCGGGAAAACCTGGAGCGCACCGGCCTGCGCGAGATGGGGCGGGTTGTCTGTATGCCCGTGGGGCGGTTCTTAACCATGGCCCGGGAGCGAGAGTCGTATGATATAATTATCATGGACCCGCCGTATGCTGATGACCATATTGAAGCAGTGATTGGCCGGTTAGCGACATCTGGGCCGGGCCCGGTGGGGAGCTTGCTGGTAGTAGGACACTCGCCACGAGTACCCCTCGCGGACGACTATGGCGGGTATACGCGGTTGCGGTTGCGGCAGTTGGGCGATAGTTGTTTCTCAATTTATGAGCGGGTTGGCGAGGATGGGGTGGAATGACGGTTGCGCTATATCCTGGGAGCTTTGATCCCGCAACAAACGGCCACATTGACACGGTTATGCGGGCATCGCAATTGTTTGAGCAGGTTGTGGTCGGGGTGTTTGATCGCCCGGCCAAGCAATTGCTCTTTTCCGCAGCAGAGCGTGTGGCGCTCTTGCAAGAGTCGGTACAGGGCTTGCCGGGGGTGCGCATCGTATCATACAATTGCTTGACGGTGGACTATGCGCGAGAGATTGGCGCAAGCGTTATTGTGCGTGGGTTGCGCGATGTGACCGATTTTCAAACCGAATTTCAGATGGCGCAAATTAACCAGTCCATTGGCGTAGACGTTGAAGTCGTCTTCTTTATGGCCAATCGGAAATTTACATTCCTAAGTTCCAGTGCCGTACGAGAGATAGCCGCGCTTGGCGGAGATATACGAGAATTTGTCCCCAGGCATATCGCTGACGCATTGTATGCAAAATTTGGGCGTGGCGGTTGAGCAACCAGGGTGGGGAGGTGATTGGTTATTGAGCAGCTTGATGACTTAATAGACGATCTCGAAGAGGTACTGGCTGAAGGAAGGCGTATTCCCTTTAGTGGCCATTTGCTGGTGGACGAGGAGCGTATTCTTGATGTCATTGACCGTATGCGGGTTGCTGTGCCAGAGGAGGTGAAGCGTGCGCGGCGCGTGGTGCAAGAGCAAGATCGCTTGCTTGGAGAGGCGCGTGCGCGGGTACAGGCGGTGCTCGAAGAGCAGGGGTTATTGGCTGCGGTCGAAGAAGAGCGGACGCGGTTGTTAGCCGAAGCCGAGCAGGAAGCGGCCGGCGTGCGGGCGGGGGCTGATGAGTATGCACAGCAGGTCTTGCGCGATCTCGAAGAGCGCTTGTCAGGGGTACTGACCAGTGTCCGCAACGGATTGGACTCCCTGTCGGAGTAAAGCGCTGGTTGCGTGGCCGGTGGGGTGTGGTATACTGTGCGGGTGTGTTGTGAGGGGTGATGTCTGTTTTATTATTCAATGTAGCGCAATTGTTGCGTGAAGAGGTGGGAGCGCAACGGACGTATACGTTTACGGAGGGTCGGCTACCGTTAGATGAGGCGCTGGTGCTCCGTGATGTCGCGGGCCATGTACGCTTTACCCGAACTATGAGCGGTGTATTTGCCCAGGTAGACTGGCAAGGGGTGGTGGAGTTAGTGTGTGTACGGTCGCTCGAATCATTTGATTTTGGGCTCGTTGGTGAAGCCGAAGAGGAATTTCATTCCGTTATTGATGTGGTGCATGGCGGCGGGCTACCGAAACCAACCGAAGAAGACCCCCTCTTTCTCGATACGTCGCACCGTGCGGATGTGGGGGAAGTTGTGCGGGAATATTCGTTGTTAGCCTTGCCCCTCAGCCCGGTCTGTGAGGCGTGGCGCGATTCGCCGGTTAGTTACACTGTCGAGTCGGATGATGATAGGGACGCGGAGGATGGGGCCATTGATGGGCGCCTGTCCGTCTTGCGGGGGTGGGTTGCTGCGGAAGAGTAATGCAAGAGCATAGGTGTATGCAATAAAAAGGAGGTAGAGCTGTGGGAGCGGTTCCACGAAAAAAAGTCACTCGTCATTATCGCGGTAATCGTCGGCAGCACCAGCGCTTGAAAGCACCGGTGCTGGTGGAGTGTCCAAGCTGTGGCGAGCGTATGCAAGCGCATCGGGTATGTCTTGCGTGTGGCCGATATGGCAAACATCAAAGTCGCCAGATCTTGCGAATCAAAGATCGGTTGGCTGAGCGGTAATGCAGGTTGCAGGTTGGTTGTTGGTGGTGGCTGTGAGAGTTGAGGTTTTGCCCCCGGAGTGAGCATGGGACGTTTTGCGGCGATTGGTGGGTGGGGCATGGCGCTGCCAGAGCGTGTCGTTTCGAATACGGATCTCGAACAATTCGTTGAAACGTCGGATGAGTGGATACGTACACGCACAGGTATTGTTGAGCGGCGCCTGGTTGACCCTGGTGAACATACGTCGGTGCTTGCCGCGGCTGCTGGTCGGGCGGCAATTGCGCGTGCTGGTGTTTCCCCTGAAGCTGTTGATATGGTTATTGTGGCGACCTGTACCCCGGATCGCCTGTTTCCGGCTACCGCATGTCGGGTTCAATCTGAGCTTGGCTTGCCCAGGGCCGGCGCCTTCGACGTGGTGGCCGCGTGTAGCGGGTTCGTCTATGGGTTGGGCGTCGCCACGGGCTTGATTCGCGGCGGGTTGCACCAGACCATATTGCTTATTGGGGTAGACCTGTTTAGCCAGATTGTAGATTGGAGCGATCGCAATACCTGTATTCTGTTTGGCGATGGGGCCGGTGCCGTCGTCTTGCACGCCAGCGACGAACGGCGGGGGCTTATTTCCTCGGTTCTGGGGTCTGCGGGTGAGTTTGAAGACCTGATGTATATTCAGGCCGGCGGAACACGAGAGCCTATGACCCCCGAATCGTTAGAGCAACGGCGCAATTGCTTCGTGATGCATGGGCGGGAAGTGTTTAAGCATGCCGTCCGCGGCATGTGCGAATCGTCGGAGCAAGCCATTGCAGAGGCGGGTATTACCGTTGACGAGATTAAACTGGTGGTGCCCCACCAGGCAAATTTGCGCATTATTGATGCGTTAGCCAAGCGCCTTGGCGTATCTATGGAGCGGGTCTTTGTTAATATTGACCGCTATGGCAATACGTCGGCGGCGTCTATCCCCATAGCCCTGTGCGAAGCAGCAGAGCAGGGCCGCCTGGAAGCGGGCGACCACGTATTGCTGACCGCCTTTGGGGGTGGGCTCTCGTGGGGGTCGGGCGTCGTCCGTTGGGGCCCATAACTGTTACTGGACATAACTGGTGGTTGAGGAGAGGGGGAGTATATGTCGGTTGCGTGGATTTTTCCAGGGCAGGGAGCGCAAGCAGTGGGGATGGGCCGCGATCTCTATAGCGAGATACCGGCTGCGCGCGCTGTCTTTGACGAAGCCGATAGCGTTCTAGATGTGAACGTGTCGCGGCTATGTTTTGAGGGGCCAGAAGAGGCCTTGACCGCGACAAAACATGCACAGCCAGCCCTATTAACCACAAGTATTGCGCTGTTGCGGGCCGTCGAGTCCTTGCTGCCGGGGGGCTTTGAAAACCGGCTGCCGCTGGCCGTGGCGGGGCATAGTCTGGGCGAGTATTCGGCGCTGGTCGCGGGCCGTGCGCTAGACTTCGCCACCGCGCTACAACTGGTACGCCAGCGTGGTACCCTGATGGCCGCCTCTGATGAGGGCGGTATGGCCGCAATCATCGGGCTAGATGCCGAGGTGGTCGAGGAGGTTTGCGGCGCGGTGTCTGACCAGGTGGGCCGCCCGGTAGTGGTGGCGAATGTGAATGCGCCGGGGCAATTAGTAATTAGCGGCGATACCGGCGCCGTTGAACAGGCGTGTACCGAACTGCGCGAGCGGGGCGCCAAGCGAGCGTTGCCCCTGCGCGTCAGTGGGGCCTTTCATTCGCCGTTGATGGGCCACGTGCGGGAGGGGATGGCCGCCGCCGTTGGTGCGGCGACTATTGCCGATGTGGCGGTACCGCTGGTTGCCAACGTATCGGGCCAACCGATAACCGCCGCGCAGGATATACGCGACGAACTCGTATCCCAGGTATGTTCACCGGTGTTGTGGGTGCAATCGGTGCGCTGGATGGTAGACCAGGGCGTCACCACCTTTGTGGAGTTTGGGCCGGGGCAAGTGTTGACGGGGCTTATCCGGCGGATTGCACCGGGCGTGCAGATGGTGAATGTGCGGGGGGGAGACGATGTGCGAGCATTTGTGGAAGCGAGCTGTTAATGGTGCTGCACGGCCAGGTGGCTCTCGTCACGGGTGCTTCGCGCGGTATTGGGCGGGCCATCGCGCTTGAACTTGCGCAGCAAGGTGCGCGGGTGGTTGTCAACTACAACCGAAATGCAGCAGCAGCACAGGAGGTGGTCGCGGCGATTGAGTCCAATGGCGGCGAGGCGGTTCTCTTTGGGGCCGATGTCTGCGACGAAAGCGCCGTTGTAGCTATGGTACAAGCCACTCTGGAGCGGTGGGGGCGGGTAGATGTGCTGGTGAATAACGCTGGCATTACCGACGACGCGCCGCTGGTGCGCCTGCGCGAACCACAGTGGCGGCGGGTCATCGAAACCGATTTAACCGCCGTGTTTGTGTGTTGCCGGGCCGTCTTGCCGCGTATGTGTGAGCGGGGGTATGGGCGGATTGTGAGCGTTGGCTCATTGGCTGGATTGGCGGGCAATATCGGGCAGGTGAACTATGCCGCCGCCAAGTCCGGCCTGGTTGGTTTAACCCGCGCGCTGGCCCGCGAAGTGGCCCGCGAGGGGGTGACAGTGAATGTGGTTGCGCCAGGGTATATCGAAACCGATATGCTAGACACGGTATCGCCTGCGCTCCGCGACTGGGCGTTAAGCGCCATCGCGCTTGGGCGCTTTGGTCATCCGGACGAAGTGGCCGCTGCGGTGGGGTTTATGGTGTCGCCTCGGTCGTCCTATATCACGGGTCAGGTATTAACGGTTGATGGTGGATGGGTGATGCCATAATGGATTTTTCTGGGCAGGTGGTGGTGGTGACAGGCGGGTCACGCGGGGTTGGGCGGGCCGTCGTTGTCGCACTCGTGCAACGTGGGGCGCGAGTGCTGTTTTGTTTCCGGGAAAATGTCGCCGCGGCGGGCGAAACGCTGCGCCTGTGTGATGGCTTGAGCGGGGAGGTATTGGCCCAACAAGCCGATGTGCGGGTCGAAGCGGATGGGTCCGCTCTCATCAAAATGGCGCTGGAGCGGTGGGGCCAGATAGATGCCCTGGTCAACTGCGCGGGCATATCGCATTATGCCCCCGTCGGTGAGTTGTCCCTGGAGCAGTGGCGCGACGTTCTGGAAACCAACATGACCGGCACCTACTATATGTGTCGGGCCGTCTTGCGGCCCATGATGCAGCGACGGTATGGCCGTATTGTCAACGTGTCCGGCTTGCATGGGGTGAGCGGCTTTCCCGGCCAGTCCGGCTTCTGCGCCGCGATGGGGGGCATATTGGGCCTTACCCGTGCGCTGGCCCGCGAAGTCGCCTCCTGGCAGATTACCGTCAACGCTGTGGCCCCTGGCTTTGTCGAAACCGATATGTTAGAGCTCTTGCCGCCCGCCCTGCGGGGATGGGGCGAAAACACCATCGCCCTGCGGCGGTCGGGGCGGCCAGAAGAGGTGGCCGCGGCGGTTATCTTCTTTGCCTCGTCGCTCACCTCGTACATCACCGGCCAGACCTTGCCCGTAGACGGTGGCTGGACAATGACCTGAGCCAGACCGGCTCCCCCTTGAAGAGTTAGCTTTTACCACGGAGACGTAGCAAGCGCCGTGGTTGACCCGAAAGAGGGCGGCCTCTCGTGATCCCCCTCCTCCGTGCTATCTCTGTGCCTCCGTGTCTCCGTGGTGAAATTCCCCATCCGGTTGCCCAGTTACGGCGTCCCCGCCCCCTCTAGATTGATGATGAACGGGTTTTCGTCGCTATCGTCGTTGGTGATAGTGACCACCGCGCTAAACGCCGCCGCGCTCCCCGCCGGCGCAAACTGCACCGCTAACGTCGTGGTATTGCCAGCGTCAACCGAGGATGCCGGCGAAATCGTCATCGTAAACTCGCTATCACCCGTCAGCACTGCCGAACTTAGCGTTAATGGTACATTGCCCGTGTTCGTAATCGTAAACGTCTTGAGCAGGGTTGTATCGCTCACGATAGCGCCAACGTCTACCACGCTCCCATTGCTGATGTCGGTACTCCCATCCCCAATCGCTATTTCCGGCGCGGTGGCCGTCCCCTCAACGATAAATTCAAACGGGTCTTCGTCGTTGTCGCTGTTGTCAAACGAGACGGTGGCGCTATAGGTGCCCATTGCGGTGGCATCAAGCTGTATCGCAAACGTCGTTTCATTACCCGCACCCGTTGGCACGGTAGTGATGCCGAAGGGGCTACTAATGCTAAAGCCGCTTGACGCGGTGACATCCAGATTTGACAGCGTGAGAGCGTCCGTGCCCGTGTTCCTTATCGTAAACGTCTTTTCAATTGGCGTGCCCACGGGTGTACTGCCAAAGGCTACCGTAGACCCCCCGTCGGTAAGCGACGTCGCGCCGTCCAGTACCTCTATCTCCGGCGCGATCACAGTACCTACAATAGCAAAGCTAAAGGGGTTCTCGTCGGGATCGTCGTTGTCAAACGACACGGTGGCATTGTAGGCGCCCGGCGCGGCCGCATCAAGCCGTATCGCAAACGTCGTCTGATTACCCGGAGCCACTATGGTTGTGCCGAAACCGCTTGCAATGCTAAAGCCACCACTGGGGCTCGTCAATTGCAAATTCGACAGATCGAGATCCTGCGTGCCGTCGTTTCTAATCGTGAAGGTCTTGACCACCGGCGTACCCTGTGGCGTTGTGCCAAAGTTGACCGTGGACGCGCCGTTGGTTATGTTTGTGCCGCCGTCCAATACCACGATCTCCGGCTCGTTCACGGTAATGGTAAACGTCCGTGACGTTGTGTTCACATTGCCCCCGCCAGTGGGCCCATCATCCATGGCGACAATCTCAAAGGTGACGACCCCTTCTGAGCCAGGCTCGGCTTCAAATTCCAGGTCGGCGGTCGCGTCGCCGGGCGTGTAGACAATGTATGGGCCCTGGAGGAAATTAACCGTACCAAGCGTGGCGGAGAACGGGAGGGTAAAGGTTACGACTTGCTGCGACGCCAGTTCATCGCCAGCATCAGGTGGGCCGGGTTCAATAGCGCTGATCCAGTTACTCTCTGTCCAGAGTCCGACACCATCAGTCACCGCCACTTCACCGCCCAGGGTAAACTCTGGCCCGTCGTTGAGCGGGTCAACGGTGATAAATGCATTAGATGTGCCCGCGCTAAAGGCGCTTGCATCGGCATAGGTGCTGCGGTCAACGCTCACATCGTACACGCCCCCGTTGTTCCCAACCGCCTGATCCCAGGCGCGGAAGGCTATACTGGGGTTGGTGCCCATCGTGCTATTCCAGTTATCGGCGGGACTGAATCGTATGCGGGTGTTCGCGCCATCCGATGCCAGCAGCCGGGCGCTCGTATTGGACACGGCCCCAAAAGATTTCCAACCCCCACCAATATTGTACTGCCACGTTCCGTGGCTATTATCCACGGCCACTACGGCAATACCCTCGTCTGGCCCGGTCGTATCGGTAATCGTAATCGTTGGTTCGTTGAGCAGATCGGTAACGCTCATCGTATAGTTTTCATCTTCATTGGTGGTAAAGGACGCGCTCCCGCTCAACTCCGGCGAGGTGTTGACGATAATGCGGAAAGTTTGTGTTGGCGAGGTGTCGTCGCCGCCATTGTCGGTGTCGCCATCGTCCTGGGCAAAGACAGTTACTTCAGCAATACCATAGGTTTCAGAAATGACCGATGTGGTGGTTGAATCTTTGGCCTTAAAGCGCAGGTTGCCGTTGGGGTAAGGCGATGTTGAGGGGTAATTGCTCATGGTTGGCTCAACATCAAATTTGAGATCGCCGCTGATAATGGTATAAGTCAGGGTAAAGGTAAGTGTTTGCGTGTTCTCGTTGGTCGCCGAGAGTGGCCCCGCCCCCACCGCGGTTATCTTGTCGGCAATGGTCGTTAATGGCGCGTTAATCGGCACAATAACCGGGTTCGGGTCGAGCGTAAATCTCGGCGGGTCGTTGACGCTGTTCACGGTAATGGTAAAGGTCTGCGGGGGCGACTCGTTTTCATTGTCCCCGCCGGTGGGGCCGTTGTCGCGCAGGATGACCTTCACAACGGCAACTCCATTCATATCGTCAGCCGGGGTATAGGTGAGATCACCCGTCACCAGGTCAACCGTGGGTTGGGCCGAGAAGAGCGCGGTATTGTCATTGGTAACAACAAACGTGAGGGTCTGTCCGCTCTCGTCCGACGGGCCGGCGCTAATGTTCGTGGCCCACCCGGGTACCGTCTGCGGCCCGTCGTCCTCATTGACCGTTTTTTGATCGTCCCCCTTCTTGAAGGAGGGCGGGTCGTTGACGCTGTTCACGGTAATGGTAAAGGTCTGCGGGGGCGACTCGTTTTCATTGTCCCCGCCGGTGGGGCCGTTGTCGCGCAGGATGACCGTTACTGTGGCAACCCCATTCATATTGGCTGCCGGGGTATAGGTCAGAGTGCCGGTGGCGTCAATCGCTGGTTGGCCTGAGAAGAGCGCGTTGTTGTCGTTGGTGACATCAAAGGTGAGGGTCTGTCCGCTCTCATCCGGCGGGCCGGCGCTAATGTTCGTGGCCCACCCGGGCTCCGTCTGCGGCCCGGCGTCCTCATCCACCATTTGATCGCCCCCCTTCGTGAAGGAGGGCGGGTCGTTGACCGCCGCAACCGTAATACTCACCGTGTCGGTGTCGCTCTGTGGGCCGGGCGCGCCGGTGTGTCCCTGGTCATCGGTGAGGATTTCTAGACTGGCATCGCCGTTAAAGTCGGGCGTGGGGCTAAACTGCAAGGTATTCAGCGTCGAATTGAGCGCCAACAGCGTCCCCTCTAGCGTTACCGTGGCGCTCCCATTGCCAAGACACGAGTCGAGCGACAGGGCGCACGCCACCGTGATGGTGCCATTGGTTGCTGTGAGCGTAACCTTGAGCTTGCCAGAGCCGGCGTCTACATCTTTTACCGAAATACGCTTCGCCCCCGTGAAGGTGAAGGGCGTATCCTCATTGATCGTTTGCGGGCCGGGTACGGTATTGACGGGCGGGTCGTTGCGGGCCTCCACCTCTATTTGCACCGTGTCGGTGTCGGTGAGCGACCCGCCGTACCCCGTCTCGCCCAGGTCATCTGTTGCTATTGTCAAGGTGACCGAGCCGTTAAAGTTTTCCGTGGGCGTAAAGGTCATCCCGTTCAAGGCCGCGTTAATTGAGTCGAGCTTGCCAGTGATGTCTATCTTGCCGGTGCCATTGCCCGACTCGCTGGTCAACCCTGTCACGGTGTCCAGGGTCAAGGTGCCGGTGGTGGTGCTCAAGGTTACTTTGATAACGCCGGTGGCGTCGTCTGCTACCGAGATGAGGTTATTGGTTGAGGTTGAGAAGACATGCGCGGTATCCTCGATGGCGTTTTGGAGCGTGGGCACGCTATTGACGGGCGGGTCGTTGGCGTCGTTAATATTGACCGTGACGCTATCTACCGCAACCTTGCTATAGCCGCCGCCACTGGCCGCATGCTTCAGGATGCCCTGGTGTACCAGCGGCTCATCCACCCCGTCAACCACAGCTTTGACCGTGACGGTCTGGGGGGTGTTCCAGTCTGACGGCTTGAAGGTGAGCGTAGAGGGGGTTGGGATGGTCTGCCCATCGTTGTTAATGGTAATGACCACATTGCCGGTTGGTTCGCTATCAAGCACCACCGTGTACGTGGCGTCGGCCCCGCCTTCGGTGGCGGTAATCACGTGGGGGTCGGGCTGAATCGTGACGCCGGCCTGGTCATCGTTATTGACGGTTATCTGGACATCGGCCGGGTCGGTTCCGTTATAGTTCGGGTCGGCGCTCTTGATGGGGTCGGTGATAATCGTACACGGCTGTGTCCCGTCGTCAATATCATCATCCACCGCCTGCACGGTAATCATATTACCGGCGCTGTTCCAGTTGGAGCTATTGAGGGTAAACGAGGCAGGCGATACGCTACACTGCCCATTGGAGGCGATAAACTGAATGGTCACGTTTGCCACCGGTTCGGTGAACAGGTTGACACTGAACTTCTTGCTTTCCGAAGGTTCGCTTACCTCAAGGTGCGAGGGGCTAATCTCGACGCCGGGGCTTTCGTCATCCTGCACCGTTACCGTCACATTGGCCGGGTCAATACCATCGAAGTTGGCATCGCTGCTGCTGGCCTTCTGCACGTTAATCTGGCAGATGCGGTCGCCATCTGCGATGTCGTTGTCTTTGGGCGTAACGCCTACCCTGGCCCCGTCCGACCAGTTGCCGCTATTGAGCACCACAGACGGCGGCTTAACGGTACAGATAGACGGGTCTTTGCTCGAAACCTGAATAGTGACATCAGCCGTGGGTTCGCTTGAAAGCTCTATCGTGAAATAATCGGAATTTCGCTCGGCAATCGTCAATATTGTGGGATTAACGATAACCTCGGCCTCTTCCTCGTCATCCTTTACGGTCACGGTGAGATCGTCGGGGTTGAGCCCATTGTAGCGCGAGTCGCTGCTTTGTATGGGTTCGGTCACGATGGTGCAGGTCTGGTCGCCATCGGACATCGCATCATCTACCGCCGCAACGGTTATTTCAACGCCGCTCTGCCAGGTGCTGGCATCCAGGGTTACCGTGTCGGGCGACACGGTGCAGACCTTGGTATCCGAACTGGCGAGCTTGAAGGTAACCTTGCCAGAGGGTTGGGTTTTGAGCGACACTATCACCGTCTGGGCACCATTGGGCTCGCTCACGCTAAACGTATTGGGCGAGAAGGTTACACCGGCGGGCGTCGTCGGATCTACCGTTACCGCAACCTGGGCCCTATCGCAGGCTCCCACCACATCGCATATTTCATAGGTAAAAGTGTCTGTGCCCCAGAAGTCGCTGTTGGGAGCATAGGTGATAGCCCCCGTGTCGGTCTTGACCGTGACAGTACCCTTGTTCGGGCTGGTCAACACCTGCAACGAGTCGGTGTCAAGGTTATTCTCCATATCGCTGTCGTTGGCCAGCACACTGATAGTCACGGCGGTATTCTGCTTTGTTGTGGCGCTATCATCAACGGCCACGGGCGCGGTATTGCCCACGTAGATTGTCACGGTAGCCGAGTCGCACGCCTCTTTGGTATCGCAAATCTTGTAGCGCAAGGAATCGGTGCCGCGAAAGCTACCATCGGGGGTATACCGTAGCTTGCCCTCGCGCACTTCCGCTGTGCCGTGCTCCGGGTCGCTCACAATCGTCAACGTCTCCGGGTCAAGGTTATCATCCTCATCGGTGTCGTTTGCCAGCACATCAATGGTTACGGCGTCGCCTATACCCGTCCCCGCGACATCATCGCTGGCCTGTGGGGTGGTCTTCTTGTCGCCATCATCACCATTATCATTCCCGCCGCCATCATCGCCACCCGGCGGTACCGCGTCATCATCATCTGCAATCACCAGCAAGGCGTTGTTTCGTTCGCCCAGGCGTACGCGGTTCGGTTTGGGGTTACTCAAGACCAGTTTCAATGTCTCGCTGGATTCTTGCTGTTTGTCATCAATAATCAGCACGGAAAAGGTTTTCTGGGTCTTCTCTGCGTCTATGGTGAGGGTGCCGCCACTGCCGCTATAGTCCTGGTCAATCAGCGCGGTATCATCAAGCAGGAAGTAATCTACGGTAACAGCTTCGGGGAGCTTGTCACTCAAGAGCACCTTGATAGTAGCTTTTCCATTGCTTTCGTTGGTTTCGTAGACCGACTGGGCAAACGCTACCGATACGGTATCGGGGGTAGCGGTGGGGGTGGGGGTGCTGGT
>DAOTUK010000121.1:0-18119 GCA_034437375.1 Chloroflexaceae bacterium | reverse complement strand
AGAGGAATCACATCTACGCCCAAGGCGGGATCCCAATTGGCGCGGCGGCTTGTAACCAGAATGCGGCAACCGCCTGTTTTGGGTCTCCACTGATACAGTAGGGTTTCATCCTCACAGTTATCAAATATCAGCAGGCGTGGTATGGATTCCTGCCATGCTTGAAGCACACGTGTTATCTGTGCTTCAAAGGGAAGTAACTCGTAGTCGGGTAGGTTGAGAGCGTATCCACAGGCTGTTACTTCCGCAGGGATATTAGCAGCATCAGCGAAAGATAGCCAGAAAACCCCGCCAGAAAAATATTGTCCATAGCGGTGAGCAAATTCAAGAGCAAGTTGTGTTTTACCAATACCACCCAAACCAGTGATGATAACAATTCGCCCGATGTCGTTAGTTTGCAATTCACCCTTGAATATGGTCGCCAGACGCAGTAGTTCAGGCTCACGCCCAATGAAAAGGGGGTTAGAGCTATAAGGGATACGCGAGTTTGCAGGTAACGCAGTGGGAGGTGGTACAACCTGGGTTGGCAGTTCTAAAAGCCTTTTATTAGAACTGGACCGGCCAAGCCAGAGCAGCGCACTGGCCTGCAATAGCGGCCGCCCGCCCTGCTCCGCGTAGGTTGCGGCCTGGCGGTAGGCATTGGCCGCTTTCTCCCAACGGTAGGGCAAGGCGCTATAGTGCAGGCTTCCCAGGTCGTAGCAACTTTCGGCAACCAGCGCGGCCGTGTCGGGGGAGAGTGGCGTTTCCTGCAACAGTTCCTGCACACGGCGGCTATGGTAGGCTATCAGGCGGCGGCGCTGATCCTCGTTCTGCACTTCCAGATGGGGACGGTGGCTTGTTCCCATATCCCCCGCCATGCTTTGTGTAGCAAGTGCCCCTATGACCTGCCCACCATCATTGTCGGCCGGGCGCTCCACTCGACCAGGGAAGTGCAGAGTTGCGCTAATGCGCGAGAGGAAATTGGGAGCCCGCTCCATAATGAAACGGTACTCGTAGTCGGTGAGCCACAGCACAAAGCCATGCGGCATAAATGCCATCACATCACGCCGCATTTCCAGGTAGTCACACAGCAGCGGCAAGACACTACCGGTATGGTAAACACACAGGACAACCGGGTGTTCCTCGCTGGCGCCCACATCATCCAGCAGCAGCAGAGGGTCGGGCGTCTTGCCCACCAGCGAGACGGAATGCACCGAGCGCGGATCGAGCGCATGCGCCAGATGTTCGATAGCCATGTGGCGGATGCGCTCATCCTCATAAAGCGCCACCGCCCACGCCCCCTCGGCTAACGCCAGCAGCAGCGCAAGTTGGCGCAGGTCGTTACCCCATGCCACATCAGACGGGATCTTCAGTTGGGGAAGCGTCTCTGTCACGTTCTGCCTGCCTTAGCCGATACCAGAGCAAGGGGTGTGCGTCGCACCAGGGGGCTCCACTCTGTTTTCCGCGATACTCTACCAGCGCCCCCTTGTACAATACCTGCTGATCGTCGGCGTCGTTGGTAAGACGGTGATCCTGGTGGCGCTGGTACAACACTTCGACATCGCGCTCGTTGAGTGGCACAAGCAAGTGTTCGCGCAAGTCCTTGAACGCACGTTCCGCATCCTCTCTGGTTATACTTCTGGCCTGCGGATCACGCGAGAGCGCGTAGAGGGCCGCGCTACGTACCAGAAACACCAGTGAAGCCGGGATACCCCCGCTATAAAAGGCAATGCCCCGCAATGTCCCATCATCAATCAAATGTTCCTCAAGCCGCTTTCGAACAATATCGCAAAGTGCCGCTATGCCTTGCGAGTCGGGATCTTCATTCCGCTGGTGCGAGTGGATATTATGCAACGTAAACACCTGGTTATTGAAATTTTCGCGGATAATACCATAGTGTGCTGAGTAGCGCAGAGCCACCGGAAAGGTGTAGATGATAGTGGCAGTGGGACGGTTGAGCGAGGCTGCATGTCCATGGAATATGCGTGTAGCCGCCTGAAGATCTACCTTATCCAAATCCTCAATAATAATGAGCAGACGCTTACTTGCAACCGCTTCCGCTTCCTGGACAATCCAGTCCATATCGGTTATTAACTGTGTCATCTGCTCATGGACATGGGCCCGCAACTGTTTGCGATCATCGGGCGAGTGCTGCATCTTCACCGTAATCTCGCCAATTAACAAGCTCAGTTTCGCCTGTATCTCGCCATCCGATTGGGTTGCAGCAATATCCAATCCGCTCACCACTTGCCGCCACCAGGTATGGATTTTCTCAAGTTTTGGTTGAATGTGTTGCCTCAGCGCCGGCTGTAACAACTTGTTTTCAAAGCAATACTTGATCATCTGGGTATAGATAGCCACCATCAGATCTTCGTATTCCAGGTCTACAAGCCCCGGCACCATGCGAATACTGAAATTCACGACATGAAAGACATCCTGCAACTCCTGCGCCAGTTTGTTCAATTCGGTGCTTTTGCCATTGCCGCGCTGTCCGGCAAACAGTATCTTCGGACAATCGGTAGCATCCTGATAGCGCAGCATATTCATAAGATTGTGGCGAGGGGTTTCATCGCGCTCGACAAACCAGTGTTGTAACTGCTCACCTCGCAATGGACGGTTCAAGCTAAAGTAGCGCACCACCTCTGGAAGTATTGTTGCCTTCATAGGTTACATCACCAATCACCATACAAACTGTACTTCATACAGTAAGTATACCATACCATCTCCCCCCCCTACTTCTTCCCCCCAATATAATCGTGCAACATCTTCTCAAAGCGATCAACCTGGTGCGGAGCCACCGCCGGCTGCGGAATAGCAATCATCTTGCTTGCCGGCAACAACAACACATAACAATTCACCATCCGTTTCCAGCCGGTAAAATCGTCCCACTGTAACGCACTCTCCGCCCGCGCATTCGCAATCGTCACCCCCGTCTCGCTAAACGTATACTCCGTTGGCAAATAAACCGGGTGATCCTTCAACGAACTCTCGCGCAACACATTCACAAGACCCATAAACAGGTACACAACCAGCGGAATCCACGCCACCAGGAAGAGATGCAACCCGCCCTGGAGCATCACATAAATAGTCACCGCCCCACAGGTAATCGCAAAAAAGAAAAACATCTGGCGCGAAATATGCTGCCAGAAGGACAGCATCATAAACTGATCCCGCGATAGTTGCGTCTTAATAACCATACCTCTTGCTCCCTGCGCTCCACAACCACTCCCGCGCCAGTATACCACAGTTGGAAACAACGCCCGGTCTACCCCGCCGTCGCCGCCCCCTCCATCGCCAGCAGCGCCCGCTTGCGCTCCACGCCGCCCCCGCGAAAGCCGCCCAACCCCCCATCCGAGCGCACCACCCGATGGCAGGGCACCACCAGCGGCACCGGGTTAGCCCCGCACGCCTGGGCCACCGCCCGCACCGCCCGCGGCCGCCCCATCGCCCGCGCCACATCCCCATACGAGCGCGTCTCACCATAGGGAATAGCCCGCAACGCCGCCCACACCTGCTCCTGAAACGGCGTCCCCGCCACATCCAGCGGCACATCCAGATCGCGCTGCTCCCCCCGCACAAACGCCACCAGCAACCCCGCCCACCGCACCAGATCGGCATCGTCTGGCCGCGCCACCGCCCCCGTATACCGGCCCGCAACGTCGGCTACCAGCGCCGCCTCGCTCTCGCCCAACCCCACCGTACAGACCCCCCGCACAGTGCGCCCCACCAGCAACCACCCGCCCGGACATGCCACCACCACATACCCAACCGCCGACTGTTCCGTTTGCATCGTAGCACCTCCCAGAAGAAAGAACATTATTTCGGATATTATACCACACCCCACAAACACAAACGCAGACGAGCCATAGCCCATCTGCGTACCGGTTCCCCAGTCCCCCGCGCCCTGTTCCCCCCGCTGTGCTACGGCGCGCGCTGGTCAACCGTAAAAGGCCCTATCGCCGTAAAATCTGTCCACAGCCCCCGCGCCACCATCGAATAGGAGCCCGGAAACAAATACCGCTGGTCATACTCAGCGACTAGCCGCCCCTGAAGATCAGCGTTTACGATACCCACCTCGCGTACCTCCCCGGACGAGGTGTTGTACCACAACTGCACCGGCTCGAAGGGCCCAAAGATAGCCGCGCTCTCAAACAGCGTCAGCGTTGGCTCCCCCTCAAAACCGGGCGTCACCCGCAAACGGAACACCTCTTGATGCACCTGGCCGCTTGCCACCACCACCGGTACCCCATTGCTCCGCTCCGTCCGATACTGGCCGCCATCATACCACGAGTAGGTAAGATGGTGCGTCATTGGCGCACCCACCACAGCCCCCGGCACCACGCGCATATTGACGACCACCTTTAACACCGCGTCCCGTTCGAGATGCCCCGTCTCAAACTGCAACAACCCCGCCCCCGTACCGGCAACAACCGTGGCCCCAGGCTGATTCACAAAAACGGTATCTACCACCTCCGCGGTTTCGGCATAGTACATAAGCGAAACGGTCACATTCCCAATGCTATCGCCAGACTGATTCTTCACAAACATTTCATACGTCACCACGCCGCCCGGCGCAACGCTGGTATTTGGCATCGCCTGCTGTACGACCACCACCGGCGGCGTCCGCACCCCATTGGCCCCATTGCGCAATTGTCCCAACGCAACCGACGGTTGCCCGACCAGCACCAGCACCAACGCCACCAGCAGGCCCCCGACCACACGACGAACCAGACGAACACCCCAGACATTCATACCCATACCCATACCCCCTTCGCTATCCTGGATACCTACGCTTGAACAAAATCGCATTCCATACCCGAAAATGCGAGCCAACCCCATTATAGGGGCCCCTATCGGCATAATCAACTACATACTGTAGTACAATGGTCTTGAATCTCTCAGCACCGCGGCAACCCTGCAAGCCACACCCGCCGCCCCCCACCGCCGCATGGTATAATGGGCCGGCAATAGTACACCCAGGCGGCACCCCTGGAAAAAACTGTACGGGAATGAGGATACGTGCTCTTATGGGCACCACAACGCCTGACCGAAAAAAACATTGGCCACAAGCCATCCTATGGGCCGGTAGCGTGCTGCTGCTGCTGCTGCTTATTGTCGGATGCGATGTACAAGAAGAGCTTGACCGCGGCCGCCTCACCGGAGCCGAAGTGATTGCAACCCGCACCGCAAAATCGCTGCCAGAACACATTGTCCCCCCCACCGTAACCCCCATACCTACCATTACGCCCACCTTTACGCCAACGCCCAACCCGACCCAACAGGCCGCAGCGACCAGCAAGCCAACGTCCGTTTCCGCCAATACCAACCCCTTTGTCAAAGAAACCGCCGCCGCAACCGACGGTACAACCGAGACGATAACCCTATCATCCACGCTGGCTATCACGCGCCCCACCCCCATACCCATCACGATGCTGCCCCCCACCGCCATACCCGCCTTTCCCCAACAAGCCATCCGCCCCGAAACGCTCCCCAACCTGGTTGTCAAGCGCGAGATAGGCTATGGCAAGCCGCACCAGGGCCGCGTCGCCCCCGCCGGCACAATGCTGGCCGTGGCGACCTCCGCTGGTATCGCCTGGTTCGACCGGGCAACCCTGCGCCACGTGCGGTTTGATGCGATTGACGGCGGCGTAGATACGCTGGTCTTTCGCCCCGACGGGCAACAGGTAGCGGCGACCCAGGGCACTGGCTCCACCGCCCATACCCTCTTGCTGCAAACAAGCTCTGGCCAACAGCAGGCGGTACTGGAGGGGCAAAGCCCGACGTTTAGCCCCGACGGACAATACATTGCCACCGTACGCCACAATCTCGAAAGCGGAGAAACCACGACCATACTCTGGAATACCAGGAGCGGCGAGCGCCAGGGTATGATGGTGGGGCACTCGCCCGACTTTAGCCTGGATGGGGCGCTGGTTGTGACCATCCAGACGCAATCGGAGGGCCAGCCGGCCATTCTGGTCTGGCGCAGCCGCGATGGGGCGCTCCTGCGCGATATGGTGGGGTGGTCGCCCATCTTTAGCCCGGTGGCTCCCTTGCTGGCGATTGCCAACGAACAGGGCATCCAGATTTTGCGCGTGCCCGACCTAGATGTCGTACACACCCGCGATATAGAGAGTGGCGGGGCCATCCTGCGCTTTAGCGACGATGGGCAACGGTTGCTTGTGCTGGCCCATGATGGCTTGCGCAGTTGGCATATCACCAGTGACAACGTTTCTACCAGTCTGGCCGTGGCCGGGACATTTAGCACGTCTGGCACGTCGCCCACGTCGTCCAATACGCTGGTACAGATTGGGGGCGGCGGCGAAGGGTTGCTGCTTGGGGTACGCCTGATAAGCGCCGACGATGGGCGCGTGCTGTACGAAAACCCCGACGCGCTCTTTACCGATCCAGGCTATGCGCATACCGCCAATCTGGTAACGTTCGGCGGCGGCGGCGGCGATGGATCTACCGCCGTTTTTGTGACGGTAGATGGGTGGGTCTGGTTGATAGACCTGGACAGCGGTACCCCCACGAAATTACCTATGCCCTGGTTTTCGGCGGTGGCCTTCCACCCCGACGGGCTTACCCTGGCGACCGCGCGGATTGGCCCGGCCGTAGATCTGTGGCGTCTGGTTGATGGCTCGCTGCTACGCCAGTTCCCCGCAGATTGGGGTTGGTCGGCCAACCATCACCCCGATAGCGCGTTTTTTGCGCCCGGCGGTATCGCCCTGGCGGTTGAAGCCACCGTACAACAATATGGAGCCTTTGGGGCCGCGATTACCACCTGGGATATGGTATCGCAAAGCGCCGGGCGCGAAGTGTGGAGCATGAGTATTCTCGAGGGTACCGATAGTGTAGCCGAGCATCCGCTGGCGTACAACCCGGCCGGCGGTATGGTGGCCTGGGTTGACGAGCGCGGCGCGGTGCAGTTGCGCTATAACACGACCGTCACAGACACTGTGCCCACGGCCCCCGGCGGCATGCTCACCCTCACCGAGCCGGGCGCATATTCGGCGCTCGAATTTAACCCGGATGGCAGTTTGCTGGCGGTGGGGGATGCCGGGGGGCGGGTACAGTTGTTGAAAACCGATAGTGGCTACCTGTATGATGCGGTCAATACCGATAACGCCATACGGCAGATTATCTTCAGTCCGGATGGGTCACTGGTGGGGGCGCTCCGCGACGATGGGTTGCTGCTGGTGTGGCCGGTGGGCCAGCAAACGCCTATGGCCCAGGCTATCGTAGGCGCGGCCCGCCGGGTTGTGTTTAGCGGCGACAATCAGATGGCTATAGCGGCCGGCTCCGATGGGGTGGCGTGGTATAGCTTGAGCAATGGGCAACTGCTCTACTCGCTGGTCGGCCCCGCCGATGATGTGGCGTTCGATGCCGGGCAGCGGTTGCTGGCCGTGTTGCACGGTGGGCGGGTAACGGTGTGGGGGGTGCGCTAACAGCGCGGCCCGCCCGCCCCCCGGCTGCAACATGACTCTGATATATCCCCGTTTTGTTCCCCAGAAATCCCCCTACCCATGCTACAATACTTACCGGAGACTCGTTCCTTTAAAACATACTCCCCATGGGCAAAAAAGCGCAAGAGGTATAGTATGAACAGTAACACACAAAGAGAGATTGAAAGTAGGAATATATCCCCCCCCTTCACCGCCAGTTCGACCCCAACCTTCACGCAATTGTTTGAACACGCTGGCGACGCCCACTTCCTGCTTGACGAAGGCACATTTATTGCCTATAACCCCGCCTTCACCGAGATGCTTGGCTACTACAGTGAAGAAGAGCATATTTCCCTCACTCCCACAAATATTTCCCCGCCCCACCAACCCGATGGCCGCCCCTCCCTCGAAAAAGCACAGGAAAAAATAACTATTGCTCTTCAGCATGGCCACGTCTGCTTTGAATGGACGCACCAGCGCAAAGATGGCCAGCAATTCCCCGTCGAAGTATCGCTGAATACCATCACGCACGATGGTAAAACCCTCATCTATGGTAATTGGAAAGACATTACCGAGCGTAAGCAACAAGAACAAGAACTCTATATCTTTAAAACCCTCTTTGATAACGCCCCCGAAGGTATCTTCGCCTCTGGTCTTGACGGCTATATTACCTACGCAAACAAAGCCCTCCATACGCTCTATGGCTATGATGATGATATGCTTGGGTTGCACATCTCCGCTATGGCCCAGGGCGACCACCAGCGGGTCCAGGCCCTGTTCGAAAATGTCCAGCGTGATGGCTCCTGGCAAGGTAATGTTGTCCACGAGCGCAAAGATGGCAGCACCTTTCCCGTGCATGTGTCCACCTTCCTGGTGTACAACAAACGGGGAATGCCCCATGCTATTGCCTCTATCCACCACGATATGACCGAGCAAGTACAGCAGGAGCAGAAACGCGCTTTGCTGCAATATCAGACGATAGAGGCCCAACAGGCTATTCTGCGCGAGCTTTCGGCCCCCTTGCTTCCCCTGGCCCCAAAAATCGTTGCCTTACCCCTGATTGGTTCCGTTGACCAGAGCCGCGCCCAACAGATTCTCGAAACGTTGCTAGAAGGGATCGCCCGCCACCAGGCCGAGATAGCGCTGGTAGATATGACCGGCGTGAAAACGATAGATACGCAGGTCGCCCAATCGCTCATCCAGACGGCCCAGGCGGTCAAACTCCTGGGAGCGCGGGTAATTCTGACAGGTATTAGTCCAGCGATGGCGCAGACACTCGTCCACCTTGGGGCCGACTTGAGCGGTATGATTACGTTGAGTACGTTGCAGGCCGGTATTGCCCACGCACTGAACCAACCCACGTCTGGGTAGCCGGACGATGGTACAGGCGATAATGGGGCATGGTCTGGCTGTACCCCGATGATTTTTGGCGCACTGTGCATGTTTGGATATTATGTACAAAAAGAAACCCCTACTTTTTGTTGAAATTGTCCAATGGGCGTGCTACTATACTAACCAGAACACCTGCAACGGAGCAGGAGCCCTCACTTCGGAGGCAATTGGGCAACCGAGATGAGCACAGTGGAGTAGCAAAGACATGAGGAGGTATCGTATGAAAATGCACGTTATGGATCAAAAGAGAGTTGACACCTATTTGCAACAGGTACCAGGCGCGGGTCATACGTTGCGCTTGCACAATATAGACCCGTCGCACCGTTCGCTTACCAATGCCGCGGCACTTGCCGGCACAACCACCGATGATGTACGCGCCGTTATGGATAGTCGTCTGCGCCGCGCGGCCCGCCACGCCCAGACAACCAGCGCCCCGGCCACGGCCGAGCCCGTCGGCAGCGTTGAGCTTGTTGCCTGATAGTTATAGATAGTAACCGTATGAAACCGAAAAACTCGTATTCGTACGTCAACAGCGCATAAGCCGGAGGATTGTTCCTCCGGCTTATGCGTTTCCCCCTTTCCGTCCTTAAAATTCCCCGCATCCTCACCACACCTCCACCCCTGTTGCGCTACCCCCATGGTATAATTGGTATAATAGACAGGCGTACGCCCAATTTTTTGCACCCTATTGCCCATACATCTGCTGAGAATGCAGAGGAGCCAATGGTTCAGCGACTCTTTCGCAAAACCAACAAGCCGTCCCCATCTCCCCCGCACGCGCAGCCCATGCGGCCCCGGCGCAGCATCAGTGTGCGTATGCGCTGGACATATCTCATTTCGTCAACCCTCCCGCTCATTCTGGTGGGTACTTTGCTGATCTACCTGAATTTTCGTACCCAACAGGAGACGGTGTACAAAGAACAGGTGACGCTTACATCGCAGGCGGTGCGCGAAATTTCCGATTATATTACGACTATAGAAACGCAACTGCTTGGTATTGGCCATCGGCTACAACCCGATACCTTCCGCGATCAGCGCAACAACGCCCTGCGCGAGTTGATCAATGTGCATTATCCCAACCTGCGCGCGGTTTCTATTTATACGATCAATCGCAATCAAATAACGCATGTATCGCTGGAGCGTACCTATCCGCCGGATACCTATATTCGCCGTACCGACGACCCTATGATCCTCCGCGCGTTGCAAGGCCAGGGCAACCGCAGCGACATTTACCAGACGGAGGAGGGGCAACCTATTTTTACCATTGCGCTGCCGTTGCGCGACGAGACCCGCCGTATTATTGGCGCTATCCACGCAGAAATAAGCGCAACCCCGATTGCCATGTCGCTCCGCATTCTGAGCAAAGACTCGGCTAGTACAGCCTATCTCATTAACCAGCAGCATACCATTATTCTCGAAAGCAGCACGCCCGGCTGGAATCCTCCCCCGGATATTGCCAACTTGATAGAGATGGATGAAGAAGATGTGCAATACCACCGCGATAATAACCGGGTGATGATTTATACCGATGGCAACGATCAGGCGGTGTTATCTATTATTGCGCCGATTACGCCCGGTACCTGGTCTGTGGTGGTAGAGCAACCTTTGAATATTGCGTTTGCGAATGTGTGGCAGACCGGGTTGTTGCTTGGCATTCTGGTCGCGGTGGTCGGGTTGCTGTCGCTTGGGGTGGCGCTGCTGCTGTCGCAAAATATTTTGCGCCCGCTGAATGCCCTGCGCGAAGGGGCGGTAGCCATTGGCGATGGCCACCTTCAGCATCGTATTCGCGTGACCGGTGTGGACGAGATGGGCCAACTGGCGCATACCTTTAACCATATGGCGGGACAACTTCAGGAAAGTCTCTCGGAAATTGAAGAGCAAAATGACCGCCTGCGCGAAGGGCTCTATCTGGCCCGCGACATCCAGATGGGGTTGCTGCCCTCGCAGCCGCCCTGGAGCCATGATATGCTCACCGTTTATGCTATTTCCATACCGGCCTACGAGGTGGGCGGCGATTTTTATTCTTATATTGCCTTGCCCAATGGCAACGCGGCTATTTCGGTCGGGGACATCTCTGGCAAGGGGGTTGGGGCCGCGTTGATGATGGCGCTCACCAGCAGCATGGTAGAATCACAGGCGCGGCAGACGGCAACCCCGGCCGATGTGTTGACGACGTTGAACCGGCTCTTGCGCCCCCGTATGCATGCCAACAATATGAACGCCGCGCTGCTCTATGCCATCTTCGACCAGCACAACCATACCATGACGGTGGCGAACGCAGGAATGATCGCGCCTATGCTTATCCGCCGAGTTGGTGGTAATAACCATGGGTCATCCACCAACCATAGCGAGTTGATTGAGATTGGCGGTATGCCCATCGGGGCGATGCCCAACGCGCTCTATACGGATGTGACTATTCCGTTGCAACCCGGTGATATGGTGCTCTTCACCAGTGATGGTGTTGTCGAAGCGCACAACGAGCATGGCGAGATTTATGGCTTTGAACGGCTCGAACATTTGCTGAACACGGCCCATCACATCCATACCGCCCAACAACTGATAGAGATTATTCTCAATGATGTACAGCATTTCATTGGCGAAACCGATCAACACGACGACATTACCTTGCTGGCCGTCTATCCAACCTGCACCGAACAGGGAACCTGGAATCTGGAACGTACCATCGTCTCAACCTCACAACCTATGTTAAACTAGAACCCGGAACCAAAGCCAAATCAAGGAGAATTTGTGCAACTGTACAACACCTTTACCAACCGGAACGAGCCCTTCGCTATTCCAACCGATCGGCCTGTGACCATCTATGTTTGTGGCGTCACCCCCTACGATACCACGCATGTGGGGCATGCCCGTACCTACCTTATTTTCGATACGTTGATGCGCCATCTTCGGGCCCAGGGGGCAACTATTCGCTATTGTCAAAATGTGACGGATGTAGACGACCCCCTGTTTGAACGGGCCCAACGCGATAATATCGCCTGGCAAGACCTGGCCAGCCGCGAAACGCAACGCTTTGTAGATGATTGCGACGCGCTCAATATGACGCGCCCGGACTACTTCCCCAGAGCCAGCGAAGAAATTACGACTATGCTTCCCATCATTGAACAGTTGATAGCCCTGGGCCACGCATACGTTGCCGACGGAAATGTTTATTTTGATATTACCAGCGACCCGACCTTTGGCGAGATAGCGCGTATGGGCTATGATCAATTGCTGGCGACGGCCAACCAGCGCGGCAATAACCCCAACGACCCCCGCAAGCGCGATCCGCTTGATTTTGTGCTCTGGCAGACGGGCAACCCCGGCGATCCGATCTGGGAGAGTCCCTGGGGGATGGGCCGCCCCGGTTGGCATATTGAATGTAGCGCGATGGCGACCCGCTATCTGGGCGACCAGATAGATATTCATGGTGGCGGGAATGACCTTATCTTTCCCCACCATGCCTGCGAAATAGCCCAGACCGAGCCCGTCACCGGTAAAAAACCCTTCTCGCGCTTCTGGTTGCATACGGGTATGGTGTCGCTCCATGGCCAGAAAATGAGCAAATCGCTTGGCAATCTGGTATTTGCCCATCAAGCGCTCGAACGGCATACCCCCAACGCGCTGCGTTGGTATTTGCTGAGCCAACCCTACCAGAACGATTTTGATTATGTGCCCGACGCAGTAAACCAGACGGAGACGCTCGTAGCCCAATTGACCAACGCCCTCACGACAACGGGCGGGCCCCAGACGCCCCTGGATGCCACCCGCGCCCGCGACGCCTTTACCGACGCGCTCAACGACAATCTGAATACCCCCCTGGCCCTGACGGTATTGCATACGCTGGTACATGATACGCTGACTGCGGCCCACGAACAACGCGATATTGCCGCGGCCCAGCAAACCCTGGCCCATCTGGCCACAACCTTTGGATTGCAAATTCCACCAGAGGAATAGAACCCATGAAATCTGGTATCTCGTATATTGTGTTGACGCTTGTGGTGTTCCTTGTTCTGACAACCGCCGCCTGTACACAAACGACGACGCCCCCCGACACGAGCGATACGCCGAGAGGCGGACAACTGCGTTGGAGCATAGACGGTATTCAGGATCTGAGCAACCTTGACCCGGCCCTGGCCGACGAGCAACAATCTATTACGGTGATGCGCCTGGTGTTTAGCGGCCTGGTGCGTCTGGATGAGGAACTGGCTATTCAACCAGATGCCGCCGAGTATTGGGATGTGAGCGACGACGGCAAGACGTATACCTTTACTATTCGCCCCGACCTGAAGTTTGGTGACGGAACCCCCGTTACAGCCCACGACTTTGTGTATTCTATCAATCGTTCATTGATGCCCCATACGGGGGGCTTTTCGGCTCCCGACCTCTTGAAACATATTGTCGGCGCTTCCGCGGTGATAGAGGGGCAGTCCGACACGGCCAGTGGACTGCAAGCCCTTGATGACCATACGCTAGAAATTCAATTGGATGAACCCCTGGCCTATTTCCTTTCGTTGCTTGGCTCGCCTACAACCATGGTTGTGCCGCGCCACCGTATTGAAGAACAGGGCGATACCTGGACGGATCAGGCGGTGGGAACGGGGCCCTTTCGGGTAAAAGAGTGGAACCATAACGAGTATATCCTGCTAGAGGCTAACCCCCACTACTGGCGCGGAATGCCCGGCATAGATACGATTATGATGCCCTTTTACCCCGACAGCGAAGAGGCTTTCCAGGATTATCAGCAAGGCGAACTCGATATTATGGGCAATCCGCAGACCGGTATTCCGGCCGCCCGCATAGCCGAGGTGGAAAACCAGCCCGATTATCGGACGACGCCTGCGCTGGCAGTGCGCTATATTGGCTTTAATAACGAGAAGCCCCCCTTTGATAATATCAATGTGCGCCAGGCGTTTGCCCTGTCTGTAGATCGGCAGGATATTGCCCAACGGGTTTTGAACGGTACGGTCGAGCCCACCACGCGCATTCTGCCCCGCGGCCTGATGGGGTCAAAATTGCCCATACGCGGCCAGACGTTTGACCCGCAGGGAGCCCGTGCGGCGCTCAAGTTGGCCGGCTATCTGACGGGCAATGATTTGCCCCCCCTCACCCTCGCGTATGGGGAGGAGGGCGACAACGCGCTGGTGGCCGAGTCGCTGAAACAAACCTGGTACGATATTCTTGGGGTGGATATTACGCTTGAACCGCTTGATCTGAAAATGTTTAGCCAGCGTCTGGATGAAACCTATTACGAGCCAGACCAGGGCTTGTTTATGTATCTGAGCATCTGGGGGGCCGACTACCCCGACCCGCAGAATTTTCTTTCGCAACAGCTCCGTACCGATCTGCCCAACAATAATGGCCACTGGTCGAACGCGCAATTTGATGAACTGGTTGATCAGGCCGACCGGATGGGCGCGTATGAACAGCAATCGCAACGCCTCAAGCTGTATAACCAGGCTGAGCAGATTGCGCTGGATGAGGTGGGGTGGTTGCCGCTCTACAACCCACAGGTCAACATTCTTTTGCGCCCCACTGTCCATGGCCTGGTCTATACGCCCCTTGATATTATTGCCCCGGATTGGACACGGGTACGCATCGTAAGCCTATCGGAGCAGGAGTAATACCAGTGACGAGTGATGCGTGAGGCGATGCTCCGTGATACGTATGCGTTTGATGTTGAGCAGTACGGAGCAGTCATCACCCGAATCTGGTATCTTTGTCGTTGTTCTGGTTTGTAGAAATTCATTAAAATTTGTGGTTTTTTATGGTATGCTTCTCTTATGAGATTACACGAATATGCCAAGAAAATGGGAGTCACCTATAAAACCGCATGGCTCTGGTGGAAAGCAGGGAAACTCTCTGGCTATCAACTGGACACCGGCACTATCATTATCACAGAGGACGACACAACCCCCACCGAACACGGGAAACGGGTTGCTATCTATACCCGTGTTTCTGCTGCTGAAAACAAGCCCAATCTGGATTCTCAGGCGGAGCGACTGGTTGCGTACTGTGTTGCAAAGGGCTATCAAGTGCAAAAAGTAGTCAAAGAGGTCGGTTCGGGAATCAATGATAGTCGTCCCAAACTGCTCGCACTCCTGGAAGATACCACCATATCCCTCATTGTGGTCGAACACAAAGACTGTCTGACACGATTTGGTTTTCGGTACATCGAAACCCTTTTGCGGGGACAAGGACGATTGATTGAAGTGGTCAATCAGTCTGACAACGAAACAGAAGACTTGCTGGCTGATTTGGCCAGCATCATCTACTCATTTTGTGCGCGACTCTATGGACAGCGACACGCCAAACGCAAGACGGAGAAGATTGTTGCTGAACTTGAAGTGAACGGGAACGGCCATGCAACTGACTGAACGACACGTTATCAAGCGAACTGACCCACGTTTTGCAGCCATTGATCACGCCGCATTTGCGGCCAAAAACCTATACAACGCCGCCAATTACCTGATGCGACAGGCGTATATCTTCGAGGGCGAGCAGGTACTTTCCTACGAAACGCTCTACCATCAGGCAAAACACCTGCCGGCCTATCAGGATTTGCCGCGCAAAGTGTCGCAGCAGGTCCTCAAAACGCTTCAGAAAAATTGGCGGGGATTCCTTATGGCCCGGCGGGAATGGAGCCGGCATCCAGAGAAGTTCCTGGGGCGTCCAGGACTGCCGCAGTATCTGGACAAGCAACGCGGACGGTTTGTGTTGGTGTACACGGATCAAGCAATCAGTCGCTCTGCGCTACGGCAGGGATGGATTCATCCGTCTGGACTGGGTGTTCGTATCCGAACGCGACAAACCACCGCAGACCAGGTGCGGATTGTCCCCAAGAAAACGCACTACATGATCGAAGTGGTGTACGAAAAAGCCCCCGACCCTGCCGACGTTGACCCGATGCTTGTCGCAGGGGTAGACCTGGGCATCAACAATCTGGCGACGATAGCTTCAAACAAAGCGGGGTTTGTTCCCGTGATTGTTCATGGTCGTCCCCTGAAAGCCATCAACCAGTTCTACAATAAGCGACGAGCGGAAATACAAGCGGCGTTTGAGGATACGCGGTTCACGACCCATCGGCTTGACCGTCTGACGGACAAACGCAATCGTCGGATTGACCACGAACTCCACGTTGCCAGCAAGCACATCATTGATTTGCTCGTACAGGAAGGCATCGGAACGCTCGTCATTGGCAAAAACGACGGATGGAAACAGCGGGTAGCGATTGGGAAACGAAACAACCAGACGTTTGTGTCCATCCCCCATGCTCGGTTTGTCCATATGCTGACATACAAAGCTGAATTACGAGGCCTTCAGGTCATTGTTACCGAAGAAAGCCATACCAGTAAGTGTAGTTTCCTGGATGATGAGCCAGTGGGACATCACGCATCGTACAAAGGAAAACGGGTCCATCGGGGATTGTTTCGAGCCGCCGATGGACGGCATAGCAATGCCGACGTGAATGGTGCATACAACATGATCCGAAAAGTAGCTCCTGATGCGTTCGCGCAGGGGAGTAGAGGGTGCGTAGTTCACCCGTTGCGGCTTGCCGCATAAACATTTCCATAGATTTCTATGGGTTTGGAACTATAAGCCGGAACAGCAAGCGAGAGTAAGAAGGAGAGGTACAAGTATGACGGAATCGCAACCACCCGAAACACGCCAGATGCCGCCAGAGCCGCCCGCGCCCGACGCGGGACAACCCGACCAGACGCCGCCAGAACCGCCCGCGCCCGACGCGGGGACACCCGGCCAGACGCCGCCGGAGCCGCAACCATCCAAAGCACACCAGTCTACGCCATCGGGCGAGCGCCATTCCAAGGATGCTATCGAGAAGATTAGCTTTCTTGTGGGCGAGAAGGGGTTATGGGGGCTTGATCGGGATGATGTCCAGACGATAACCTATGAAACCGGGTATGTCTTTGGCCGTATTCTCAAACGCCTGGGCATTCGGACGGGCCCGGCGGTACTGAAATATACCACCGTCAAAAAGCCGGCCGCGCCCGCAGCGGATACGGAGGAGACGCCTATTCCCATTCACCACCCCGACCCGGCAACGCCGCCACCGCAGCAGGCCCCCAAAGCCGACAAACCCAAACCGTAGATAAGCAGGAAAGGAGGAGTTGCTATGGCAAAATCATCGTTGAGCCTGGCCGATATTATCGAGCAAGCGTGGCAGCATTTGCGAAAGCCGCCGGAGCAGGAGCCGGTGACGACCGACGAGGTTATCTCGACGCTGGCCCAGACGGCCCATACCACTGGCGAATGGCTTGGGCTCCAGGGCGGCATCGGGGGGTTGCTCGACCGCGGACTGCGGCAAAATATTGTGCAGTGGGCTGAACAGCGCGAAACGCAGATGATCCGCCGCATGCGCCCGACCTTTGCGCCCGGTGAGCAGCAACCCGACGACGAGCCTAACCCGTAGCCAGCCGGAGCAGAGCCACCTATGGCGACAGAACGCAAGCCGGCGGAATCGTTCGACATAGCGACGGTTATGGCCATTTTGGAGCGCGAGATGGCCCGCTACCCAACCCCGCTGATAGACGCTATGGACGAGGAGCAAAAGACGCCCTACCAGATTCTCGTTGCCACGGTCTTGAGCCAGCGCACGAAAGATACGTTGACGGCGCAGGTGGCCCCGCGTCTGTTTGCAACGGCCAGTACGCCCCAGGCGATGGTGCAACTGACGGAGGAGGAACTGGCGGAGCGCATATACCCTATCGGGTTTTACCGTACCAAAGCGCGGTCTATTCTGGCGCTTAGCCGCGAGTTGATAACGCAGTATGCTAGTGAGGTGCCCGATACGCTGGAAGCGCTTGTCGCGTTGCCGGGCATTGGGCGCAAAACGGCCAACCTTATCCTGACGAATGCGTATAACAAGCCCGGCATTTGCGTAGATACCCATGTACATCGCATTTGCAACCGCTGGAATTATGTACAGACCCAGACCCCGCTTCAGACCGAGATGGCCCTGCGCGAACAATTGCCAACCCGCTATTGGAAGCCGATAAACCGCCTGCTGGTCACGCTTGGCCAGCACGTGTGCCACCCCACCTCGCCGCGCTGTAGTGGGTGTCCCATCGCCCCCTACTGCGCCCGACACGATGTCACCCGCCACCGCTAACCGCCAACCGCCAACCGCCAACATCCTATTGCCAACTATCTGCCAAACGACTATAATAAAGAAAACAACAACCTGTTCTACCAACCCATCCAACCCACCCAAAAGGAAGGAGGAACCAGTGAATTTTCGCCTCAATGAGTTTGTAGCCGAAGAAGAGCCCCAAAAAGCTGCACCCCCCCCCC
>DAOTUK010000120.1:0-3634 GCA_034437375.1 Chloroflexaceae bacterium | reverse complement strand
GGGGGGGGTGTGGTGCCCACATGGTCGCGTCTTGCTCCGTTGGCTTGCGCTGCTGCACGGTCGCGCCTCGCTGGTTTGCGCTACGTTTCCGATGCTGTCGCGTCGGGGGCATATTCTTCCCACAAGGCCTCTAGCGTCGGCACAGTGCGGATAGCCCTCTGGATGGCCTGCAACCGTTCCACATCTGCGTGCTGGCGCAGTTCCTCTAACACCCGCGGCAGCAGCGGGTGCTCCGCGCCATACTTCAATTCCAGGGCCAGCGCAATACCTTCTAACAAGCCTTGCTGCAAGCCTTGCTCAATGCCCTTCTGCAAGCCCTCTTCGCGGCCCATGCGCTCAATACTGGTCACATACGGCATTTTGTGTGCCTCCTCATAGGTCTTTAATTCTTGTCGAAACCGCACCTCTTCCTCCTTCGGCAACCCCATCAACCAGTCTATTACCCGAAACAGGTTAAGAATCTGCTGGCGATCATAGCCCAACTCGTAGAGCCGCCGCACGAGCAGAAACTTCCACTGCCCCCGCTGTTGTGGATCGTGGCGTGTTTCCTGCGCTTTCAAATGGGCCATCACGATGGTGGCGAACGGGTTACGGCTCTGCTCCAATTCCTCCCATCGCTCACGATAATCAAGTAACTTCACCGATGGAAAAGCAAAGGTAAGGTTACAGCCCCATTGTCCTCGGTGGTATGTCCCCGGTCGCCAGTGCGGATTCTCGTCACCCAGAATAGCAAGACTGATAACTTCCTGCTCATAGTGATCAAAAATGCGGGTATTGTAAATGTACATTCGATACTCAAAGGTGGTTTCTTCTTGTGCTTGCACCTCAATGTGAACAAACACCCAGGCCGCTTTGCCCTGTTTGGTATACACCTGTACGAGCTTGTCGGCCAGTCGCCGGCCCAGTTCAGAGTCGCGGGTAATCTGCTGAAGCTCTGTTTCCAGAAAGGTATAGCCCCGCGACCAGTCTATCTCGGCATGGATATGGGGAAAGAAGAAGGCAACAAAATCCTCAAAGTACCCTTCAATCGCTTCTTTCCACGGACTGTCAAACATGTTTGTTGTCGTTGTCACTCTGTTATCCCATAGAGCATTGGGCGATTCTTCTCGCTTTATTATACCGCTAATGACCCACTTTCCGCCGCGCTTATGACACTTCGCGCATCATCGTTATCTCATCGCAGCGATGCTGTTTGGGGCACATGTTGCACTCCTGCCAGATTTTGTGGGGCATGGAGAGCCGCGGGACTTCGCGGAACCCAAGCCGGCTAAAGAAGACTGGCTGAAGCGTAAAGGTGTAAATAGTGGTAATGCCCAGTTCGACGGCTTCAACAAACAATGTTTCAACCAGTGTGCGCCCCACCGCGCGTCCCTGCACGTCGGGGTGAACCACGACACTGACGACCTCGGCCAGATTCTCCCAGATAATTTTCAGCCCGGCACAGCCAATCACTTCGCCGCCGGCTTCGGCGACGTAAAATTCGCGCAGGCGGTTGTAGAGATAGTCGAGCGAACGTGGCAGCATATCATCGCGGGCGGCGTAGTGGTTGATCATGGTGTACAGGCGGGGAACGTCTTGCATACAGGCCCGGCGGGTGGCGATGGCGGCGTCGGGGGCTATGGGCAGGGTTGGGAGTTCGGAAGGTGGGTTGTAGAGAGAGATATTTGTATTCAACATGGGCTAAACCTCCTCGCTAAGCTGTTGTTTCCAATGGGCTATTTGTTCGGCGGTGCGCTCTGGGGCGGTGCCGCCGATGCTGTCTTTGCGGGCGACGCTGTGGGCAAAGTCAAACAGGCGAAAGATGGTTTCGTCAAGGTCGGGGTGGACGGCGCGATAGGCTTCCAACGGGAGTTGCTGGAGGGTGCCGCCTTGTTCGAGGGCGCGGCGTACCAGGTGGCCCACTTTGGCGTGGGCCTCGCGGAAGGGAACGCCACGGCGCACCAGTTCGTCGGCCAGGTCGGTGGCGAGCATGGCATCGTCAAGCGCGGCGGCCATACGGGTGGGGTTGGGGCGCATGGTGGCGATGGCGGCGGCGGCGACGGGCAGGGCGAGTTTGAGCGTGTCTATGCTGTCAAAGACTGGTTCCTTGTCCTCCTGCATGTCTTTGTTGTAGGCCAGGGGTAATCCTTTCAGGACGGTGAGCAGGGCGACCAGATTGCCGGTGAGGCGGCCACTTTTGCCGCGCAGCAGTTCCATACTGTCGGGATTTTTCTTTTGTGGCATCAGGCTTGAGCCGGTGCTATAGGCGTCGGAGAGTTCCAGAAAGCCGTATTCGGCGCTGCTGTAGATGATAATATCTTCGGCCAGGCGGCTGAGGTGTATGCCAATAAGCGCGGCATTGAACAGCAGTTCGGCGGCAAAGTCGCGGTCTGATACGGCGTCGAGCGCGTTGGTCGCCAGGGTGTCGAAGCCGAGGGCCGCGGCAAGGTGCTGGCGGGGTACGCCGATGCTGTTGCCGGCCAGGGCCCCCGATCCGAGCGGCAGGGTGTTTGTGCGGGTGTGGGTGTCGTGCAGGCGGCTGCGGTCACGCGCAATCATTTCGACGTAGGCCAGGCACCAGTGGGCAAAGGTGATGGGTTGGGCGCGTTGCAGGTGGGTATAGCCGGGCATGAGCGTGTGGGTGTGGGCTTCGGCTTGCAAAAGGAGTGCTTGCTGTACCTGTTTGAGTTGGGCGCTGAGCGTGTGGAGCGCGTCGCGGCAGTAGAGGCGAATATCGGTGGCTACCTGGTCATTGCGCGAGCGGCCGGTATGGAGTTTGAGGGCGACTGCGCCAACCAGTTCGTGCAGGCGGCGCTCCACCGCGGTATGAATATCTTCATCGCCCGACTGTGTGGTAAAGCACTGGTCGGCAAATTCGCGGCGCACCTGTTCCAGCCCGTGTGTCAGGGTATCGCGTTCGTCGGGGGTGATGAGCCCGGCGGTGGCGAGGGCGGCGGCCCAGGCGATGCTGCCGCGGATGTCGGCGTCGGCCAGTCGCTGGTCAAAGGGCAGGCTGTCGTTGAAGGCGGCCATATCGGCCGTGGTCGGGGTTGCAAAGCGTCCGCCCCAGAGTTTATGTTCAGTCACTGCTCCTCCTCCACTCCTGAAACACCAGTTCGGTCTATGACTGTTCTTACGAGGCATGTATTATGCCTCAGACGAGCGCTGCTGGCAAGTGGGGCGGGCAATTTTGACGAATTTTTTGCGAATTTCAAAAAAGCGTTTTACCGCTTTCTAGTGGTCTTTGAGCGCGACAAAATACCCTGATTTGCCGCGTTTTTTGGGGGTTTTTTGATTTTGGGGGGTTGACAGGTCGGGGGTCTGGTGCTATAATCCCATCTTGTGCTTAGCGATTACACGTTACGCACCACGGCGCAGATGACAGGCAATGTAGAACCGATAGCGTTGTTGTCAAGAGCGCACCTGTACTTTAAAAACTGAAGTGTATCAGCATATATGTGTGGGTTTATAAAAACGTCAAGCGAGTTCAGGATGCACCCGGCGTAACAGTCGGGAGTTCCACAATTCAACGCAGAGTTTGATCCTGGCTCAGGACGAACGCTGGCGGCGTGCTTAATGCATGCAAGTCGCACGCACCAGGCTACGGTCTGGTGAGTGGCGCACGGCTGAGTAACACGTGGGTAATCTGCCCCGG
>DAOTUK010000119.1:0-5311 GCA_034437375.1 Chloroflexaceae bacterium | reverse complement strand
TGAGGTAGAGACGCTGGCCGAGCAGTGGATGGCCTTTTTGCAATACGCGCGGGAGCTGCGCGAGGTGCCCCACCAGATGGCGCAGGTGCCCGCCTTGCGCCACGCCTTCGAGATTGCCAACCAGGCCATCCTGAGCGCGGAAGAGCTCGAAATCGTGGAGAAGCAAGAGGCCTTCATCAAGGACACGCGCATGACTATTGCAGAGAGCCGCGCCGAAGGGGTGCAGGAGGGTTTGCAGCAAGGGATACAACAAGGCTTGCAGGAGGGCATACAGCAGCAAGCCATCGCCACGGCGCGGCGCATGCTGCCGACGCTGGATGACGCGGCTATCAGCACCTTTACGGGCCTTTCCCTGGAACAGGTGCAGCAGGTACGGCGTGAGGCGGAAGGCGATACGTAAGAGCCTGGGAAACCCATAGATATAGAGCGCCAGACGTATGGTATAATGCTCTCGCAAGCAGCAAATCCATATGAGGAAAAGCTATGAGCGATACGACAAACGAGCGTCAATTACCCGACCGGTATGACCCCGCCGCCATTGAGAAGAAATGGCAAGACCGTTGGTACGCCGACGAGTTATACAAGACAACCCCCGCCGACGAACGCCCCAAGTACTACGTCCTGGATTTTTACCCCTACCCAAGCGGCGATGGCTTGAGCGTCGGCCACTGCCGCAACTATGTGCCCACCGATGTGGTAGCGCGCTACTACCGTATGAACGGCTACAACGTGCTCCACCCCATCGGTTGGGACGCCTTCGGCCTGCCGGCCGAGAATGCCGCCATCAAACAGAAGACAAACCCGGCCATCCTGATACGCCGCTTTGCCGCCAACTACAAGCGGCAATTGAGCATGATAGGCACCAGCTACGACTGGAGCCGCGAGATCAACTCCAGCACGCCAGAATATTACCATTGGACACAGTGGATCTTCCTACGCCTCTACCATTCCTGGTACGATCCGCGGGTAGATGCCGCCCGCCCCATTGCTGAACTGGAAGCCGAACTGGCCCAATACGGCACAGCCAACCTGCGCCAACCCCTCTCAGAGCCGGGCCTGTCGGCGGAAGCATGGAACCAGTTTACCCCCCACCAGCGCCAGGAATACCTGGGACGCTTCCGCCTGGCCTACCGCGGCGAAGCCACCGTCAACTGGGACCCGGTGGATAAAACGGTTATCGCTAATGAAGAGGTAGACGCCGAGGGGCGAGCGTGGCGTAGCGGCGCGGTGGTCGAGCGCAAAACCCTTTCGCAATGGTTCTTTCGCATTACCGCCTACTCCGAGCGGTTGATAAATGACCTGGATACCGTAGACTGGCCGGCCAGTATTGTTGCCATGCAGCGTAACTGGGTTGGCCGCAGCGAGGGAGCCGAAGTTATCTTCCGCACCGAGCCGCCATCGAATAAAGAAATCATTGTGTTTACCACGCGCCCTGATACGCTGTGGGGCGCAACGTTTATGGTGCTGGCCCCTGAACACCCGCTGGTTGCCGAAGTAACCAGCGACGAGCAGCGAGCTACCGTCGAAGACTATATCGTCCAGGCCCGCGCCACCTCCGCCAGTGCCCGCACGGACGAAGCCAAGGAGAAGACCGGCGTTTTCACCGGTGGCTACGCTATCAACCCCGTCAACAACGAGCACATCCCCATCTGGATAGCCGACTATGTGTTGATGGACTATGGCACCGGGGCGATTATGGCTGTGCCCGCCCACGATAAACGCGACTTTGCCTTTGCGCTCAAATACCACCTGCCGATTATCCCCGTGATAGCCCGCCCCGACGACGAGGCCCGTAGCCGGCTGCTACCCGGTACCTACGATAAAGCGCTGCTCCAGGAGCTCCGCGATAACGACTACCACGTCGAAGCGCAGGACGACGATACGCTGTTCGTCACCCTCACCGGTGCCCGCGCCAGAGCCTACGCCCGCCTGGTACACCCCTACCTTATCAAAGGCTGTACCGAGGTCGTCGGCTCCGGCTGGCTCTCTATCTTTACTAAAGAGGTGATACCTTTCAACTCGGCCAAAGCCGACCGCCGCATTGTGGGGCATATGCGGGCCAGTCCTTCGTTCAACGCCGACCTGCCCCCCACCTTCATGGGCTATCTGGCGACGGTACCTTTCTACCGCGACATCATCTATCACGACGACTATGGCATCCCCATCAACTCCGGCCCCATTGACGGCTTGCCGGCCGAGGAGGCCATTAGCAAAACGATAGCATGGCTTGAAGAACAGGGTATCGGCCAGCGCCGCCGCAACTACAAAATGCGCGACTGGCTCATTAGCCGCCAGCGCTATTGGGGGACGCCCATACCCATCTTGCACACCGAGGATGGGCTAGAGGTAGCCGCAGACGACGCCGACCTGCCCGTTACCCTGCCCGACGTGGAGAGCTACGAACCCACCAGCACCGGCGAATCGCCCCTGGCCCTGATTGACGCATGGGTCAATGTTACCCTGCCCGACGGACGCACGGCCCGCCGCGAAACGGATACCATGGGCACCTTTGCTTGCTCCTCGTGGTACTTCTCGCGCTTTAGCGACCCCCACAATCACGAAGCCCTGGCCGCACGCGACCAACTGGATTATTGGTTGCCGGTTGATCTCTACGTCGGCGGGGCCGAACACGCCGTTATGCACCTGCTCTATGCTCGCTTCTGGACAAAGCTCCTGTATGACCTGGACATTGTTTCCTTTGCCGAACCCTTCACCCGTCTGCGCAACCAGGGCTTGATTATGGCTCCAGATGGGCGCAAAATGAGCAAGTCTTTTCACAACGTCATCACTCCCGACGAGGTGGTCGAGGAACATGGCGCCGACGCTCTGCGCGGGTACGAATGTTTTATCAGCGACTTTGAACTGGCGGTACCCTGGAGTACGCAGGGCGTGCCGGGCGTGCGCCGTTGGCTAGACCGCGTGTGGCGTATCGTTCTTTCCCCCGATGATAACCCCGGCGAACCCACCGACTATACCGAGCGCGACCTGCGCCGCGTTACGCACCAGAGCATCCAGCGTGTCGAGCGTCATATTCTCGAATTTAAGTTCAACACCATGGTGGCCGCGCTGATGGAATTTACGAATGCGCTTTACCGGGCCCGCGACGCGGGCCTGGCCGGTACCCCCGCCTGGGATGAAGCCATCACCACGCTATTGCTGCTGATGGCTCCGGTCGTGCCCCACATCACCGAAGAGCTCTGGGAGCGTCTGGGGCGGCCCTATAGCATCCACCAGCAACCATGGCCCCAGGCCGATGCGGAACTGGCCGCCGAGGACGCGGTGGAGATGGCCCTACAGGTCAATGGCAAAGTACGCGACCGTATGGTCGTATCCGTTGATGTTGAGGAAGATACCCTGCGCGAGATGGCCCTGAACAACGAGCGGGTACAGAGCTTTACCGCGAACAAAACCATCCGCAAAGTTATCGTCGTGCCGGGCAAACTGGTCAACATTGTCGTGGGGTAGGGTTGCCAATCGCTATCATTAGCATTGCTCTGGACTGGCCGGGCGTCGTCTCCTTGCGGCGCCCGGCCTTCTCGCCTCCCGTGTTCCCGCCTCACTCTGCTGCATCCTCCTCGTGTTCCGGTTCATCTTCTGTCGCCTCGCTGCTTGCTTCCGCGCCGTTTACCTCCACCGGCCGATCTTTTAATGACCCATACATATGCGTGTACACCTGGGTAAATTCGGCCCCAAACAGGAAAATTTGCGACGAATAGTAGAGCCATACCATCAGCACTACAATAGAGCCGGCCGCGCCATAGGTTGAGCCGACGCTGGTATAGCCCAGATAAAGCCCGATCAGCGACTTGCCAATATTAAAGAGCAGCGCCGTCACCCCCGCCCCAAGCCACACATCGCGCCAGTGTATCTTTACGTCTGGCAAAATCTTAAACACCATCGCAAACAGCATGGTGATAAACCCAAGCGACACCACAAAATCGGCTACCTGCCAGATAATACCAATGTCTGGCAAGCCCTCTATCTCATCAACATAGGAGCGCACCCCCGCCAGTACTGCGTTAATAATGAGCGTACACAGCAGCAGTATGCCTACCCCAAGCACAATACTAAATCCCAGAAAGCGCTTGATGAGAAAGCCTAGAATACCCGTCTTTTCAGGTGTCACTTTCCAGATAGTGTCCAGCGCATCTTTGATCTGGCCAAACACCATAGAGGACCCAAACAGCATCGTGCCCACGCCAATGACAATGGCAATACCGCTGCCCGAAGGACTGCTGGCACTCCGGATAAACACCTGGATAGCCGGGGCTACATCCTCGCCAACAATCTCCTTTAACTGGTCGCTAATTTGCTCTTCGGCGGCCGCTTCCCCAAAGGCCATGCCGGTAATACCTATCGCTATCATCAGCAACGGAGCCAGTGAAAAGAGCATGTAATAGGTCAGCGCTGCGGCCAACACGGGCGCTTTATCCCCGGTCCAATCCATCACCGTCCGCTTGAGCAACTGAAAAATACCCTTCATAGCTTCTCTCCCCCTTCTCCTTGAAATCCTGTCCGTTGCCTATTGTATCCTACTTTGGGGAAATGCTCACCTTATCCCCAGTTGTCTGACATGCGCCTTACCTCCCTCTCATCATAGAATCATTTGTTTCTCAGCTTTTTTCCGTATACTAGAGACAGGTGTACTCCTTACGTACCTTCAACCATTGCAGTCATACAACGCGACAATATAACCTGTTCCTCCCTTTCTGATACACAGGTAGCCCCCGGTAGCAGCACCGGGGGCTACTGCTTTGTGCCCCTTTGCCCATCGTTCCCCCAGGGGGGGCGGACGTTGGGTTGCGCCTTTCGGCACGAGCTATGGAGGGGCGCGAGGTAGCCACGTCCCCTACCCGCTCCACCAACTCTATGGTACAATACCATACGATACAATGCAGCCGAACAACGCAGGTTGCACCGCGTATGGGCATCAGGAGCAAGAACGGTATGGATTTTCTCGATCAACTTGGAAAGCGCGTCTCGCAAGGATTAGACCGCGCAAAATTTGAAGCGGAGAAGTTTCAACGAACAGCAACTATCCAGGGCGACTTGAGCCGCATTCAACGTGAGCTGGATAGTAAGACGATAGAATTAGGCCAACGCGCCTATGACCTCCACCGGGCCGGGCATATTGCCTCACCGTCCATTGCAGAGCTTGCAACCGAGATTGACGCGCTACGGGCCAATCTGCTCGAAAAAGAAGAGGAGATGAAAGCGGCCAAGGCGCTCATGTATGTTGAGCCAGAAGAGCCAGAGACACCCCCCGCAGAGCAAACGTCCCCCTCCGCAGAGCAGCAAGCCCCCCCTCCCG
>DAOTUK010000118.1:0-22339 GCA_034437375.1 Chloroflexaceae bacterium | reverse complement strand
CTGGTGGATAATCAGTGGGGGCATAAACACCGTCACCTCTCCATTGACCCATTCTGCATGGGTATCTTCATCCGCCCATTGCTCGTAGTCGGCATAGCTCATACGATAGCGCCGCTCCTGGCGTGGGGGCGCGTCGAGTATCATGGCTTCGGGTATCATAAGTACTCCTTTCAACCACAACCGGTAGGGGGAGCGTCACTCCTGGCCCTTGCCTATCTCCTCTTCCAATATCTTGATAGCCTGGACAAGCTGTGTATCCTCGCTCTGGAGCAATTCTTCTTTAGACAATTCGACAGCCTCGGCGGGCGAGAGCGAGCTTGCCTCTGGATCAAGCGTTACTTCTACATCGGGCGAGATACCCAGTTTATGGATCTTGCGCCCCTCCGGGGTAAGCCATTGTACCGTTCCAAGCAGAAGTTTGGCCCCGTCACCCACATCAAAGATCGTCAACACCGTACCGGTACCCACCGTCTGTACCCCCACCAGTTTGGCACGGTTATGGTCTTGTAAAGCGCCGGAGACAATTTCGGCTGAACTGGCCGTACCATAGTTAATCAGCACAACCATCGGAATATCCTGGGCTACCCCGGTGCTGGTTGTAACAGACGGCACAGTCTCACCGCTGCGATCCTGCTCTAGAAAAACGGTGCTGCCTTCGGGCAAAAACTGGCTGGCAATATCCATAGCCTCGCTCACGTAGCCGCCGGTGTTGTAGCGCAAATCAAGAATAAGCATTTGTGCGCCTTCGTCCTGTGCTTCCACCAGGGCCGCTTCCAACTCACCGGCCGACCGTTGGGCAAAGGAATTGAGCTCTACCAGCGCAATATTGTCCGGCAGCATCCGCCATGTCACGCTTGGTACCTCGATAGTATTGCGCGTGATGGTAATATCAATCGGGGCCGGCGTGTCGGTTCGCCGCACAGTCAGCGTCACTTCGGTGCCTTTGGGCCCCCGAATGCGAGCCACCAGTTCCTCTATCGTCCACCCCTGCGTCTCTTCGCCATCCACCGCTATAATAAAGTCGTTGGCCCGTAGACCGGCGGACTCGGCCGGCGATCCCTCAATGGGGGCCACAACCATAGCCTGTCCCTCGCGTATATCAAGGTACGCCCCGATACCCTCAAATTCGCCAGAGAGCGACTCGTTCCAGCGTTGGGCGGCCTCGGCGGAAAGGTAGCGCGTATGCCCCTGGTCGCCAAGCGTATCGAGCATCCCATTGATGGCGCCATCCGTCATATGGTTATAGTCAATCGCCTGGGGATTGACAAATTCATTGCTGGCCAGATCCCATACTTCCCAGAATACGCCAAACGCTTCGCACACTTCGGGCGATTCGGGACAATTGGTGGCCGGGGTCATCAGCAGCGCGGCCCCGTAGCCCCCCCCCACCCCGATAACCAGCATAACCAGCAACAAGGGAACCACAAGCCAGATGGGCACGTGTAGGCGAACTATTTTCATAGAAACAAGACCTTTGTGTAGACCAGGGAGCGCAGGGACGCCATCGCATATCCCACGGCGTTGCCGTACGCTTCACTGGCATTATGTTGGGCATGTCTTACGCTGTAGTATACCATGGCCCCTACGGGTGCAGCTATCCCCCGCCTGCGCTATATCTCCTGGCCATGGTTCCCAGGTAAGGAGGGCGGTTCCTGGGAGCGCGGACATCCACCCCGCACGGTTGCACCGTTGCAAGCGAGACGCTTGCCCTCCCAGGGGAGTCCCTCCAGGTGGAAACAGTGCTACTGCTGGCGGGCCCGCGTCCGTTCCAACGCCACGGCTACCATACGCGCCAACCCCTGGGCCAGCGAACTGGCCCGGCTGCTCAACGTCACCATGGGCATACGATAGCCCAGGGTCAAAAGCCCCATGGGGGCAGACTCATGCTTGATGGGTACCAGCACAAGCCCACGCAGGGCGTGGCGTTCCAGGTAGAGCGGCAAGGCGGTCGGTTGTTCTCGCAAATCGCGTATAGAGGTGGGCAACGGTTCGCTAAAGACCATTTCGAGCAAGGGGTTTTCGACCATCGCTATGGCCGGCTCATCCACGACCGATTGCCCGCCCACCCGTGTTACAATCTGCACCGGGCACAACTGGCCGTCCATCTCGTCTGACCAGGCATAGACCGCAGACCAATCACAGTTAAAGACCCGCAATGCCAGATTATTCAAGGTGCTAAGAATATCATCCAGGCTATTTTTGGTGCGCAAATCATTGGCAAAGAGGAAGAGCGTCTGGGCTACATCGTCCGCTTCGGCTTGCTGGCGACGCAACCATGTGTTGGTGAGCGGAGCGCTTAAAATGTTGGCGTTGGCTTCGATCATCCGAATCAGCGCCTGCAAAGTCGTGCTGCTGGCCACATAGCCAAGCAACCCGACCACAATATCCTCGCTCTGGATAGGCGACAGGGCCAGCGCCACCCCTTCGGGTAATACCACCAGCGGCTCCAACTGGCCGCTTTCAAATATCACCACCCGCTCGTCAACCAGGGCTTGCAACAATTCGACATCATCAGCCATCGCGCTGGTGCTACACCCGGCCGGCAACCGGGACGCGCCGGGCGCAAACATGTCTTGCTGGTCTGAGCGGAGCCATACGACGGCCCCATCTATTGGCAAATGTTCCAGACAGATTTGCAGGGTATCATTCAGCAAGGTATACAGGTCGGCCGTAGCCGCGCTGAGATCTGCCAGACGACAGAGCACGTCAAACAATATGTCGGGGTTAGGTACCATTTTATCAGTCATAATGGGTATCCTCTCATCATTACTCAGGGTGCGGTACTTTTGAGGGTTGCGTAATCAGGACAGGGAGGCACGGGGGCCGCAATCACTTCAATCTGTTGAAAATCCACCATATGCAACAATTGTTCAATGGCTTGCTGCCCATCCGCCGTCGCGCGTTGCATCAGACCACCCTCACAGGCCGAACGGAGGATCTCTGCTTCGGCGGCCTGGCGGGCCTGCGACTCCAGGTCTTTGTCGGCCGCGGCCAGCAACCCCTGCTGCCGGTCGTAGACGCGCGTCTGGTTATTATCCAGCGACACATCAAACACCTGGGGGGGGGGCATATGAAACACGATTGTGCTGCCATCCTCAGAAATGGTCACATCCTCTTCGCTAAGCGTACTCAGATCAAAACCAGCTACCACTGTACCATTGGCAATGAGCAACAGCCGATCGCCAAAGAGCAAGTTTTGGAACATGTTGCCTTGTACCCCGGCCTCTATAACCTTTTCTACGGTGTAGGAGGAGGCCTCCAGACGATTGAGGGCCTGTACTCGTTTAATCACCGCGGCGCGGCTCGTATCAATCGTGGGGGTGGGCGAGGCAAACATGGCCGGCACATTGGGCAAGAGGCCCTGCAATGGATTGAATCGGCTACCAAGCAGCGACCAGAAGAGAAAGACGATTATGACAACCGAGAAAATCAGCAGGATGGTATAGGATGCTCCTTGCGAACACCCGCCCCCGCCCACCAGCACCGGCCCACCGGGCCCCACGCGCCGGGGTGGGGCGGGGCCATAGGCATCATCATCATCATCTACCAACACATCATCAAAATCATCGTCGTCAAGGGCTTCGCCGCGGGCCTTGCGCAGGCTACGGCTCATAATAGATTCGCGTCTGCGGCGTGGTGTCTCATCATCCGTCATAGTTTAACCCCCCTGTGTACCGCTACTGCTCCCAGGCTCAACAGATGATACGCAACATGCTGCCAACCGGCGCCGCGCATACGGGCCGCAAGCTCATCGGGCGCGAGAAACGCCTGTGACGATTGGTGGAGATAGCGGTAGGCTGTATGGTTGCCGCTCAAGAGCGCCCCTATCCAGGGCATAACCCGGGCCACATAGGCGCGGTGGGCCAACCGTACCAGCGTATGCCGCGGCTGTGCGACTTCCAGACAGACCATCGCCCCCCCCACCCGCGCAACCCGCCACATCTCACGCAGCGCCCCATCAATATCGGTCACATTGCGCAAGGTAAACCCGGTGGTAATAGCATCAAATGTGCTATCGGCAAAGGGCAACTGGTGGGCGTCGCCCCCCACAAACGCCACGCCCCCCCCCGCACCGAGCTTGTTCATACCCTCGCGCATCATTGGCAGGCAAAAATCTACCCCCACCGCAACCCCGCCAGGCATCCACGCCGCCAGGAGCGGGAGGAAATCGCCCGTACCGCTCCCCACATCCAGCGCATAGCCGCTGGTCGTTGGCGCAGCACATGCGACGACGTGCTGTCGCCACTGCTGGTCAAGGCCAAAGGTCATCACGCGGTTGGTGCGGTCGTAGGTGCGGGCAATACGCCCGAACATAGCCCCCACAAAGGCGGCTTTCTCCTCGGTAGCCGGTAGCACACTCACCCCGCGCCCCCCCGCCGATTCATTTCATAAATCATACGCAACCCTTCAAGCGTCAGGTAGGGTTCGACCGCCGTAATCACCGTCGTTTCCTGCGCAATCACCTCCGCCAGGCCCCCCGTCGCTATCACACGGCACGTTTGCCCAAGTTCCTCCTGCATCCGCAACACCAGACCTTCCACCAGGCCGGTATAGCCCAATATAAGCCCCGATTGGATGTAATGCATGGTACTCCTGGCAATCACCTGGGGCGGCCGTATCAACTCCACCTGGTAGAGCCGCGCCGCCGAACGGAAGAGCGCGTCGGCGCTAATACCAATACCGGGCGCGATAGCACCGCCAATGTAGTCGCCATCGGCGGTTATTACGTCAAACGCGGTTGCGGTACCGAAGGCTACCGCAATAACAGGGCCCCCATAGCCGCGATAGGCCGCGATACTGTTGGAGATACGGTCGGCCCCAAGCTGACTATGGGGCGTATCAATACAGTAGCGCAACCCGGTCTCAATATCGGCCCCAACGATCACGGGATCAACGTTCAGATAGCGTTGGGACAGATCGCGGAATTCGCTATTGAGGGGCGGCACCACACAGGAGATAGCACAGCCATACAGCTCATCCATAGACAGGCCGGCCATAGCCAGCAAGTTATGGATAAGCACCGCATACTCATCGGCGAGCTTGTCGCGTTCGGTCACAATGCGCCAGTGTTGTAACAGGTGCTTGTCCTGGTAGACACCCATCTTTATATTGGTATTGCCAATATCTATGGTTAAGAGCATACCATTGGTTTCAAGACTCAAACCACGTGCGCAACTCCTGGATGTTGCGGGCCGCACCCAGGGCCGCCATCAGTTTAATACGGGCCTTGCATCCGTTCAAGTTCTGCACAATTAACACCCCAAAGCGCTTGAGATCATGAAAAGCGCCCACATAGCCATAGTTGTCGCCCAGACTACCGGACAGACAGCGCGAGGTAAGCGCGACAACCACGCGCCGCGAGATAGCCTCGCTAATAGCGGGCAACCACCAGGGCGGCACCCGCCCCCCGCCAAAGGCCTCGATCACCACGCCAACAACGCCATCATCAATACTATGGCGTAACATGCGGTCGTCTATCCCTTGCGAAATACGTATCAAATCTACCATCTCTTCCAGACGCGAACAGGGAATGTACTGGCGTTGGAGCGAACGGTGATGCAGCCAGATAGTACTATTTTCAATATGCCCAAGCGGCCCGCTCAGCGGCGATTGGAAGGCGTGGCGATCCTGGGTATGCACATGTTGTACCTCGCTGGCGGCGTGTATCTCGTCGTTAAAGACCACCACCACGCCGAGATCGCGGGCCTGCGGCGACGCGGCCAGTTGAATAGCCTGCGCTAGATTGACCAGACCGTCCTGGTTTGCGTGGGGCCCCGAACGGATCGAGCCGGTGCATACAATTGGCTTGGAGGTATTGACCGTCAGGTCAAGAAGGTAGGCGGTTTCTTCCAGCGTATCGGTGCCATGCGTTACCACCACGCCATAGACATCGGGGGCCAGCAAGACCGATTGTATCCGCTGTGCCAGTTGCAAGCCGTTGGCGGGCATAAAGTGGCTCCCCGGCACATTCGAGAATTCATCAAAGACGACTTCTATATCGTCTATCTCATCGCGGGGCAGCAAGTCGAGCAGATCACTATCACGCGGGGAACGGACAACCCCCCCCCCCGCCAGGAGCTTTTGCTTGGTGGCGATGGTGCCCCCAGTGGTAATAACGAAAACCTGTTTCATGATCCCATCGTCTGACCGGCCAGGGATGGCCGCTCATCGTGAGAAGCTATCGCTGGCCCTTGCACGCTGTTCAATAAGTATTGTACCACGTCCTGAAGCCGGCCCTCTCAGGGAACGTCGTACTACGGATGGCGGCGGATGGCGTTGGCAAATTCGGCTACCCGTTCGGCGTAGGTGGTGCCGGGGTAGGCCCAGCGGCCATTTAAGCCGCGCAGGGTGGGGGCGATACCGCGATAGCCGGCCGGCAGGGAGCGCAGGGCCAGCGCCTCGTCAATCAGCAGTTGTTGGGCGGGGGTGGCCTGGCCGGGCGGCAGGGCATAGGCCAGCAAGCGCCCCACCTGGGCCCGCACGCTCTGCTCCCACGTCGCAAAGCTCAAGCCCTTGCGCCAGAGCTGCGCCGCCTCGTCGTATGCCCACGCATGCGCCTCTGCCGGCGGCGGGGGCGCGCTGCTGGTTTCGCCCGTTACACCATAGCCCGACCCGTTGCGGCGCGGCCGTTGGGCCCACCAGCTCTTGAGATTATCCGTCTCGTGCAGGTTTTGCGCTATGGCCAGCAAGGGGTCAACCCCCACCGCCGGGGCAATCGTCCAATAGTAGCTCACAATACGGCAGACATCCTCCGGCGGGTAGATCGTGCCGCGGGTGATGATGTAGTCGCAGGCCTGCGCGGCCGAGGCTCGCGGGGCGGCCAACAAGGTGGTATCGGCGGTAATGGTCTGGTTGTCGTAGACGGCCCGCCCGATAAGGCCGGAAAGCACGTGGTAGGGGGGCGCGTTGTCGGGGTGCAATTCCAGGCGGGCCCGCTCGAACCATTGCACGATATACGTCTGTCCGTCGCTCAGCGTTTCGGGTTGGGCGTCGCTCAGCGGCAAGCCGAAGAGCGCCAGCGATTCCGGTTCGCTGGTGCCGGGCTGGCCATCAAATTCCAGGCCGCTGGCCCGCCATGCGGCGAGTATATCGCCGCAGAGGTTATGGCCGGTTTCGGGGAAATAGCGACAGTCGGGGCGCGGCTCGCTGCGGGGGAAGGCTTCCCAGGCCCGCCCCTGCTGGTGCAAACGTTCAACGCTCAGGCGGCCGGAGAGCACGTGGTAGGGGGGCGCGTTGTCGGGGTGCAATTCCAGGCGGTTGCGCTCGAACCATTGCACCTCGCGCAGCGACCCTTCCACATATTCGCGCTGTTGGGGCGAGATGGGATAGCCAAAGATGGGCAGGCCGCCCTGCTGTTCCCAGTAGTCGCGTATGGCCCCGGCAATGCAGAAGCCGGTTTCGGGAAAGCAGCGCCGGTCGGTCTGGGCCGCTGTTCCGTCTGGCAGCAGCGCCCCCCCGATAAGCAGCAGCAGCAGCACACACACGCCCCGTACCAGAGAAGCGGTCATTTCATCGCCCGTTGAATGATAATTTTGCGCCGCCCGGCCATAGCCGCCAGACCAACCAGCGAGGCGATGGAGGGGAAGAGGACGGCCCCCACGATGCCAGAGGTAAGCGAAATTTCGTGCAATACCGTGCCGTAGTCGTCCACAATCATAATGCGGCGGGCGTTGCCCTCTTTAATCAGTTGTTTGACGGTTTCCATAATGATTTCTTGCTGGTCGGGTTCGAATGCTTCATCAACCCATGTTTCGTCTGCGGCGCGCTGGTCGGCGTGCTGGGGCCGGCGGCGCTGGCCCTGGTAGCGCGGCATGCGCGTGCCGGGGTAGGTGCGCTGCGGTTTCTCGTTATCAAAAAGCGAATCATCTGCCATAGTAACCAGTTCCCTTTGTATCGGCGCGGAGGGTCGTCACGCTCCGGGCTATGCGATTCTGCCCGTTGTTACATAGTATAGCCGCTTGTGAGGGCCATGGCAATGGTACAACCAGGGTGATTGCAGCGTCGCCAGGACGACGACAACATCAGTCTTTTCTGCATTCTCAGGCGGTGATGTGCGCTTTCGGCGCGAGCTACGGGGTGTGGCGCGGGGTTGGGCCCCGCACGCTCCCCACGCATTCCGGTTGACGTACGACGTTGCAATCGCCCTGGGTACTGTGGTACAACCAGGTTGACAAAACCGGCCGCATGGCTATGATGTATCATACACGAAGCGTTTGTACGATGAGGGATGATGGCCCACGAGCATAACCTGGACGAAGAATACGACCTGATTATTATTGGGGGCGGCCCCGCCGGCTGCTGTACGGCGCTTTCTGCCGCGCAACAGGGGGTGCGGGTACTTGTGCTTGAGAAGGCCAGCTTCCCCCGCGACAAGGTATGCGGCGATATTTTGCCGCCCGAATCGCTCCACGTCCTGCGGGCGCTTGGGCTAGAAGCGCGGCTATACCAGATACCCCACCGCAAGCTCCGCTGCATAACCCTGCACTCGGAAGAAGAGATGCTCTACCTGGACATAGCGCCCATCGTAGCGCCCCGCATCCACTTTGACCATATGCTGTTTCAGTCCGCACAGGAAGTTGCCGACACCCGCACCGGCTGGAATGTGCATAACGTGCTGGTGCAGGATGGGGTGGTGTGTGGGGTTCATGGTCGTACACGGGATAAAGAGTCGTTTACGTGCCGCGCAAAGGTGGTCGTTGGAGCCGATGGCTACGGCTCAGTTGTCGCGCTCAAGCGCGATATGTACCAGCGCCAGTGGCAGCACTGGTCGGCCGGGTGCCGCGCCTACTATCGCGGCGTGGCGGGGGTCGGGGATAGTATCGAATTCTTTTTCTTGCCCGCATGTACGCCCGGCTATGTGTGGATAGCACCCGCAGACAACGACCGGGTGAATGTGGGAATTATTGTCTACGCCGCGGCGCTGCGCGACAAAGAGCGGCCTATGCGAAGCTTTTTGCTGCACCTGCTTGAGCATCCGCTTTTGAAAGAACGTTTCGCGCATGCCGAGCGCCTGTGCGAGATACGCGCCTGGAATTTGCCGCTGGCCAGTACCCGCCGCCCCATGCATGGCGACGGCTTTGTGCTGGTGGGCGATGCGGCCGGACTGGCCGACCCGCTCTGGGGCTATGGCCTTGGGGGGGCGATGGTATCTGGCTATATTGCCGGCCAGGTTGTCGCGCCGCTCTGCGGCGATGCTCCCTGCCACGCCAACCAGTTGCACCCCTACGCGGTCGCCGTGTGGGATCAACTGGGGGCCGCGTTTACCTTTGCCTACCATTTTCGCCAACACTTTGAAGCACCCGAAACAACCATGCCATCTATGAGCCGCATGGAAATGTTCCGCGACAGTTATTTCAAAGGAGCGGGGCATCTTGCCCCCCATATCCAGGAGCATACCGTATGAGCCAGAGCCAGGAACCAACCCCGCGCCGCCCGATACGCCGTCGCCGTCCCCCCCGCGCACGCGGCCGCAATCCGCTGCTTTCCCTATTCTTTGTGGCCATCTTTTTCCTATCCGTCTGGGGCGCGTGGGGCGTCCTGAACGCTTCCGAGATGCCGCCCGTCTTTGGCCCGCCCGTCACCCCCCAACCAACGATTTCCGGCTGGCCGGGCGCAGGCCCCCCCGCAGAGTTGCCCACCTCGGTCTACGACCGCGAAGTACCCGTGGATGTGCCCGCCGACGAGATGATCGATCTGACCGAACCGCCCGACCTTGCGACGGTCAACCCGGAACTCGCTGGCGCGTTGCAACATATCCTGGATCGGAAAAGCGCCGGCCCACACAACCCCGGCATGGTGATGCTGTTAGACATACCGGGGCAAGGGCGCTGGATTGGGGCCAGCGGCTTTTCCGACCGCGAGGCGCAGGTGCCGATGGTGCCGGAAGATCGCTTCCGCATTGCCAGCGTCACCAAAACATTTGTCGCAACGGTGGTGCTGCAACTGGTACAAGAGGGCCGCCTGACGCTGGATGATACGGTAGAGCAATGGTTGCCGGGTCTGGTGCCCAACGGCCATACTATTACCGTGCGCCAGTTGCTCAACCATACCAGCGGTCTGTACGACTATCTGGATGGCGCCTTCGAGCGCGTCTACTTTGCCGAACCACCGCGTATCTGGATGCCACAAGAACTGGTATGGCACGGCGTTGGCCGCTCGTCCTACTTTGCGCCGGGCACACCCGGACGCTGGCGCTATTCCAACACCAACTACATCCTGCTTGGCATGATCATTGAACAGGCCAGCGGCTCTACGCTCACCCACGAATTGCGGAGCCGCCTGTTCGAGCCACTGCAACTGCGCGACACCTTCCTTGAAGATTACGAGGAGATACCCGGCGGCTTTGTCCATGGCTACATCGCCAGCAATGACTATACTGAATATAGCCTTTCAACCTGGGCCGCGGGCGGTATCGTCTCCAATGCCAGAGATTTGTCGGTCTTTTTCCAGGCCCTCTTTACCGGCCGCCTGCTCGATGAACCAATGATGCAAGAGATGCTGGCCTTTGCCACCATGTCGGGCTACCCCGTCTATGGGCTTGGCGTGGCCCGCAGCGTCGAAGGACTCACGATAGCGACCCAGGGCGTTGTGCCCACCGATATGAGCTTTGAGACGCTCTGGGGCCACACGGGCGGACTGTCGGGGTTCAAGTCGGTGGTTGGTTACCAACCCGGTAGTGGGGTAACGGTCGTCGTTTTAATGAATCAAATGTCGGTACCGATTATCCCGGTACTGGTTGAAGGATTGCACACGGCCGGTATTGGCGAGTAAGCGCAGGCTTGCCCCGCCGGCCCCCCTGACACACATCCTAGCGAGCTATGCTATAATAGCGGCTAACCTATGTCTGATTCCACGCCACATGCAAAAGCGCCAATGCAGCGGGTATTGCTTACCCACGGCCCCGTGTACTACCTGCACGGCGGCGAGGGCTTTCCGCTGCTGTTGCTGCATGGGTGGGGCGGCTCGTCGCGCTATTGGAAAGAAACCATCACCGCCTGTAGACCCTTCCGCAGCGTCTATGCGCTCGATATGCCAGGGTATGGCCACTCGCCCCCGCTCACCGATCCGGCGAGCGCTGAACGGCTGGCCCGCATTATTATAGAATTTGCCGACACACTCAACCTGGATCAATTCGATCTGAATGCCCACTCGTTTGGGGCCAGCGTTGCGGCCTACCTGGTCGCCCACTATCCCCAACGAGTACGCCGGCTCATACTGACGTGCTTCAGCACCTTTCAAAACGAATTTGAACGCCGTATGGTAGACCAGATGATGCGCCAGATGGGGCTATCGCTGGCCATGTGGCAACCCTGGATGTCGCTCTGGCACCCCTGGACAGCGCTCTGGCAATCCTGGATGACGCTCTGGCGGCCCCGCATGCCCGGCCATATGCCCTCTATCTACCAGACCATTGCGTGGCGCTTCTTCTATACCGTGCCGTCTGATGAAGCGCTGCTGCAAGAGGGGTTTGAAGACTTCTTGCGGATGGATCAGCGCACATCTCTGGAAAGCATCATCAGTGCCCTGCACCCATCTATTACTACCGCGCTCCAGGCTATTACCATCCCGACCTTGTTGGTGGCGGCCCGCCAGGATATGATCATGCCTCCATCGGGCGTGCCGGTTGTACAGGAACTGATACCCAATTGTCACTTACACTGGATCGAGCATTGCGGCCATGTGCCCATGATAGAAAAACCAGAAGCGTATCACCAGATCATCCATAACTTCCTTCTGGGTGAAGGAAAATTTGCGTAGCCTGATAGTGCTGAAACGGGCAACCGCCTATGATATTCAAACGGCTCTGGTCGTATGTGGAGCTCACCCACCCATACGCCGCCGGGACGATATTTGTTGCAACAGTGGTATTCAGTTTGCTGGCAAGCGGGAGTGTGCCTGAACCGCTGTTGTTTGTGCGTGTCATTGGCGTGGTGGCACTGGGGCAAGCCTGTGTGGGGTTTACCAACGAGCTGCGCGATATGCCGCAAGATCGCCTGGTCAAGCCCTACCGCCCGCTCGTTGACGGGCGCGCCAACCCCACCGTAGCCACCGTGATTGCCTGGAGCGCGGGCATCGGTTCCCTGCTGCTTGGGCTTACCTTCGGGTTGGTCGGGGTGGGCTTTGCCCTGCTTGGTACAGGCGCTGGTCTGGCCTACAACTTCTGGCTGAAAGGCACCATGATGAGTTGGGTACCCTATACCATCTCATTCTCGTTGCTGCCGCTCTGGCCCTTTGCCGCGCTCGACCAGTGGAATCCGACCCTGGCCTGGATATGGCTACTGATCCTGCCGGCCAGTATTGCCTTGAACATTGCCCAATCGCTTGGCGATATTGATGACGACCGGGCGCTTGGCATTGGCGGTCTGGCCGAACGGTTGGGCCGCCAACGAGCGCTTCTGCTGATGTGGCTTACCAGCGCTTTGACCATTGTCCTGGCCCTGCTCACCGCCGTACCATCCAGCAGGCCCATACCGCTGTATGGGGCGGCGCTGGTAGCCGCCGGCCTGGTAGGGGTGGCCGCATGGCATTGCTATCGCGCGCCCGGCCCCACGGCCTGGAAGATTACCTGGCGCAGCATTGCGGCCGCAATGGGCATTCTCGGCATTGGTTGGTTTAGCGCAGTACTCTAGAAGAGAAGAGAGAGAATACTCGCACCAGAGGGGGAAATAGCTTGATGACGATAGCTCCTGAACTACAGATAGACATGCCCACCTTAACGACCACCTGGCCCCAGACCGAGAGCATACAGGTTCTTGGTCTGGGCACCTACGCTCCGCACTCCTACTCCCAGGGCGAGCTTGTGGAGATTTTAGGATACCGTGGCAATAAGTTCGTGGATTTGATTGTACAAAATGCGGCCATCGCCACGCGCAGCTTTTCGAAAACGCCCCAGGATTTTGGGCCGAATATGACCTCCGACGATTTGACCGAATACCACCGCCACTACGCGCCGCTGCTTGGTACGAAAGCCTTGCACGACGCGGCCGGCAACCACTTCGACTTGAATACGCTGGACGCGCTGGTCACGGCGACCTCCACCGGCTTTATGTCGCCCGGTATGGCCGAAGTTATGTTCGATACCCACCATATTGGCCGCCCCGATACCCAACGCTACAACCTGGTCGGGCATGGCTGTGTTGGCACTATTCCGGCCCTTCAGATAGCCCAGAGCCTCATCCGCTCTGGACAGGCCCGCTCGGTAGCGGTGGTGTGTAGCGAGGCGGTTGCGGCGCTCTTCAACCCGTGTGCGCGTGGCAAAATGGCGATTATTCAACACCTCATCTTTGGCGAAGGCAGCGCCGCGCTTATTCTGGGGGAAGATACCCACAACGGCAATGGCTACCCCTACCCGCGCCTGATTGACTCCTACCAGGGGTTGGCGCCCGGCTCTATCAACGCGGTGGTGATACGCCAGCGCAATTTCTGGGAGGGCATTACCGATCGCTCTGTGCCCGATCTGGTGGGCAAGGTTGTGCCTGGCATTGTGCATGGTCTGCTGCACCGCCACAACCTGAGCATAGACCAGATCCGCTCCTGGTCATTTCACACTGGCGGCAAGACTATCTTGCAGGCTTGCCAGGCCTGTCTGGGCCTGACCGACGACCAGATGTCGCCAAGCTATGAAATACTGATGCAGCATGGCAATATGCTCTCGGCTTCGGTGCTCTTCTCGCTGCAACGCCTTATCCGCACGCAACACCCCCAACCGGGCGACCTGGGAGTGCTGGTGGCCCTGGGGCCGGGGATTACGGCCGGGGCCTTCCTGATGCAATGGCACTATTAACCCACACACCCGCTTCTGGGCACCCCGGAGGGGTAGGGGGAGGCAATAGAGGAGCAGTAGTTCTATGAAAAGTAGCAGCCATTTTATGCTGGCGCTTGAACGGGCCTTCGTTTCGGAGAATTTCACTGTCGAGCGCAACAAGATTATTCCTAACATCGTATCGAAGGCGAATACGATGTATGGCCGCCGCAAGTCGCTCTTGAACGATGACCACGTGTTCATCATTGATATGAAGCACGAACTGGCCAACAACATAGAATGCCTGACCTCGATCCACCAGCACCTGCGCGATTTTGTCCAGCGCCAATACCTCTTGCCGGGCGGGTGGCCCTGGCGCTTTCCGCTGGTGGTCACGGTGGCTATTACCGACGAAGAGATACCCAATGAGGAAATAACGTTCTTCTGCCAGCATTCGCTTGTGCCCTTCTTTGCCAAGTCGCTCTGGATAGAAGCAAACGCACTTTTTCTGATAGACCTGCGCCGCCAGGAGATTGTCTCGCTAGAGCCGCCCGACCTGCGCGACCCCATCGCGGTGGAGCGGGCCAGTACGATTGTGAAAGACTTGTGCTTTATTGCCTTTCGTACGCAGAAGCGGCGCATTTTTGTGGATTTCTAAGCCCGCCCGCCGCCCCATACTTTTTACCGGCGCACGGCCTTTTCTGGGAACGCGGGCCTGGGATGCGAGCGAGACGCTCGCGCTCCCAGGATACCACCCCATCCCCCCATTCCCCCCCCCCTCACGGCGTCACCACAAAGCGCGTGCCACTGCTGCGCCCGAACACCTCCGGCGCATACATCTGGTAGGCCGTCGCGGGGAGCGTCTGGTAGGTACCCGGTACGGCGGCCCGCGCCAGATAGGCATAGTGGTAGATACCGGCGGCCAGGTCGGTGGCGAACATCGCCACGCGGTCATCGTGTATTTCGGTTTGCGTAAAGTACCACCAGAAGGGATGATCCACCGGTTCTACAGCGTCTGCGTCCTCACCTTCGGCCTCCTCCAATTTGGGCGTTTTCACCACATCGGACACATTCTTCAAACTGCTGTCCAGCGGCTCCAGACCGGCGGGCAGCATATCCTCCACCGTGAGATAGTGCATCGAGTTGGGGATACGCAGCGTGAGCTGTACCTGGATTACCTCGCCCACCGGCACCTCGGCCACAGTTTCGCCGGTCGGTTCGAGCGTGTCGGGGTGGACGCGCATATAGGCCCGCTCAATACCGATACCCTGGTCAAGCGGTTCGACTGCTTCGGCATCTTTGAAATAGTGCATCCGCAGCGTATAGTAGAGTCGCCCCGGCCCCTCCTTCTGCATGCTCAGGGCATGCTCTTCTTTATTGGTGGACATATCCGCCAGCGCCACCAGCAGCGTGATGGGGTCTTTCAGGTTGTCGCGGTTCACGCGCCCCTCTTCCAGCACGCGCTCATCCAACGCGACGCCATAGGTATAGTCGGCGTCGAGTTCGCCACTGGCGGCCAGATATTCGGCCAGCGCCATCAGCGCGACGGCCGTTTCCTGCGTGGTGCGCCAGTGGCCATCCTCGCGCTGGTACATCAGGGAGCGTACGGCGTTGGGCACCAGGAAGTTGTCGGGGTCGCTGCGTACCAGCGCCAGCAGGGCCAGCGCGGTTGTGCGCGTGTCGCTGCTCATGGCGCGGTAGTCGGTCCGGGTGTCCTCCCAGTGGGCGGTCGTGGTGGTCAGGACGGCGGAGCCCATCAACTGCCCCACCAGCGTTTGTACGCGCTGCTCCTCGCCGCCAATAGCCTGAAGCGTCATCAGCAAGTAGGCTTTGCCATAGGTATCCAACTCGTTGAGACGCTCGTACAAATTGATGGCGCGGCCGCGGTCGGGTTGGCCGGCCTCCGCGAGGATGAAGAGGAGATAGGCGCGGGCGTCGGGGGTGAGTAGTTCGGCGTCGCTGTGCAGACCGTCCAGCACCTCTTCCAGATAGACCAGCGCATTGTCCAGTACGGCCTGCTCCACGCCGTAGCCGGCCTTGCGAGCCTCAAGCAGACCCTGTACCACATACGCCGTCAGGTAGGGGTTGGTGTCGCTGGTTTCCCACCACCCCCACCCGCCGCCGGGGTCTTGCAAGCTGTAGAGCCGTTGCAACCCGCTGGACAGGTTGCGCTCCAGTGCGGCCTTCATATCGGCGTCGTCAAGCCCCACCTGTTGAAAGACGCCATAGGTCACGGCGTTGGGCAAGAAGCGGCTCACGGTTTGCTCGGTACAGCCGTAGGGGTAGTGTTCCAGATAGTGCAGGCCATCTTCGACGCCGGCGGCCAGCGAGGGCACCATCTCAAGGCGCAGTTCGCCCTGGTTGCGCTCCCCGTCGGCCGGGGCGGGCAGGGTGAGTGTTTCAATCACCGGGGCGCTATGCACCTGGCCGGCGCTGGCGACCACCTCCGGCGTGGCAAAGCGCTTGACCGGTAGCACGCGCTCAACGGCATCTTGCAAGCCGCCGCCCTCCACGCGCAGCCGCACGGTGGCATCACCGGCCTGGGGCGCGTGGCCCTGCCAGTGTACCAGCGTCTGGGTGCCGGCGGGGACGGTGACCGTTTGTTCGGCGGGGTCGTCAATGTCCAGGCCGGCCACCTCTAGCGTGACGGTGGCGTCTATGTCGTTGTCGGTGTTGTTGTGGATAACGGCTTGTAGTTGGGGCGCGTCGCCCACGGTGAGGAAGCGCGGCAGGGAGGGGCGCACTAGCAAGGGGCGCGTGACCAGCAGGTCGTCCGTCTGCTGCCCTACCAGCGTGTCGGTGGTCAAGCCGCGCACATCCATTTGCCAGGTGGTGAGGCTATCCGGCAGGCTGAGCGTCACCCGGGCCGTGCCGCTGTCATCGGTGACAAGGGCCGCGTTCCAGTAGGCCGTGTCGGGGAAATCGCGCCGTACCAGCACTTCGGCACCGGCCATACCGCCGCCGCCCTTCTTCTCCGATTGCAACCCCTCGGTTACGCGGTCTACCAGCAGCGTGAGCGATTGGGCCGTCTGAACCCCCAGGGGGCGGTTGCTGTAGAAGGCCTCGCTCAGGGAGGGATTGGGGTCGTCGGCAAGCGCCAGCACCGCTTTGTCAACCAGCGCCAGCGACAACTCGGTACGCACACCCGCCCCGCTGTAATCGGTTGCCTGGATAGTATAGGTCACATCCTCGCCGGGTCCGGCCTCTGGCGGGTCGGCGGTGATGGCGATGTCCAGTTCTTGCTGCTCAATGGACACCGGCAGGTTGAGCAAACCGAAGCGCATATCGGGCACGGGCAGGTCGCCCTCGGCCGGCTTGACCAGCACCACCGAGACGTAGATATTGGGCGCGTGTTCGGCGGTAATAGGGATTTCTAGCACCTCATCGGTGCCTTGCAACGTCATCACGCGATGCTCTATCACGCCGCTACGCTCAATCGTCATCAACGCGGACATACCCGCGTAGGGGGCGGGGACGAGAATACGGGCCGTGTCGCCCGGCGCGTATGCTGTCTTGTCGGCTATCAAATCAAGCTGGCTATTATCCTCCATTCCCCAGAAAGCGTCGCTCCCCGTTACCCAGGTAAAGGCACTGGCGCGGATGGTGTGGCCGCGGTCGTCGGTGGTTTCCGCTTCCACGCGATAGGAGCCGCCGGCGTCGGTGGTGAAGGAGACGGTAGCGCGGCCTTGTCCGTCGGTGGTGGCCGACAGCGTATCAAGCAGCGTATCCTCGTAGGAGCTTGTCCAATACATGCGCCCGTCTGCGCCCTGTTCGCGCACGCTCACCCATTCGCGCTGGTAGACGTGTACCTGAAGGTCGCGGTTGGGCACGGGTTGCTCGTCGGTGTCCAGCGTGATGAGCGACACCTGCTGCGCCTCGCCGGCCCGCCCGACGTAGCTATCCGGGCGTATCCCCACGTAGAAGTCGGCCGCATGCACCAGCGCTTCGGCTTGCGCGGCCATCACGCGCCCGTCAACGTCGGTTACTTCCACATCCAGCGTGAGCTGTTGGCTATATTCCTGATCCGATAGCATATCGGTGGGGAAGTCCAGTACCAGATTGCCCTGCGCGTCGGTGCGAGCGGTGCCCTCGCTCACCATTTCGCCGCTGTGAAACTGGTCGTCATCTTCCTGGCGATACCATGCATAGGCATCGTCCGGGTTCCAGAAGCTATAGCGCGGGTACGCCTCGCTCACGAACTGGTAGCGGCGGGCAAAGAGCCGCCAGCGCACGGGGGCATCGCTCAGCGCCCCACCGGAGAAGTAACTGGCGCTTAGCTCCATGTCCAGCGTATCGCCCAGAACAACATCCGGTTCGGTTGGCGCTACGTCTATCTCAAAAACTGGCTTTTGATATTCGGCTACGCTGAACATACCAGACGCAAGTCCCCACCCCTCATCCGCGTCTTCCAGCGAAACCTGGATGGTATAGGGGCCGGGTGGGGCGGTGGTGTCCAACGCGATGCTGGTATCGAAGGTACCAAACTCGCCCGTGGTCAGGGTCGTCTCCATCACCGTTTGCCAATCGGTATCTTTGAGCGTGATGAGTACTTGCTGGCCATCGGGGGGCAGGCGGTAAGCCTCACCCTCACGCGCGCGCAGCGCCCCGCGAATATGCACGGTATGGCCGGGGCGGTAAATGGGGCGGTCGGTATAGACCGTCGCTTCAAAGGGTTGGATACCATAGCGGGCAGAAAGGCCAAACTCCCACGGGGAGAGGCCATTGTACCAATCGGTGGACGCAAAGGCGAAGTGTTCGGCATCGGTTGACCAGACAAAGGCGGTGGGGTAGCTATAGCGCGACTCGCCGGTTTCAAAGGGGCCGCGTACCACCCCCTCGCTATCGCTCGTGCCCAGGTCTTGCTGGTAGAGCGCGGTATCAAGCTCGTCGAGGTCGGAGGTGGCGGCGGTGAGCGGCAACCCTGCGACTGGCTCCCCTGTGGCCAGGTCAACCGCCCAGACAAACAATTCGCCATTGCTCTGCTTTATCGTGAGGGCATAGGGGCTTACCACCATAATCTGGCGGTCGCTGTGGCCATACTCCGACGGGGGCGGCGCGTCGGGCGAGGTGTTCTCCACTTCCAGAAAATAGATGCCCGCTTCCACCTGCCCAATGTCGAACAGGGTAACGTTGACTTCGTTGCGCGGGGCGGTGATGTCCAGCGTGTCCGACTTGACCAGGCGGTCGGGGGCGGGTTGGTAGTCGTCCTTGCGGCCATAGTCGGTAAGCAGATCTATGGTTTCGGCGGTTTCCAGGCGGTAGAGGCGGTAGCGGGCTTGCGAGAGGTTGACGTGGCGCAGGGGCAGGCGCAGCGACTCGTGAGCATTGTAGGTGCCCACCTCAAAGCCACCCACCAGCGAAAGCTCCGGTAGGAGCGCGCCAGTGCGGAAGGTGAAGGTAGTATCGTCGCCAATGGCCAGGCCGTCCTCGTCGCGGGCCCCGCCGCCCACCGTTACGCGGTAGGCGCGTTCGGGTTCGAGCACGGCGGAGATGGCATACTCCGTGCGGCCGGTGTAGGTATAGATGTCGGTAAGTTCGGGTTCAATCGTGAGATGTTCCTGTACCGACTCCCAATTCATCGGCGCACTAAAGACCAGTTGAATACCGCTACCGGGGTCTACCTGCTGCTCCCCATCAACGGGGTTTGTCTCGATGAGCCCTGGCATCGGCACAGCGCGGAAGGTGACGCGCCTCCCCTCAAGCAGGGTGCCGTTGCCTTCGGCAGAGCGGGCCGCCGCGCCAATCTCTAGCACATAGGTTGTACCGCGTTGGAAGGCGGCCTGCGGCGTGTAGGTGGCTATGCCGCCATCAACCGTGAGGGTGCCGGGCACGCTTTCGCCCGTGTCGGCGCGGCGCAGGGTGAGGGCCTGCCGCACGCTCTCCGGCTGCATAGCCTGGTTGAAAAAGACGCGCACGGGAGCGGTAGGGTCAACGTATTGCGCTTCGTTGTCCGGCTCGGTTTCCAACACGGCCGGTAGTTCGGTGGTGAAATTCCAGGTATAGGCCTGGGCCAGTTCGCCGCCGGTTCGGTCGCGCAAACCGCCCGCGACCGTCACCTCGTAGGCCGTAGAAGCAGTCAACCCGTCGGACGGTTCGTACACGTAGGTACTGGTATCCAACCAGTAGCCGCTCCCTTCGACGGGGGGCGTGATGGTGAGCGGGTGGGGCAATTCGGCTTGATCGTCAACCGATGCCAGCGAAACGACCGGGTGATTAAAGCGCACGCTAATGCGGCGCGTGTCGGTCATAACCTCGTTCGTCCCTATGGCCGGCTCCACCTGTTCCACCTGAAGCGGGCCCATGGTAGTGAACTGCCAGGTGTGGAGGGTGGGCTTTGCGGCGGTACCCTGCGCGGTGGGGAGGGTGTCGCCCAGTTGGGCGGTGTAGGTGGCGCCCGCCTGCAAAGGCGCGTCCGGTTCGAAGCGCAGGTCGCCATTGTCGGCTACCTGGAGCGTACCGAGGACATCGGCATTACTGCCGGCCTCGCGCAGGCGAAAGACGGCCGCTTCGGGCTCTACGGTCACGCCGCCCGGTAGCGCCACGTCTACCGCGCTATCAATCGGCACGTCAATAGCCCCATCCGACGGGGACACTGCGACGGCTATATCGGCTTGTGTGGTAAAGCTCCACATCATCGGCGCTTCCATACGGTAGTGGCCATCGTGGGTAAGCTCCGGTGCAATAGTCGCCTGGTAGGTGGCGGCCGGTACCCACCCCGCTTGCGGGTACAATCCGTAGAGCGTGGGCGAGAGCCAGCGCCCCACCGCGGCGACTTCTTCGCCCCCCGCGCGGGAGAGCGTGAGCGGTTGGGGCATATCGGCGGCCAGGTTGGGGTTGTCGGCGGCGGCGTCTATCGCTTCGGGCGAGAGTACCGCAATGTCAAATTCAACCATTACGGGCACCGACAGTCCCACCCCCGCGGTACCTTCCTGGGGCACCACGCTGGCCACGGTGACGTAGGGCGCGGTGGTAAAGGCAATCTCGTGCTGCTCCGACTCGCGCCCAAACTCGTTTTTGACCCCCGCACCAAGCGACAGACGGTAGTCTGCGCCATAGTCCAGGCCGTCCGCTATCTCCACCAGCGCAACGTTGCCCTGTGTCTCAACGCTAAAATCAACCGGCGGGTCAAAGGCCAGGGCCGACTGGAGCGACTGCGGCTCTATCTCCTGGGTAAATTCGATACGTATGGGGGCCTGGGGATTGGCGCTCGTGTCGCCATCGGCCGGCGTGATGCGGACAACTTCCGGCCCGCCAAGCATGCGCGGCACGAGCAGCACGCCGGCGACGGCTACCAGAACAACGATAACTACCGCTACGGCCCCCCCGATAAGCAGGGGGGTACGGTTGGGTGTTCGGGGTGTTGATTGCGTATGGGTCATGGGTTTGCCTCCTCCCCAGGTAAGTGTTCCAGGTCATTGAGATCTTTCAAACGGCCACTTGCTTTTTTATTGACTTTTAAGTGGTGTAAACTTATCAAAGCAAGTTCAATATCGTCTATCACATCAATGGTTCGTTGACTATAACAAGCCTCAAAACTCACTCCGGAAATAGTGGTTAATAGTTCGATCCGTAGAGGTGGATTACCCATACGGATAATTTTATTCTCTTCCAAAAAGATGTCTGGTGATAATGCAACAGCACCAAATCCAAAGTCCTTGAGCACAGCTATAATTTGCTTTGCATTGTCTGGATGCATAGCAACCCATATATCCATATCGCCAGTTGAACGTGGATACCCGTAATAAGCAACGGCATACCCACCAACCAGTAGATATTCAACCCGGTAATCGTTGAGTAATTTCAAGAACTCTTTGAAGTCGAGTGGTAAATGGATCATAGCCATATACTATTTGTCGCATCAATTCCAGAGCTTGTAACCGTGCATAGGGCGTTTGTGAAAACCAGTATACTTTCTCGTCTGTCGCATCAAACAACGATGCCACAGAAAATACTGTCCTGTCCATTGACGGAAGAGGTGTTGTCGTCATAACGCTATATTGGCTATCAAACTGTTTCATACTGCTATAGCCTCTTTGATAACCTGTTTCCCTTGGATGTGCTGGTGTGCCAATTCCCGATTGGCTCCTAGAACTAACGGGGTCGCTTCTCGCAAGTTTTGGCGGCACTCTTCCAATGGTTCCCCTTGCGTGTTAGCGCCTGGTAGCTCCTCAACAAAGCCAATATATCCACCTTCCTCTGCTTCAAGAAAGACTGCGGTCTGGTTCATGCAATACTCCTTCCTATAACTATACCCGCAGCACAGGCCTACTTCAAATCATCCAGGTTACTTTCGCGCTTGAACACGAGCCGCCAGAACCCGGTTTCGCGGCTCTCTGCAATACCCACCAGTTCCCAACCGTCCCACCCCATCTTATCGAGATACCCCGGTAAACTGGTTCGCTCTATCACCTGATCGCCCACCTTAAAAACCTCGTCCCTATCGGCTACGATATAGATGTACTGCCACTGTCTCAGAGGGTGTTTGGAATTATTTCGCATATCAGCCACTTTTTTACCGTAATATGGGTATCAAGACAGGCAGAAGCCCGCAAACCACTGGTATTCGGTAACTCGTTCGGGTTAATTGAGAAATTCATC
>DAOTUK010000117.1:0-3833 GCA_034437375.1 Chloroflexaceae bacterium | reverse complement strand
ACTACGCTGATATTGTTGCCAATTGTGCGAAACCAGCGTGTGGTCGAAGTGTTGGCCGCGACCAACACTTCGACCACACGCTGGTTTCGCACAATTGGCAACAATATCAGCGTGTGGTCGAAGTGTTGGTCGAGGCCAACCCACAAAAACCCACGGCAAATCGTTTGCTTGAGATAAATGTAGCCGGGCGTCTGCGGGAAGCAGTCAACCTGCTACGTGTGCGTGAGCAAGAACAGGAACGCGCATTGGAACAGGCCCGCTATGCCGATGCGATGCGGCAGCTTCAGGAATGGGAAAAGCGTACGTCACGCAGTGACTATACGCATGCCTATGCGTTGTTGCACGATGGGCCACTGCACCAGATGTCCGGTCTGGCCGAAGCCATGCGTACTATCCTGAAGCGGATGGAAGCGCCGCAAGATCAGGCGGTCAATACCTGGGTTGGAGAGCTAGAGTCCATTAACCAGGACACCCGGCGCATTTTCCAAAACCTGGGAGCGTACATTGTGGTGGAACGGTTGTTGCAGACGATCCAGGAACGCGTTGATGAGTGGGAGCAGGAATTTCCCGACATCGCCTTTCTTTACGATGTTGCCGAGGAGCCATCGCTGTCCCAGGAAGAGCGCGACCGTCTTTACCTGGTTATCAAGCAGGCGGTTGAGAATGCAATCCAGCATGCCCGCCCCCAGACTATCCGTATTATGATTCGCCAGGATGTCTCCGGGTTGAGGGTGGAGGTGTACGATGATGGGATTGGTTTTGTGTACGATGAGGATCGGGTACGACGTGGCGATGGGGGATATAGATCCCAGACGGGGCGTCTTTCCAGTGGTATCTTCATTATGCACAAACTGATAGAAGAGATAGGCGGTACGTTTGCGGTTGAGACAGCACCGGGGCAGGGGTGCCGTGTTCGAGTCGAGATGGTGTAGGGGAGGGGATGGCGACTAGCTGCATACAGTCTTGAGTTTTTGCGTAACGCAATTGCGCTGTTGTATGGGTTGTGGCGGGTGCAATCCGTGCCAGCACCGCTACCAGTGGGACGATGCCTTCCCCTACCGTGGCCCGGGCTGAGGCAATTGTAACCCGACGATGAGAATTTGAGAAACCCCCGTACCGATAAAAAAATACCCGTACCGTTCTTGTGTTTTTTCCCTTTTGCAAGGGGTAAATCCTGATTTTGTAATGTGTGGGTTCAGTAGGCTTGACTGGTTGTTTTGGCATAAAATCCACCAAATTTATAGAGAACAAGTGTTCTTGCTGGATTTGGCTTGCAATGGGCTTAGAGTTTAATTGACACTTTTTGTTTTGTTTGAGTCAATCTGCTCGGCACGCTGTCCCTCGCAAAGCATCCCGGTCGTGATGACCTGCTCCGTTGCATGGGGCGGTTCGGTATGGGGCCCTACTGTGCGGAACACCAGACCCCCCTGGTCACGACGGAACGCCAGACCATCGTTCACGCGCACTCGTCGCTTCACTGCCGGCCCGACCCGCTCATAGGGCGGACGTAGGGGGGTATCAAGCAGATAGTTGCGAGCGGTGAATACTTGCTTCCGCGAACGAGCAATCGGACGGACAACCAGACGCAACGAGTGCGCGGACGGGTTGGACACCCATTCCATCAAGCTATCGCGGAGGTCTGGCGACAAGGGGGTCAGGGTATCCTGCTGCCCGCGTGACCAGATGACCGTCACCCCCGCACCGGCCCGTTTCTGCACCAGGAGCCGGGCGGTCTGTCGCGCATAGGCCATCGCTCGGTATGGTTGTCCCGACCCAGAGGGGGGGGGAATTCGCAGGGGCATGCCGGCCTCGTCCGGCGTGCGGTCGCCCTTGCGGTCATTGCAATCTTTGCACGCCAGCACCACGTTATGCCATGCGCTGGTGCCCCCCCGACTTTTGGGCAACATATGCTCCACCTGGAGGCGTACTCTCCCATACGAGAGGTAGAAGGTGCGTCCTGGGCATGATTGTGAGCCGCGCATGCCCGGTGCTGTTTGCCGCTGTTGCCAACGGTTTGTCCTTCCCCGTGCGGGGCGAGTGTCCTGGCAACCGGGCTTGGTCGGTTCACGGCTGACGCCGACACCGTGCCTGACTTTCGGGAGCGTTTTCACAATCGGAGTGCGCGGGTGGCGCACTGGCCCTGGTGCTGTGGCGGTGTGGCCGTCGCAGCACAGAGACGGGTATCGCAACAAAGTATAGACGGATGGGGCGGGGGTGTCAAATGACGTTGAGCGGCTTTTTCCTACCCGTCTCTGGGGTTACTGGGGGCGACGCCTGGGGGCTTCGATTGAGGGAACGACGTGGGGGCGGCGGGTGCCGCCCTGCATAACAGTCAATCAGAACACATGAACCCTGGATACTACGAGAGAAAGATAGCCCCCCCTCAATCCGGCTCCAGGCTCATGCGTAACTGCTCCACCACCGTATCCACCTGCTCCGGGGCCAGGTGGTCGCGCAGATAATCCAACAAATCATCCTGCCGCGCTTGCCCAAACACCATACGGTACAGCATCAACGCCTGCCGCAGCGCCGCCAGCCGGTACGTATCGCGGCTCAACGGCAGCGCCGGCACATGCCGCTCAATCTTCGCCCCCGCGCCATCGTCTGGCTGATAAATCCAGTATGGCACCATATCCAGCGCATCGGCGGGGCGGTCACGCCTTGCCGCCGCAAATAGCGCGTCCCACGGGTCGCCATCCTGCGGCCCCGTCGCCGCGATACCATACGCCGCCGCCACATTCTTGCGAACCGCGTGCCCCTTGTAGCGATGGATACGCCCCTCGCGCTGTTCCAGGTCAACCGGGTTGGACGGCAAATTCCAGTGAACAATCGCGTGGCAGTAGGTATGAAAATCCAGGCCCTCCTGCCCAACAGAGGTTGTCGCCAGCACAAACGGAAAGAATGGCACATTGAACGCCTGGCGCACCTGATCTTTGCGGGTACTCTCGCCCGTGTCGGCCCGCTCATCACCAAAGCGCAACGCCGCCTATGACGGTTCCCCCCCGCCACCTGAAGCAATATTTCGTAGTACACATCGGATAGCTTCCTGGTATCCAGAGGATCCACCGCAACCTCGCGCTGGATCCCGTTGTCGTCCAGCGCGGCGAAGAGCGCGGTAATGATGACTTCGCGCAGTCCGGCCGCTTCGCCTGCTACCGAGCGGAACTCCTAGTGCCACCTGCTCCAGCAGCAGGCGTCCTTCAGTTAGTACACGCCTGAGCACATTGCCATCAGCATTGACCAGCGTCGCAAAAACATTGCCCTCATCAAGGCGATGTTGCGCGGGGGGGGGGGAGATGGATGCTGAGGTTGAGACGGGTATAGTACCTGTCAGGCACAACACGTCTGCCGTTGGTCATCAAGATAGGGATACCCAACCAGAAACACGAGGCGCAGTTCGTAACCGTCTAGCATGCCGATTGCCGTGGCAACCGCAGCTATGGTTATAGACATAAAAATTTGCCTAAAATTTGCATATTGTGACAGGACAATTTATAATTTTGAGCATGATTTTTAACTCAGCTTGATGGGAGAGTACAGGACAAGTTTGTATAACACAGGAGATACATTATGGCAACCACGGTTTCTCTTATCAATATGAAAGGGGGGGTAGGTAAAACTACACTGACATTTAATCTTGCATGGTATTGTGCTTGGAGGACCAACTTGAAAGTTCTAGCCGTTGATCTAGATCCACAGGCGAATCTCAGAGGGTGTTTGGAATTATTTCGCATATCAGCCACTTTTTTACCGTAATATGGGTATCAAGACAGGCAGAAGCCCGCAAACCACTGGTATTCGGTAACTCGTTCGGGTTAATTGAGAAATTCATC
>DAOTUK010000116.1:0-20304 GCA_034437375.1 Chloroflexaceae bacterium | reverse complement strand
GTAAGCGAGACGCGCAGATAGGTTATGGGGCGACCATAGGCGTCATACGTTGGGGGGTAGGGCCGCGGTGTCCCCGCCGGTGCGCTCTGGTCGGGGGCATCATATATCATTTCTGATTTCGGTTCCATTGTTTCACTCCTCACAGCGAGATGGGCGTATCCCCAGGAACGCAGTCACCACTCGCGCCGGCAACAGGGTGACGATGGAAACGTCTCTGTCTGGCGCAGGTGGTGATGGTCGCAGGATGTTGTGGTCTGACGCTACGGCATCTCTAGATCAACCAGGGCCGACGCTTCTTCATAGGGGGTGTCTTGCAACTGGATGGGTACGCCGCTGTCATTGACGACATGGCAGGCCACGCATGTGACGGGACCGGCATAGTCGCCATCCGGGCTAAACTGAAGGGCCTGTTCATGGGTTGTCTGATCGGCGGCACCCTCACCGGTATGAACGCCATAAAGACCGTGAATTGACTCATGACACGACTGACAGGCTAGATTTGCGTGGGCCTTCGAGTAGCGGAACAGCGAGTATAGCAATCTCACATCGCTTGTAAACGAAGTTCCTGGGAACGCGGGCATCTTGCCCGCATGCGTGCGGGACGCACGCGCTCCCAGGGTTTACAACGCAATCAGGATTGCTATATTTGCCTTGCTGGTCTATGGGGAAGTAGTTGCCGCCCTCGCTCTCGACAAAGGGGGCGATATGGCAGTCGGCACAGTGCGGCTCTGCGGCGGCCAGCCACCAGTCTTCGCCCGCCGAAGCGTCGGCATAGGTAACCCCCTCGCCCACTTCGGGCAACAGGGCCGGCTCGTGGTCTTCGTAGTAGGCGACCAACGGATTGCCCTCTGCGCCCACCGTCGGGTCAAGGTAGTAGTCGGCGTAGGCTTCGACATCATCATCTCCGTCGCCGTTTGCATCCTTTTGTACCGACCAGTAGACCATCTTATCGCCTTCGGAATAGGAATTGTCGTCTACCTGGTAGTGCATCGCCACGCCATCTTCCGGGGTGAGCATCTTGGGGGCGGGTTCCTCCACTTGAAGCCAACACAGTGCATACCCAGTTCGTAGTTGACGAAGATGTTGTAGGGATTGACCGGCAGATAGACGGTTTGTCCGTCTTTCGAGACTGCTTAGACTGAAGGGGAGGTTATCAGTGGCGGCGGTGTCTACCTCGGCGGTGTCCTCTTCGGTGGCGGTGTCTTCTTCGGTGGCGGTGTCTTCTTCGGCGGCGGCGGTCTCTTCCGTGGGGGTCTCCTCCGCCATAGCCGCATCTTCCTCAGTGGCGGCGGCCTCTTCCGTGGGAGAGGTTTCTGCTGCTGGTTCCGTGGGGACTGGTACTCGTGCTGGCGCTTGTCCACACGAAACCAGCGCAATGACCAGACCGAATACTAGCAGACTAAGCCACCTTATCGGTGCTTTACGTAAACCTTCTGGGATCATGCTCCTTTCCTTTCTTTTTGAGCGCATAAGAGTACATGGGATGCACGTATTTCTCCATCCCTTAATCTGCCTGAACCTATGATTTTGAGAATCATCAATGACCGTACATCAATTGTACCTGGAATCAATAGTTTTTCATATCCCCCGCCGGGAGAGACTTCATACCAAATTGAGTTTGATAGAGCAATCCTAGTGATTTGTCCATCTGTACCTGGGAGCGCATGCGTCTCGCACGCATGTAGCCGGTGAACAGTTACTGGCGCTGTGGTGCGCGAACGGTGCGCCTGGATATGATAGAATATACGGTATGGATGGATACCATTCTTCGGGTACGTATTTGAACGAGAACCAGGAGTACTATGCTAGTAGACGAAGCACGCACCCTGCTCTACGCATGGGTTGAATCGGAGAGCTTGCGCACCCATTGCGAGGCGGTGTCGGCGTGTATGCGCCACATGGCCCGCAAGCAGGGCGCAGACGAAGATGTGTGGGGGGCGGTGGGGCTATTGCACGACATGGACTATGAGCGCTTTCCCCATATGGACGAAAGCAAAACCGGCCACCCCTTTGTCGCCGTCCAATACCTGCGCGACCACGGCTGGAGCGAAGACATCTGCCGCGCCATCCTCAGCCACGCCAACTATGCCCAGGTACCGCGCGAAACCGCTATGGAAAAAAACCTGTACGCCGTGGACGAACTCAGCGGCCTGGTAACCGCAGCCGTACTGGTGCGCCCCGACAAGAGCATCCACAGCCTGAAAGCCTCCTCCGTCCGCAAAAAAATGAAAGACAAATCATTTGCTGCAAAAGTCAACCGCGACGACATCGTACAGGGCGCAGAAGAACTTGGCGTCGAATTGAACGACCTGATCCAGGAAGTGATTGCTGGTATGCAGGCCGAAGCGGAACGCCTGGGGTTAAACGGAGTAACCGACGCATCCAGCACGACGTAACCGGCCAGGGACACCCGAATCCGCGTCCCCCTTGACGATAGCCCACTTTCATGGTATCTTTCTCTAGAAAGTACCTGTTTAAACCAGGGGGAGCACGCAACCATGAGCGACAAGACCGCCGAAGACGTATTGGATCTGGCGAAGCAGCGTATCACCCAACGCGACCAGCACCCCACCCCTACCCACCCCCGCGCCGAGAAAGACCGCCCCTGGCGCTACGCCTTTCTCGCGTTCGCGGGCGTGCTGCTGCTTGGCTTACTCTTCGCGCCCGGCTTCTCGCTCGACCAGAAAATGTACATCGTCCTCCACGGCATGTGCTCGCAAGAACATGGTGTCCATCTGGGCGGTATCGAGTTCCCCATCTGTGCGCGGTGCAGCGGTATCTACATCACCGCCCTGATAACCTCCGTCTACCTCTGGGCCATTGGTCGCGGACGGGCCGGGCGTGTCCCCCCGCTCCCCATCTCTATCGCCCTGCTCATCTTCCTCATCATCATGGGCATAGACGGCCTCAACTCCATGACCACCGGACTGGGGGCCTGGAGCCTGTACGAACCGCGCAACGAATACCGCTCCATCACCGGCACCATAACCGGCGTCGGCATGGCCGTACTCCTCATGCTCATGGTCAACCTCTCGCTGCGCAAAAACGTTGACGACCAGCAACCGGTCATCAAAAACTGGCGCGAACTGCTCACCGTACTGGCCATCAACTTCCTGGTCGTGATCGCCATCTACGGCAACCTGCACTTTATGGCCTGGCCCCTGGCCATCCTGGCCTTCCTGGGTATGGCCGGCGTGCTCTACACCATCAACCTTATTATGGTTAGTCTGGTGCTAGGCTACGACGGCTCTGTCACCAGCATGAAAGACCTGGCCCGCCCCGCAACCATTGCCCTCTTCACCACGCTGGTACTGCTTGGGGGCATGTCGGCCTTCCGCTTCTGGATGGAGGCGCAGGGCATCATGCCCGCCGTCTAACGCCGGCCCCGCGCTGCGCCAACATGTAGTATACTGGGGGCGTGGTATGCGAGCGTAAGGCAGGAGCCAGAAAAACCCCATGGCTGAATATACAGATAGGGAAGCATTTATACCCTACCGACGGTCTGACCTGATAGACCTCTGCATTGAAGATGGCAAACTCAGGGGCGAACAGGCAGAGCAATTCCGCGACTTTTGCGAAATATTGGGCGCATACTACCACTTCAAAACCCAGAAAACGCTCGAAGAGCTCAAACGCTCCTTTAGCCCCTTCGACCCCGACGCCGACACCATCGAACGCACCCCGCCCACCCCGGAGCAGTGCGAGGAAATGGAGGAACGTCTGGTACAGGCCTTCGAGTCCATCCTGAAGTGTGCCAACTACCGCCGCCTTACCGACGAAGAATTGCAAGCCTCCTTTGAAGATGAGTCGCTTATCCCGTTGAAAACGCGGGTAGACTTTGACGACTACGAACGCATCAGCTTCTACTACCGCGGCGACAACTATGAGAAAGTGACGGTCAAACGCTGGTTTCGCACCATCGAAAAGGACGTAGATAACCTGCAACGGGTGGCGCTGCTCTTCAAGTTCAAAGACGAAGAACATTTCGAGGCAAAGGGAACCAAACGAGAGGAACAAAACTTTGTACCGGGCAAAATGTACATCTACCTCTACAAGAATGTGCCCCGCCCCGACCTCGAACTACTCTTCCCCAACGTCAAAGTCAGCATGAACTTGATAGATCGGCTGCTCTTCATCATACCCGCCATCGGTGGCGCGGTGCCCATCCTGATCAAGGTATTGCCCAGTCTGCTGCTCATTTTCGGCATTCTGCTGCTGCTGACCGTGGGCGAGGAGTCCGCGTCAACCGTCGCCAACGTCAAAGGCGAGGATGCCCAGAACCTCATGCCCGTGCTGGTGGGGGTGCTCTCGGTCGGCATCACGCTCGGCGGCTTTGCCGTCAAGCAGTATACCAATTATAAAAACAAGCGCCTCAAATTCCTCAAACAAGTAACAGATACCCTGTTCTTCAAGAATCTTGTGACCAACCGCGGCGTCCTCTATACCCTGGTAGACGCGGCGGAGGAGGAGGAGTGCAAGGAGATCATCCTGGTCTACTACCACCTGCTCACCGCCGAACACCCCTTGACCAGCACACAGCTTGATGACCGCATTGAAACATGGATGGATAGCACATTCCAGACGCGCATTGACTTTGATATACAGAAAACCTTAAAAAACCTCGCCGCTCTGCACGCACCGGTGCAAGGACAAACCCGTTCACTGCTCACGGTTGACGCGCAGGGGGTGTGCCACGTCCCCCCCATTGACGAAGCCAAAATGATTATTGACCATGTGTGGGACAACGTATTTCAATATGCATAACGAGTAAGGAGTACTCATGAGTTCTGCTCTTGTGATTGGCGCCGGCATTGGCGGCATTGCGGCCGCTGCTCGTCTGGCGCGGGCCGGCTACCAGGTAACCGTATTGGAGAAAAGCAGCCGGCCCGGTGGCCGCACAAACATTGTTGAGAAAGATGGATTCCGCTTCGATACCGGCCCTACCCTCTTTCTCATGCCCGAAACCTTTGCCGAAACCTACGCCGCTCTGGGCGAACGGATGGAAGACCACCTGGATCTTGTGCGCCTTGACCCGACCTACCGCGTCCACTTCCACGACGACACCAGCATAGACCTGACCGGCGACCTGGTAGAAATGCGCAAACAACTGGATGCGATAGAGCCGGGCGCCTTCCAACAATATCTCCGCTTTCTAGCCGAAGGCTACCGCCACTACTACGTTTCGCTCGACCGCTTTGTGGGGCGCAACTTCCGCAACCTGATGGAATATTTTAGCCTCTCGAACCTGCCGCTGCTCATCCAACTGAAGGCCCTCAAATACCACTACCCCAACGTCGCAAGCTACTTTGGCAACCAGAAACTGCGCGCCGCCTTCTCCTTCCAGAATATGTACCTGGGCGTTAGTCCCTACGCCGCGCTGGCCACCTACTCGCTGCTGCAATATACCGAACTGGCCGAAGGCATCTGGTTTCCCCGCGGCGGCATGTACCAGATTATTGAATCGCTGGTTGCCATTGCCGAAGGGCTTGGCGTACAGTTTGTCTACGACGCGCCGGTCGCCAGTATTGAGGTGAAGGGCAACCAGGCCGAAGGCGTCGCACTGGAAAATGGCGAACGTATGCAAGCCGACGTAATTGTCGCCAACGCCGACCTGCCCTACGTCTACAAGAAAATGCTCCCTGACGACGGCACCGCTGCCCGCCTCTCAAAGCTCAAGTACACCTCCTCCGCGCTGATGTTTTACTGGGGCGTCCAGGGCGACCTTGACCCGCTTATGCCGCACAACGTCTTTCTGGCCGACCACCGCTACCGCGAATCGTTCGACCGCATCTTCCGCGATCTCACCCTGCCGGACGATCCCTCGCTCTACCTGCATGTCCCCTCCAAGATTAACCCCGCCTTTGCGCCGGCCGGCCACAACTGCCTTACCGTGCTGGTGCCCGTGGGCCACATCAACGAAGAAAACCCGCAAAACTGGGCCGAACTGCAACAGCGGGGACGCCAGGCCGCGCTCGACTCGCTGGCGCGGGTTGGTCTAAACGACATCGCCGGGCGCATCGTGAGCGAGACAACCCTGTCGCCGCCCGACTACCAGCGCATGAATCTCGTGAAGGGGTCGGCGTTTGGGCTCAGCCACAACTTTATGCAGGTGGGCTATCTGCGGCCACAAAACCGCCACGCTCGCTATGGCAACCTCTACTTTGCCAGCGCCAGCACCCACCCCGGCACCGGCCTGCCGATTGTCTTGCTCTCGGCCCGCCTCACTACGCAGCGTATTCTCCAGGAGCAACCGGCCCCCCGTACAGTGAGCATGCCCACCGCGAACGCACCGGCCTGATTGCCCGAACAACTGGCCAGTACGCCATAGCTCGCACAAAGCGAAACCCCCGACGCTGCCACGTCGGGGGTTCCTTATGCGACAGAACAAGCCAGGGAGGAAAGGAGGAAATCACTTGCTTTCAGTATACCAGGCCAACCTGACAACCCGCTGTTCCCCACATGAACAAACGATGACGGCTGCGCCAGATTGACAGAGCATCGCCTCGCGCCTCACCCCTCACCGGTAGCACTTGTGCAGGAACGATAAAAGACAGTTTTCAGATCTGGTACTTATTGATCTATTTTTGCCCCAAAAATCTGGTACCATGGAGGGTAGTAGGGCCGTACTGAGGCTGAGAAGGAGCAAAATCAATGCCCAGAATACAACCCTTTGAAAAACACCACGACCAGTATGAAGCCTGGTTTGCCGAAAACCGGCTGGCATACGAGTCGGAGGTACAGGCGATACGGGCGCTGTGGCCCGCAAACGCCCACGGGGTTGAAATAGGCGTCGGGAGCGGCTTGTTTGCGGCTCCCCTTGCTATCAAAGTCGGGGTTGAGCCCTCGGCCCGCATGCGCGAAAAAGCCAGCGAGCGCGGAATTACTGTGCTAGAAGGCACAGCAGAAGCGATACCTTTGGACGATTGGCAATTTGATGCGGTATTGATGGTCACCACCATCTGCTTTGTAGATGATGTCGAAGTCGCCTTTCGAGAGGTGCGCCGCATCTTGAAACTGGGCGGACAATTTATCGTTGGCTTTGTAGACGCCGATAGCCCCATAGGAAAGCTGTACCAGCAGTACAAAGACCAGGATGTCTTCTACCGCGACGCAACCTTTTACAATGTGTCCCAGGTGATAGATTATCTGGAACGCACCGGCTTTTACAACCTCTGTTTCAAACAAACCCTGTTTACCCCCCTGGAATCCATAACCGCCATAGAGCCAGTACGCGATGGCTATGGAGAGGGGTCGTTTGTGGTTGTGCGGGCCGACCGATAATGCGGGGCCGCGCGAGGCGCGGCCATGGGAAGCGATGCGGCGGGGCCGCAAAGCCATGAGGCGAGTCGCCGTGACGCGAGTAACAAATGGGTTACAAAAATTTTTTGCAATTTAGATTCATCTATGATATACTATGTTCGATTTACTGGTGGTGGTAGCGATAAAGAAGTCGTTACCATAGTACAAAGGAGTAACGCCAAAATGATCACGAGAATGCCGGCTGCGTCTGGAAAGGTGCAGGTCACCTTTTGGATGCCAGCAAATATCTGGGCTGACACGTTCCATGTGGTGGGTGACTTCAACGACTGGAACCCCACCTCGACGCCGATGCGTCGCTGTGAGAATGGCTGGACCGTTTCGGTTGAGCTAGAGCCTGGGCGGGCATATCAGTACCGCTATCTGGTGGATGGAAAATGGTTTAACGATTGGAACGCCGACGACTACGAGCCCAACGAACATGGCGGCGACAATTCCGTTGTCTTTACCATGCCTTTCCACGAAGCGATAGCGTTTCAGGAGATGGCACGTTTCCAGAAAGGGTATACCTTCATTCCCCCATCATTATTGAACAAGAATACGGCGTCGTCTCTGTCGTCAGTTGCTTTAAATTAGTGTAATGTGATACCTGGGGACCGGGCGCTGTTCTGACCCGGCGCCAGGGGTCGGGCCAGGGTCGTGGCCCCCAGGTGTGGTATTAAGTATTTTGGAGGTTGGTCTTTCCAAACCATCGCATGTCCCACCGTATTCTGGTTCTTGATTTTGGATCGCAAACGGCACAATTGATTGTTCGCCGCGTACGCGAACTGGGCGTCTACAGTGAACTGCTGCCCTACGATGTGGAGGAGTCCGCGGTTCGGGCGCTCAATCCCGCCGGTATTATTCTCTCTGGCGGGCCAGCCAGTGTCTACGAAACAGGCGCACCACCCCTCCCCGCGTGGGTGCTGGCGCTCAAGGTACCGGTGCTTGGTATCTGCTACGGTATGCAACTGCTGTGCCACAACAGCGGCGGTGTGGTGGCGCAATCGAGCCACCGCGAATATGGCGCTGCCACGATACAGGTAGGCCATAGCGACCCCCTCTTTACCGATACCCCCCCACAACAAGTGGTCTGGATGAGCCACGGCGACCGGATTGAGCAATTGCCGCCCGGCTTTCGCGTGCTGGCCAATACCCCCAACGCCCCCTATGCCGCCATAGGCGACGAGCAGCGCCGCTGGTATGGCGTCCAATTCCACCCGGAGGTAGTGCATACCCCGCATGGCTCCGCCATCCTGCGCAATTTTCTCTTCGCCGTTTGCGATTGTGCGGGCGACTGGCAGCCGTCCCACTTTGTCGCCGAGGCCGTCGAGCGCGTACAGGCAAAGATAGGCGACGGACGGGCTATCTGTGCCCTCTCCGGCGGCGTAGACTCAGCCGTGGCCGCGCTCATAGTCCACCGCGCCATTGGCGAACGGCTCACCTGTGTCTTTGTGGATAACGGCCTGCTGCGTCTGAACGAAGCCGACGAAGTGGTAACCACCTTCCGCGAACATCTGCACGTTCCGCTGGTCGTTGTTGATGCGGCCGACGATTTTCTTGCCGCGCTCGAAGGGGTCACCAACCCGGAGCAGAAGCGCAAGATTATTGGTGAACGTTTTATCCGTATCTTCGAGCGCGAGGCCCGCCGTCTGGGCGATGTGCAATTGCTTGTCCAGGGCACGCTCTACCCGGACGTTATCGAAAGCCGCGCCCCCGACCGTTCCAGGGGCGCAACCATCAAGACCCACCACAACGTCGGGGGGCTCCCCGCCGATATGGATATAACGCTGGTTGAACCGCTACGCTATATGTTCAAAGACGAGGTACGCGCCGCCGGGCTAGAGCTTGGGTTGCCAGAGACGTGGGTATGGCGGCACCCCTTCCCCGGCCCCGGCCTGGCCGTGCGCCTGCCCGGCGCTATTACCCGCGAGCGCCTGGACACCCTGCGCCACGCCGACTCCATCTTCATCAGCGAATTGCGGGCGGCCGGGCTCTACCGCGCCACCCAACAGGCCTTTGCCGTGCTGCTGCCGGTGCAAAGCGTCGGCGTCATGGGCGATGGACGCACCTACGCCGATACCGTGGTATTGCGGGCCATTACCACCGAAGACTATATGACCGCCGACTGGGCCCGCCTGCCCTACGATGTGCTGGCCCACATCAGTAACCGCATTGTCAACGAGGTGCCAGGGGTCAACCGCGTTACCTACGACATCTCCTCCAAACCCCCGGCCACGATAGAATGGGAATAGCCCTATGCAACCGCGTCCCCCCGCACACCAGATGCCCCTTGCCAGCGCCAGCGCGCCGGGTAAACTCATCCTGTGCGGCGAACACGCCGTCGTGTACTGCCGCCCCGCCATCGCCCTACCCCTGAACGATATATGCGCCTATGCCGAAATCCACCGCGGCAGACCGGGCAGCGGACCCTCCATCAATGCCATAGATCTGGACCGGGAATGGTACGTTGACGCAACCACTACCGAACCCCTGGGCGAACTTATCTACACCACCATGCGCCACCTGGACATTATCCCGCGGGAAATGACCATCACGCTGTCCTCAGACGTTCCTATTACCGCCGGCCTGGGTAGCGGCGCAGCCATCGCCACCGCGCTAGTACGCGCCGTCCTGGCCGCCCACCCCGGTACCACCCTCACCACTGACCAGGTATCGGCGCTGGTCTACCAGAGCGAACAGCGCTACCACGGCACCCCAAGCGGCATAGACAATACCGTTATTGCCTATGAACAACCCGTCTGGTTTCTGCGCCAGACCGCACCGGCCAGCGAGGGAGAAAGCGCCCCCCAGGCCACGCTTGAGCCAGTCGCTATCGGCGCCCCCTTTACGCTCATCATTGGCGACACGGGCGTGCGCAGTAAAACGAGCCGGCCCGTGGGCGACGTGCGGCAACGCTGGCAAAGCGACCCCACCCACTACGAGGCCCTGTTTGATCAGGTGGGCGATGTCGTTACGCGCATACGCACAGCCCTGGCCGCAGGCGACCTGGCCACCCTGGGGAGCTTGCTCAACGACAACCAGACCTTGCTGGAAGCCATTGGCGTTTCCTCCCCCGAACTGGAGCACCTCATCGCGGCCGCTCGCACGGCCGGGGCCCTGGGAGCGAAACTCTCTGGGGCCGGTTGGGGCGGCGTGATGATAGCGCTGGCCTACGACGATAACCGCAGAAGCGTGGCCCAGGCCCTCAAACAGGCCGGCGCCGTACAGGTATTGAGTACCCGCATAGAAACACAGGAGGCCCGGTGGAACGAATCCTGGTCGCTATGAGCGGCGGCGTAGATAGCTCTCTAGCCGCGGCGCTACTGGTTGAACAGGGCTACGACGTGGCCGGCGGTACTATGCTGCTTGGCACAGAGCCAGACGCGCAGCACGAAACCCAGGCCGTAACCCAGGCGCAGCGCGTCTGCGAGCAACTGGGTATCCCCCACCACGTCTTCGACCTGCGCCAACCCTTCCGCACCCACATCATCAACTACTTCATCCAGGAATATGCCCAGGGCGACACGCCCAACCCCTGCGTTGCCTGCAACCGCGACATCAAATTTGGCTTTCTGCTGCACTGTGCCAACGACGTGGGCTGCGACGGTTTGGCCACCGGCCACTATGCGCGGGTTGTCTCGCCCCCCCCCGTGCGCCCCGTCGCCCTCCCCGACGGCAGCGCCCCCCCCGCCTATGCCCTCCTGCGTGGTGCCGACAACCAGCGCGATCAATCCTACGTCCTCGCCATGCTCCAGCAGCATACCCTGGCCCACGTGCTGCTGCCGCTTGGCGCTATGCACAAAGCCGACGTACGCGAAGCAGCACAACAACGCGGCCTGGCCAGCGCCGACCGCGCCGAAAGTCAGGACATTTGCTTTATCCCCGACAAACACTACCGCCGCTTCCTCTCCCAGGAAGCGCCCCACATCTTTACACCTGGCCCCATCTACCACCAGGATGGGCGCGAGATGGGCCAGCACCAGGGCCTGCCATGCTATACCGTGGGGCAGCGCAAAGGCCTGGGCCTGCACTATCACGAACCGCTTTTTGTCATCGCCATAGACCCGGCCCGCAATGCCCTGATTGTCGGGCCAGAGGAGGCAACCTATGGCCAGGAACTATTGATTGAGTGTGCCAGCTTTGTAAGTAGCCGCTGGCCCGACGCCCCCTTCGACTGCCATGTCCAGGTGCGAGCGCACGCCGCCCCCCTCCCGGCCACCGCCGACCCACGCCCCGGCCAACGGCTCCATATCCACCTGCATACCCCCCAGAACGCGATAACCCCCGGCCAGGCCGCCGTGCTCTACCAGGGTGACATGGTACTTGGCGGGGGGCGCATTGCGAGGAATCCATGCATATCCTGAACCCGACCCTCTTGCTCCTGCTCCTGCTCTCCACCGCATGCGCCGCGCTGGCGCACATCCTATGGGGGCGGCGCTGGTTCCAACTCCTGCTCTTCTGGCTCGCCGCCAGCGTCGGCTGTCTGCTTACCTCCATCATCGGCGTACGTCTGCCGCTCAACCTGCCATCCCCGGCCGGCGTGCCCGTGCTGGAAGCAACACTGGTAGCATGGCTCTGTATTATCGTTGCCTCTCGTCTGCGAGTGTGATATAATCTCTCTCGCTATGCCAAGGTATTTGACCAACGCACCCCGCCCATCCCAGATACCGGTTCGGCAGCATCAGACAGTATATTGCAAGGTAAGGAGCGTGTGAGTGGAAAAAGCACAGAAGTGGATTATCATCGGCATTATTCTTCTGCTGGCTGTTACGGTTGCTTTCATCGTCGGCGCATCGCTTTTTCCCGAATTTCGGATTATATCACGTGATATTGCTATCGTTGTCCTCGCCGTCTTTGCCATGGTGGCATTCTTGTTAATCATCACACTGCTGATTGCCGTGCTCTATGTTGTAAAATCTATCAATCGTCTGACCCAGGAGACGATTATCCCTAAAATCAATGCAACCAACGTCAAAATTGATGAAATCCTGGAAAACACACGCGCAATTACCAATAGCGTCCGCGAGTCGGCCGGTACGGCCAATACCACCACCGTCTTTGTCGCCGAACGGGTGGCCAGCCCGATCATTCGCGTCTCAAGCCTGGTCGCGGGGGTACGCGCTGCGGCTACCTCGCTGGCCCACCGTGGCCAGCCGGCTGAGCCAGACGCAGAGAGCAATTCAACGGCGGGGTAAGGGGGGACAAAGCCCTGGGGGGCTTGTCCGTTTGGCAAAGCGTCCCGGCTTTGGTATACTATACACGCAATGCATGGATACCGGTATATCCCAGGCGGGACAACAAATGAAGAGCCAGCAGCGTGGCAAAGGCAAGGTTAGGACTCCTGAGCTATTGTGATACGCACCATTCCATGTTATGATAGAGGCGACAGTACAGCACAGTACCCAGGTTCTCGTAGCATTGGTAGCACGCTAGAGTTGATCCACAACGTAAGGTAGGCAATGAGCAAACAGCACTTCCCATACGGTGGTCAGGCTGTCATTGAAGGCATCATGATCCGCGGCCAGAGTCAGGCAACCGTTGCTGTGCGCCAACCCGCCGGTACGCTCGCCTACAAACATTTCCCGCTCGACAAGCAACAGCGGACACGGTGGGAAGAATTGCCGTTCATACGGGGTATCGTACTCTTATGGGACACGCTCAACCTGGGAATGCGAGCGCTGAATTTTTCGGCCAGTGCGGCAGCCGGTGAAGAAGAGGCTCTGTCAAAAGGGACATCTGCGGCGGCTGTGGGGCTTGCCCTCGTTATTGCGATTGGCCTGTTTTTTGTGCTACCGCTGGTGTTGGCCAGTCTGGCCAGTGCCCTGGGCGCCTCGTTACTGTTGCGAGAAGTCATCGAAGGGGTTGTGCGACTGGGCTTGATTGTCGGCTATATTGTCGCCATTAGCCGTCTTGCAGAGGTACAACGCTTGTTTGCCTACCATGGAGCCGAACACAAAGCCGTCAATGCGTATGAAGCCGGGAGCCCCCTCACCGTTGCCCACGTTCGAGCGTTCTCGCGTATCCATCCGCGTTGTGGTACGAGTTTCCTCGGCCTGGTCGTGCTGATTAGCTTTCTCGTATTTCTGCTATTTGGGGGCTTTCCCCTGTGGATACGGGTTATATCGCGGGTTGTCCTGATACCCGTCATTGCGGCTATCGCCTATGAAGTGTTGCGCTGGTCGGCCAAAAACTACCAGCGCGCATGGGTCCAAACCCTGGTCGCGCCCTCGTTGGCGCTCCAACGGTTGACCACGCGAGAACCAGACGATAGCATGATAGCCACCGCTATTGCCGCCCTACAGACCGTGCTGGTGGCGGATGGAGTGGTACCAAAACGAGTAGCGACCGAAGACGAACAGCTTATGGCTGTGTCAATGTGATGCAATTGCTATTCTATGGTACACTATAAGGGAACATTAGCAAGATGTAGCGCCCTGGAGGCAGAACAATGGCGCTGGTAGGCAACATCAAAGATTTCGGTCTTTCAGATTTCCTCTATCTGGTAGATAGGGGCTACAAGACGGGTTGTTTGTACCTGAGCCGTGAAGAAGAAACGGCGATCTTGTTCTTTGAAAAGGGCAAACTGATTTATGCAACCCTGAACGAGGGCGAACACGTTGGCGATCTCTTGCTGCGATTGGAAAAGGTGACACCGGATCAGGTGGATACGGCCCGCAGTTTGCAGCAGGGGAGCAGCAATGGGATGACACTCACGCAAGCGTTTATTGATGGGGATATTTTTTCGCAAGAGGATTTACAACAGGTACTCCAGACCTATATTGAGGAGTCTGTGGTATACGGGTTGTTTGGGTGGCCCGATGGCGAATTTCGTTTTGAACATGGGCAAAAGCCTGAGCTTGATGCCCCGGTGATGCCCATGCCCGTGCCGGTTGAACATCTGATTATGGAAGGTGTGCGCCGTATAGATGAGTGGGGGCGCATTAAAGACCGGATACCAAATACCGATATGATTGTCAGGTTTGTAGACCAGCCCGGCGAAAAGGCCAAAGGGGTCAAGCTGGCCCCCGAAGAATGGCGCGTATTTGCGCGTATCAATGGTAAAGATTCGCTGGCAACCATCGCCCAAAAAACAAGCCTGAGTGATTTTGACGTGTGCCGGGTTGTCTATGGCTTCGCCACCGCAGGTCTGGTTGAAGTCGTGAAAAAACCGGTGGCCAGGCCAGGTCGCAGCAGTGAAGGGCCACGTGTGAAGAAGAGCCTGGTTTCGCGTATCATTAACCGTATTGAGAAAATGTAAGCGAGATGCGCTTCAGCCAGCGCACATACCCTAGCGGAGGTTCGGTGTGCAAACGGTAAAAATGGTTATCAGCGGGGCAGTAAATTCGGGCAAAACCGAGTTTATTAAAACCATCAGTGAAATAGAAGTCGTTTCGACCGAGCGGCGTGCCTCCGACGATACCAAACTTATCAAGAAGGAAACAACCGTCGCCATGGACTTTGGTCGTATTGCTATCGGCAAAGACCTGGTGTTACATCTCTTTGGCACTCCCGGCCAGAAGCGTTTTGATTTCATGTGGGAGATTTTGTCGGAAGGGATGTTGGGCCTGGTTATTCTGGTAGATAGTACCCGACCAGAGACGTTTCGTGAAACGAACCGCATTATAGATTTCTTCATTTCTTACCGCGATACACCCTATGTGGTTGCGGCAAATAAGCAGGATCGTCCCAACGCATGGTCGCCAGACGAATTGCGGCTGGCCCTGCGCCAACCTCCGCACATCAAGGTCGTACCCTGTGTGGCGGTTGACCGCGAAAGTGTGAAAAATACGCTGCTCGAATTGCTCTACGTCATTCTTGACCGCAGCAGCGAGGGGTAACCTTCCCGTAGCTATGGCGGGGGTGTGAAAGAGAAGGTGGGTGGTGGATTGTCTCTCCTTCTCTTTTTGCTTTCGCTTGAACGTTCAGCCAGTGCCCACTGGCTGTCTTCTTTTCCCCACTTTTCTTACGACCCACCATCGTACGACGGCGGGTCGTAGGGGAGGTTGATCCCAAATTCGGGTGAACACAGAGAGAACCACCGATGCACACCGATGCACACGGATGGCTTGACTGAGCCTATCGGTGTCTATCGGTGTCTATCCGTGGTTGTAGCTCTATTCAGACGGATTTGGTGTGGTTGGGGACTGGATACGGCGTACCTGCGCATATGGGAGCGCACCTCTTGCGCATGCCCCCATTCCCCCCCCAACACGGCGTTCAGGCGTGTCTCTGGTCACCGTCATATACCATTGCAATGCGTCGTACCGGCGCCCCCCCTGCGCCGCTTGACAAGGAAAGCAAATAAGAAGATAATACATTCGTACGCTTTTGTGCATAGTTGCACAATGACAAAATAAAGTACGGTGATGTATCAAATGAAAGGAGCATTCTTTCGTGAAGCAAGTACGGTTTTGGGTGTTTAGCCTTTTTGCTATTCTGTCACTGTTGTTGGTAGCCTGTGGACAGCAGCCGGCCTCGGCACCGGCCGCGCCGGCCGCGCCGGCCAGTGGCGGTAGCAGTGGTGAAAGCAGCGCAAGCAGTGGTGGGGTAACGCTGGATATTGGTATTAAGGGTGAGGAACTGGCCTTCGATAAAGATACTATGGAAACAACCGCCGCCGAAGGTGAGGAGGTTACCGTTAATTTTGAAAACACCTCGGCGACCCAGGAACACAACTGGATTCTGTTGAAGACCAGCGATATGGATGAGGCTTCCGCCTTTAACGACGTGGCGATGCCCAACGTTGACAATTCCTACTATCCCGAAGACGGCGACGAAATGCTGGATATGGTTATTGCCTATGTCGAAACCCTCCAGCCGGGCGAGGCGGAATCGGTGACCTTTGAATCGCCCGGTCCGGGTGAATACATCTATCTCTGCACCGTGGCCGGCCACTTTGCTGCTGGTGACCACGGCGTTTTGACCATTAACTAATATTTGATAGTACGCTAATGGGTTGGCCTGGTTTCCAGGCTTATTGATAGCAGTTTCGTGATAGCAAAGCCCTGCTCGTGAGAGTGGGGCTTTGCTGGTTTTCGCGTGGTATTGCTCTGGGTATTCTGGTTGAAGAGGGGGATAGAGTCATGTATCTGATCAAGCGGTTGCTATTGTCCGGGATAGGATTGGTGCTGGTCATTGGGATGGCGACGGTTGCCGGTGCAACGACAGTGCAAATCAATACCGATACTCCATCCGCGTTGCAAGCCACCGTCCCGGCGTTTACCTTTGTCGGTAGTGCTGGCGGGAATATAGAGACGTTGGCCTTTGATGGAACCTATCTATACGCGGGACAGGGCGGCGCGCTGGCGGTGTTTGATGCAGATACGGCCACGGCGCCGGTTGGTCGTCTAGCCCTGCCGGGCTTTGTGCAAGATGTCTTTCTGGCGGGGACAACGCTGTACGCTGCTACAGGGGCGGGGGGGCTCCAGGTGGTAGACGTAAGCAACCCGATGCTACCGCGCCTGGTAGGCAAATTTACCCCCCGCGATGTCATGACAACCGCAGTAACGGCGGCCGGTGAACGGGCCTTTGTTACCGCCTCTGGCCCCAAGGGTGGGTTGTATGTCTTACAGGTGCGTAACCCGGCCATGCCACTACTGCTGAGCAGCGTTATTACCGACACCATCGGGTCGGCGGCCGCGGTGGATGTGTCGGGCGATGTCGCCTATGTCGCGGCCGGGTTCGAAGGCGGGTTGCAAATCGTGCGCGTGGATAGCGATGGACAGACCACGCTGGCCGGCTCGGTTGGCGAACCAGACTTTGCCATGGATGTACAGCTTGTTGATGATGTAGCCTACGTGGCCGCAAGCCACGAGGGCCTCTACGTGCTGGATGTGGGCAATGTCCAGAATCCTGCGGTCGTGCGCTCGCTTGCCGTATCGGGCGAAGTGCTGGCGGTAGATGTCTCTGAGCAGATGGTATATGTGGCGGCGGGCAGCGGGGGGATGGCTATGTTTGATGTAACCGCTCCCACCAACCCGGTGGCAGTTGGCACCTATACTGCGCCGGATATGGTAGCCGAGGTCACGGCCGGGGTGTCGGGCACAGTGTACCTTGCGGCGGGCAGCGAAGGGGTACATGCGCTGAATGTCAGTGTACCAACCAGTCCCACCTTGCAGACCCATCTTGCCACGCTGGCCGAAGTCGAAGACGTACAGGTGTCGGCGGGTATGGCCTATGTGGCGGCGGGCCGCAACGGTCTGTCCGTGCTGGATGTGGGTACGCCGGCGTCGCCAGAAGAGGTAGGGCGTCTGGAACTGGCCGGCAATGCGTCGGCAGTCGCGCTCGATACGGCCAACCAACGCGCCTATGTAGCCGCCGACCGTGGCGGACTGCATGTGGTAGATGTGAGCAACCCGCTGAGTATCACCCTTCAGAGTAGTCTGGATACGCCAGGCGTCGCCAAGGATGTGCAGCAGGTGGCGAGTATGCTCTATGTGGCCGACGGCGACAGCGGCGTTCACATGGTCAATGTGAGCAACCCGCTGAGCCCCACCCTGGCCGGCGGTTTTGACACGCCCGGCGCGGCGCTGGCCTTGCATGTAGATGGTTCGCTGGCCTACGTGGCCGACCAGAGCGCCTTGCATATCTTACGGGTCACCGGCACAACCACGCCGACCTTGCTTGGGAGCCTGGACATGGAGCATGCCAGAGATGTGGTGGTGCAGGGGTCACGCGCCTATGTGGTTGATTCGGCGGCGGGGCCTGAAGGCGGGTTGCTGGTGGTAGACGTGAGCGACCCGGCTAACCCGGCCCTGCTTGGGAGTATCAACCTCACCGAGCCGGTGGCCGTAGCGGTGGCGGGGCAACAAGCCTATGTGGCGCTGCGCAAGGGCGGGGTTGTGCTGGTAGATATAAGCAACCCGGCCGCGCCGGTGGAGCGGGCCGACTATGCAACGCCGGGGTCGGCGCATCAGGTGCTGGTGCAGGGGAGCCTGGTCTACGTTGCCGACTATAACGGCGGGGTGCAAATCTTGCAGGTCGGCGAGCGGGAGCTGGACAATCTCTTCCTGCCGCTGGTTCTGCGGTAAGCGAGCGCGTCCTATGGCGAGCAGCGAACGATACCCCATACCCGCCGGCTTTGCCCGTACCGAACAGCGGGTTGTCAATTCGCGCTTTCTGGGGAGCGTGGCCTGTACCCCCTCGGTTGAGGAGGCCCGCGCGTTTATTGCCGCCCTGCGCGAGGAATTTCCAGACGCCACCCACCACGCCTACGCTTACCTGGTAGGGTATGGGGCCAGCGTCACGGCGGGTATGAGCGATGATGGCGAGCCATCGGGCACAGCGGGGCGGCCCATGCTGGCCGTGTTGCGGGGCAGCGGCCTGGGTGATGTCACGGTTGTTGCGACGCGCTTCTTTGGGGGTACGCTGCTTGGCACAGGCGGGCTTGTACGGGCCTATAGCGATACGACACGGGCCGTGCTCGATGTGGTTGAACGCACCGAACGGGTGGAGCGTTGCCGTATGCAGGTACGGGTAGATTATAGCCTGTATACGCTGGTGCGGCGGGCTATCGAATCGTTTGAAACAGCGTTTGAGCACGAGGATTTTGCTTCGGATGTGACGCTGGTGGTGGCGTTGCCCGTGTCGGAGTATGATGCGTGTGCGGCGCTTGTGGCGGAGTTGAGCGCGGGCCAGGCTGAGATTGTGCGGCAAGAAGCGTCGGTAAGAACGGGGGCATAGGCTTTGCGTGCTGTGATTATTGTTTGCGCTCCTCTGGTGGTTTGCGCTTCCATAGCCGGCGCACGGCCCGCAAAGCCCCGCGCCCAAGCCGCCCGATCAGCGTACCAATGCGCCTGGCGAGCGACGGTCGTTCCTCGATGGCCGGTAGCGTGGCACCTTCGCGTGGGGCGGTGGGTGGTTCAACGGTTACTACGTCGCCCGATACAACGTCCTGTTCCGGTGCAACGGGTTGCCCAACCGAGTCTGGCCGCAGGAGGATACCGCGCATCGTGTGCTGGAAGAAAAATTCCAGGAGGAGCTCGCTCGCCTTTGGGCCGAGCGGGTCGGTAAACATGCCCGCCTTTGCGCCGCCTGTCCAGCTATGCTTCATACCGCTAATTAAGTACTTTTTCATGACCACGTCGCCATTGCTGTCCTCATACACATATTCGGTATAGCTACGGCCATTGAATATGGCCCAGGGGATTGTGCGGGTTGGTCTGGGCGATAGTGCGATGCTTTGAAAGCTATCGGCGGCCAGTTGGTTGGTGGCGGCCCACTGGGCGATAACCTGGTCGGCGTTCACCGGGGCGACGGTGGTATCGGCCGTGCCATGAAAGACGATGACGGGCATTACTCGTTTGTATACTCCCATGGCCTGGTAGGCTAACTTCCCTTGCAGCATGGGGTCTGGCCCCCCGCGCGATTGGGAGAACAGGGCGCCGGCCCAACTGGTGGCCGCTTGATATTCCATGCCGCTGCATACCCCGATAGCGGCAAAAACATCCGGGTAGGTTGCGCCAAGGATGACGGCCATAGAGGCGCCGGCGGATATGCCCGCGACATAGATGCGCCCCGGATCTATGGCATAGGTGCGCTGTATCTCGTTGACCATTCCTACAATGGCGGCGGGCTCTCCCACCCCGCGCAGTTGATGGTCTGGTTGAAACCAGTTCCAGCAGCGGGCCGGGTTGGCCATGCGTGATTGGCTTGGGTAGAGGACAAGGAAGGTATGGCGTTCGGCATAGTCGTTCATTTCGGTGCCAGAGGCGAAGTCGTCCGGGGTTTGCATACACCCATGCAGCATCACCAGCAGCATGGCCGGTTTTTCGGGACGGTAGCCCGTTGGTATATAGAGCTTATACCGTCGCCGTTCATGGGTTGCGGTTGTAAAGGCTCCCTTCCAGGTTCGAGCAGACATTGTGCGTGCTACCATCAGGCACCCAGACTCCTTCTTCGGCTCATACCGTATCCGGTTTGGCACGGTTCATCATGCAATCTGGCTTATGATACAACGATCTGAAGCATAGGGCAATGGGCGCGTGGGTTTGTCGGGGTTGTCAT
>DAOTUK010000115.1:0-22125 GCA_034437375.1 Chloroflexaceae bacterium | reverse complement strand
AGGGACACACGGCCCCATTTTCTTACCAAATGTGAACCGTTACCCAGTCTAATACATTTGACATACACGACACGCCTATGCTAATCTCAGACAATATAGCTGAGACAAGCATTCGGAGGAATGATGATGATGCCTCATAAGCACCTATCTTGCAGCACACCACAAGTCCAACGGTTTCAGTTTCGGTTCCCCCTCCTCGACGGATTAGAGTCCTCTCAGGTTCTGCTTACAGCGTACCAAGTGCTACTCGCAACGTATAACCACCAGCAAACCATCCCCATCGGCATTATGGGCTTCCATCGGCCCCGTAGTAGCATACCATCGGCCTCCTTGTCGAATATACGCCTCCTCACCCTGGCAAGCGATCAACCCCTCCCCGCATGTATTCAGCAAATTCAGCAGCAGCTACAACACCCAACAACGGACCCAACGCAGCACATAACGCAGCCACCAGCACCCACCGGAACACCCCGACAAGCACAGCAAGTCCCGCCATACCTGTTCCATCAAACCGACGAACCAGAACCCGGCCCATTCCTGATCCAGGCGTTGACCGCAGGCGCGACAGACAGCCCCCCCCTCAGCGTTGAACTAGCCCTCTCCGTGAACATCCAGGCGGATGCTTCCGTGCAAGGCGCACTAATCTATGACCCAGAACGCTATACCACCGCTCAGAGCGACCAGATCATCAACACATTGCACCGCATCGTACTCGGCTTGTGCGAACACCCGGAACGCCCCGTGTCCCACACGCCCCTGCTGACTGATGAAGAGTACCAACGTATTTGTATAACCTGGAATACCACCGCAACCCGACAAGCAGACCATACCGTCTGCGATCTTTTTGCCGACCAGGTAACACGCAATCCGCAAGCTCCAGCAGTACAATTTCTCGACCAGACGCTCACCTATCAAGCGCTTGACCAGAAGGCCAACCAGGTAGCCCACCTGCTCCAGGCAAACGAGGTTGGGCCGGAAACGCTGGTGGGGGTCTGCGTCGAACGATCACCCGACCTGCCCATTGCATTTCTGGGTATTCTCAAGGCCGGGGGAGCCTACTTGCCGCTCGACCCGACCTACCCCACCGACCGATTAACCTTTCTGCTCACCGATGCCCAGGTATCAGTCGTTATCACCCAGAAACACCTGATTGAACGATTACACCACCTGGCACCAACCACAACCCTACTGTGCATAGAGCACACCACTACCGAGCCGACAACCCCACCGCCTTGCCCCATAACCCCCGACTCCCTGGCCTACGTCATCTATACCTCCGGCTCAACCGGCAAACCAAAGGGAACCCTGCTAGAGCATCGTGGCCTTGTCAACCTGGCGCTGTCCCAACGAGAGGCGCTTGGCATTGGCCCGGGCCATCGGGTGCTCCAATTCGCCTCACTTGGCTTTGATGCATCGGTATGGGAGATGGCCATTGCCCTGCTGTCAGGCGCAACACTAACCATGGCCCCGAAAGATGCGCTACTTCCGGGCGAACCACTGGTGCAAACATTGCGCAACCAGAAAATTTCTATGACCTTGCTCCCCCCCTCGGTACTGGCTAGTTTGCCCATCGTAGAACTACCAGACCTCCAGACACTCATTGTGGGCGGTGAGGCTTGTTCACCAGAACTGGTGCAAACCTGGGCCCCCAAACGTACCCTCATCAACGCCTATGGCCCCACCGAAGCCACCGTCTATGCGACGATGGGCCCATGTATAGCCAATGGCCAGCGCCCCCCCATCGGACGGCCCATTGCCAATACCCAGATCTACATTCTTAACCCCGCCTTGCAACCCGTACCCGTGGGAGTGCCCGGCGAACTGTGCATCGGGGGTATCGGGGTTGCCCGTGGATACGTGCATCGTCCGACATTGACCGCCGAACGGTTTATTCCCAACCCCTTTGCCCGTGGCCGCCTCTACCGCACGGGCGATCTAGCGCAATGGTTGCCCGATGGACAAATTGAATTTTTGGGGCGTCTGGATCACCAGGTCAAAGTACGCGGATTCCGTATCGAACTGGGCGAAATCGAAAGCGTATTGCACCAACACGCAACCGTCGAAACCTGTGTGGTGATTGCCCGCGAAGATACCCCCGGTCAGAAACGTCTGGTGGCCTACATCATCCCCCATGACCCGGCGATATTCTCGCCCCTCGCCCTGCGTGACCACGTACAACAATGCTTGCCCGATTATATGGTGCCTGCGGCGTTCGTCCAGATCGATTCCCTGCCCCTGACCCCCAATGGCAAACTCGACCAGCAGGCCCTACCGATGCCCGCCATGGAACGCCAACACGCACGCCACGCCTATGTGCCCCCCCGTACCGACCGCGAACATACCCTCGCCACCATCTGGGCCCGGTTGCTCCAACTGCCTATTGAAACCATTGGCACCCACGACAACTTTTTTGAACTGGGCGGAGACTCGATCCTCAGCATCCAGGTGATTGCGGCCGCGCATCAATCCGGACTCCACCTGCTGGCCCGGCACATCTTTCAGTACCCCACGATTGCCGAACTTGCGATAGTGGCCGAAGAAACGACAGGGGTACAATCTGAACAGGATATTCTGACCGGATCGGTGCCCCTGACCCCCATTCAACACTGGTTCTTTGAACAGCACTTCCCCGATCCACAGCACTGGAATCAAGCAATGCTGCTGACGGTTTCGCCCACGCTACCCGCAGACCACCTGCGCCAGGCCTTCGCCCTGCTCCTTGACCACCACGATGCCCTGCGGCTACGGTTCACCCACACAGCGGACGGATGGCAGCAAACCTATGGCCCCACAGAATCAGTTGTACCATTCGAGGTAGTCAACCTGGCCCATCTGTCCGCCGACGAGCAAACCATAGCCATTGAACGTCACGCCGCCCAGACCCAGTCCCACTTCGACCTGGCCACAACCCCCCGGTTGCGGGCCGTCCTGTTCCAACGCAGCGCGGGCCAGTCCCACCGCCTGCTCATCGTCATCAACTACCTGGCCGTTGATGGTGTTACCTGGCGTATCTTCCTAGACGATATGCAGGCCGTCTTACGAGCCCTACAGCAGGGGCAAGCGGTACAGCTTTCCCCAAAAACAACCTCCTATCGCCAGTGGGCCCACCGCCTGATAGCCTATGCACAACAACCAGCATGTCGCCAGCACCTGGTCTTCTGGCAGGCAGAAACCAGCACTCCCACAGCGCCACTGCCGCTGGATACCCCCGATGGCGACAACAGCGAATCCTCCGAGCAATCTATACTCCAGACCCTCAGCATTGCCGAAACCCATGCCCTGTTGCACGATGTCCCCAAAGCCTATCGCACCCGCAGCAATGATCTGCTGCTGGCCGCATTGCTCCTGGCCTACCACCGTTGGAGCGGCGAGGCTCTCCTGCGTATTGAACTGGAAGGCCACGGACGCGAAGACCTGTTTGCTGACGTGGATGTAAGCCGCACCATTGGTTGGTTTACCAGCCTCTTTCCCGTGCTGCTACACCGACCGGAAACGGGGGGGCTAGAACAAACCCTGATAGCAGTCAAAGAGCATCTGCGGGCCATTCCGCAGCATGGCATCAACTACGGCATATTGCGGGCCCTCAGCCCGGATACGGCGGTTCGCTCCCAACTTCAGCAGGCCCCGCGCCCCGACATCCGCTTCAACTACCTGGGACAATTCGACCAGGTCATCACGGGAATGTTCCAACGCGCCCCCGAATCAATCGGGCCCACGCGCAGCCCGCGAGGACAACGCACCCACTTGCTCGTTATTGAAGGAATGGTCGTCGAAGGTCAATTGCAACTGACCTGGATGTACAGCGCCAATCTGCACCGGCGCGAGACGATTGCAACCTTTGCACACTATTACATGGACGCGCTGCGTGCATTGATTGACCACTGCACCACGCCTGATGTGGGCCGATACACGCCATCTGACTTTGACCTGGTACGTATCAATGATACACAGCTTGCCCGCATTGCGCAGGCTGTTGGCGGGATGTCGGCCATTGCCGATATTCTGCCGCTCGCATCCACACAGCACGGTATTCTCTTCCATAGCCGCCTGTCTGCCCACGAAGCCATGTACCTGGTTCAGTGGGTGGGCAAATTGCACGGAAATCTAGATGTCTCTACCTGGCAGCAGGCCTGGGATATGCTGATACAGCGGCACCCGATACTCCGCACCTGCTTTATCTGGGAAGGGCTAGACGAACCGCTCCAGATTGTCCAACCCCAGGTCACACTGCCCTGGGTTATCGAAGACTGGCGCAGTCTGGGGGCGGCCGCGCAAGAACAGGCCTTGCAAGCGTGGCTCACCCGCGATCAACAGCAAGGACTGGATCCAACCTCCCCCCCGCTCATGCGCATGGCGCTATTCCGGGTGTCAGACACCACCTGGATGTACCTCTGGACTTTTCACCACGGTATTCTGGACGGTTGGTCTTCCACCACCCTGCTACACGAGCTTATGGATTGCACCCGTGCCCTCTCGCAGAACCAGTTGCCCACCTTGCCCGCCACCCCATCCTTTCGAGAATATATCGCACGGGTGCAGCAGCACAATCTAGCCTCGGCGGAAACGTTCTGGCATACCTATCTGGCCGGGTTCAACGCCCCGACCCCCTTGCTCCAGACCTACCCGGCCAACCAGAAAACCGGTGTTGACCGCTATAGCAACTGGCGTTTGTCGCTGCCCCAGTCCTTGAGCAACGAGTTGCACACCTTCGGGCGCACCCATCAGGTGACGCTCGGTACGATACTCCAGGGGGTATGGGCCCTGTTGTTAAGTCGCTACAGCGGGGAAAAAGATGTGGTATTTGGCTTAACCGTGTCGGGCCGCACCGCCAATCTGCCCGGTGTCGAATCTATTGTCGGGCTATGCAATAACACCATCCCCATGCGGGTACTGGTGTCGCCTGATACCCCAATTCCGGCCTGGCTCCTCCTGGTGCAAGAGCAACAGAGCACCGCCCGCGAGTTTGAACATACGCCCCTCGTCACCATCCAGCAGTGGAGTGCATTGCCAGCAGACACCCCGCTATTTCAAAGTTTGCTGAGTTTTGAGAACTACCCCGGCAATACCTTTGCCGCGGACGATGGCGTCATCCAGGTAGAGTCTGACCGAGTTATCGAACGCACGAACTATCCGCTGGCGCTGGCCATCCGGGAAGGCGACGAACTGGAACTGCGGTTTATGTATGATACCCACGCTTTTGACGAAGCCACCATCAGCAGAATCGGGAGCCATATGCAAACGGCACTGCACTACATGGTGGCACACCCTGACGCCGCTGTAGGGGAATGGGAGATATTGCCGGAGGCAGAACGACACCATCTCATCCATACGCTTAATGCCACCCACCGCGACCACAACCTGGAACGGTTAGTACCGTTGTTGGCCGCCGATCAATCCGCCCGTTTGCCCGAAGCCATAGCCGTGGTTGATGGCCCCACCACCATCTCCTATGCCGAACTCAACCAACGGGCCAACCGTCTGGCGCACTATTTGCATCGCCAGGGAGTGGGGCCAGATGTACCGGTTTGTATTCTGGCGGAACGCTCCCTGACCCTCATTGTTGCGGCGCTCGGTATCTTGAAGGCGGGAGGGGCCTATGTACCGATTGATCCCACGTACCCGACAGAGCGGATTGGCTTTGTTCTAGAGGATACGCAAGCAACCGTTATTCTCACCCAGTCGCATCTGGTTGAGCGAATTGGAGATACGACGGCGCGGGTACTTGCGCTCGATACCGCCTGGGATATGTTGTCCGCAGAGTCGCCGCACCCCTTCCCCTGTCCTGCCACCCCGGCCAACCTCGCCTATATCATTTATACCTCCGGCTCAACCGGTATGCCCAAAGGGGTGATGATTGAACATCGCTCCTTGCTCAATCTGGTACACTGGTATCAACAACCCTATGCGCTTACGCCAGACGACCGCTCTAGTATGACCGCCAGTCCCGCCTTCGACGTATCCGTATCGGAGCTATGGCCTGCTCTGGTGTGTGGCGCTACTATTGTCGTTGCCGACCGTCTGGCCCTGTCCACACCACGCTATTTGCGCGACTGGTTGCTGGACAACCATATTACGATAGCCTTTGCGCCCACCCCCCTGGCCGAAGCGCTGATCAATGAAGCGTGGCCGGCCTCGTGTTCCCTCCGTACCCTCATCACCGCAGGCGACCGGTTGCACACCTACCCCCCCCCTACGCTGCCCTTTCCGCTGACGAACAATTACGGGCCTACAGAGGCTACTGTCTATGTAACCAGTGCCACCATCCCGCCCGTTGCGTCTCCCCCACACTTGCCCACCATTGGCCGCACCATTGACAACACCCAGGTGTATCTGCTTGATGCGCACCAGCGCCTGGTTCCGTTTGGCGCTGTCGGAGAACTGTATATTGGCGGTATCCAGGTAGGGCGGGGCTACCTCCGCCGTCCAGAACGCACAACAGAACGGTTTATACCCGACCCATTTAGCGACCAGACCGGTGCCCGCCTCTACCGCACGGGCGATCTGGCGCACTTTCTCCCCGATGGGAATATTGCATTTCTGAACCGTATGGATTTCCAGATTAAACTACGCGGATACCGCATTGAGTTGGGGGAGATTGAGTCTGTCCTATCCGAGCATCCAGCGGTACAGCAAACGGTGGTTGTGGCCCGTGGCTCTGACGCCGGGAAATATCTGGTGGCCTATGTGGTCGGGTCTGGTATCAACTCTGATGCGCTCCGCACCCATCTGGCAAAGCGGCTCCCAGACTATATGATCCCCTCTGATTTCGTATTCCTGGAAGCATTGCCGCTGACACCGAGCGGCAAAATCAACCGCCTGGCTCTGCCGGATGTGTCGGACTTGAAACCGAAAACCCCGGAGGCTGTGGCCCCCCGCAGCACCCTGGAACAGACGTTGGCGGGTATCTGGCAACAGGTACTCCAGGTTCCGCATGTTGGTATCTACGACAATTTCTTCGATCTCGGAGGGAATTCGCTCCGTATTGGCCAGGTCTACGATCGGCTCCGCGAGGTGGTTGCCACGCCAATGACGCTGATGGATCTGTTCACTTATCCGACGATTGCGGGTCTGTCCCACTATCTTACGGCGCATACTGAACCACCGCCCGAATCTCGCGCCCCATCGGAATCATCAACGAGAGGACGCCAGCGGTTGGCTCGGGCCCGCCAGCACCGCCGTACGACCAAGGAGCAACAATGATGACTGATACCACCGGATTGGAAATTGCCATTATTGGCATGGCCTGCCGCTTTCCTGGGGCACCCTCCCTGGACGAGTTCTGGGCCCTACTGCGCGACGGTCGTGAAGCTATCACCTTTTTTTCTGATGCCGAACTTCAGGCGGCCGGGGTACCCGCAGAACGCTACACAAACCCGTCGGCTATCAAGGCCAGCGGAATATTGCCCGCAGTTGATATGTTTGACGCTGCGTTCTTTGGTATCACTCCCCGCGAGGCCTGTTTGACCGACCCACAGCACCGCCTGTTTCTAGAATGTGCGTGGGAAGCGTTGGAACACGCCGGCTATGCGCCAGGCGATACGCCCCGATCTATCGGGGTTTTTGGGGGTACCGGACTCAACAACTACCAACATCTCCTTGGCACACGATACTTTGCGGCCGACGCCGATGATTACGCCCGTCTCATTGGCAATGCGCCAGATTTTCTGGCCTCGCGGGTTGCATACAAGCTAAATCTGCGCGGTCCTACTATTGTGGTACAAACGGCCTGTTCGACAGGATTGGTTGCGGTGCATCTAGCGGTCCAGAGCTTGATTGCTGGCGAGTGTGACATGGCGCTGGCCGGGGCGTCCTCTGTGCGGGTACCCCAGGTAACGGCATATCTGCATCAGGAGGGGAGTATTCTTTCTCCTGATGGACGCTGCCGACCGTTTGACCACCAGGCCCGCGGCACCGTTATTGCAAGCGGCGTCGGGATGGTGGTACTCAAGCGCCTGGATGATGCGCTCAATGACGGAGACACTATTGCTGCGGTGATCAAAGGATCAGCTATGAACAATGATGGGGCCGCACGGGTTGGCTATACTGCGCCTGGGGTCGAAGGACAAACACAGGTCATCCGAACGGCCTATCAGGTTGCTGATGTTCACGCCGATACGGTGAGCTACATTGAAGCCCACGGCACGGGTACGGCTCTGGGCGACCCGATTGAAGTAACAGCCCTGACACAGGCGTTCCGCGCCCATACGTCGCGTACGCAGTTTTGTGCGCTTGGTTCGGTCAAGTCTAACATTGGGCACACCGATGCAACGGCCGGGGTTGCGGGGTTGATCAAGACTGTGCTGGCCCTTCAGGCTCGGCAAATTCCCCCCACCCTGCACTTTACCAGGCCGAACCCAGGCATGGATATGGACCGGAGTCCCTTCTTTGTTGCGGCTACGTCCCAGGTGTGGAACTCCGGCGATACCCCCCGTCGGGCCGGGGTGAGTGCGTTTGGTCTGGGGGGCACCAATGTGCATGTGGTACTTGAAGAGGCTCCGCCAGCGCCGCCCCCGGAGCCAACTCGTCCCTGGCATATTTTGCCGTTGTCTGCCCGTACTCCTACGGCCCTTGAGACGGCCACAACGAACTTGACGCACTATCTCGCACACCAGACCGATGCAACTACCAATACCAGCAACCTGGCCGATGTTGCGTACACGCTTCAAGTGGGGCGCACGGCGCGGCCTTGCCGGCGGGTAGTCATTGGAGAACATGGGCAGGCGGTCGGAGAAGCTCTGAAAACCGCAGACCCTGTGCGTGTGCTCAGTGGCACGGTCAAAGGGAGTACGCCCGGAGTGGTGTTTCTCTTTCCGGGCGGTGGCGCTCAATATGTTGGAATGGGCCAGGGTTTGTACACGCATGAACCAGTCTTCCGAGATACGATTGACCAGGGAGCCGCGCTGTTGCATCCCCTTCTGGCCCACGATATTCGCAAGGTCCTCTATTCGTCCACGAATGGTTCGCCCGACACCGGGCCAACCCTGCGCCAGATTGACCGGGCCCTCCCGGCGCTCTTTCTGACTGAATATGCGCTGGCGCAGCTCTGGATGTCGTGGGGGGTACAGCCGGTGGCGATGATTGGTCATAGTATGGGCGAATACACCGCGGCTTGTTTGTCTGGGGTTATGACGTTTGCCGATGCCCTTGCTCTGGTTGTGCGGCGTGGACAGTTGTTTGCTACGCTCCCCCGTGGTGCTATGCTTAGTGTGGCTCTCCCTGAAGCACAGATGCGCCCCCTGCTCAATGAAAATCTCTCCATTGCGGCGGTGAATGTTCCTGATCAATGTGTCGTATCGGGTACCGTGGCGGCTATTGATCAGCTTGCGGCGCACTGTCAAAGCCAGGGGATCGAGTGCCGCCGGCTTGCTATTGATATTGCCGCGCACTCGCCAATGATTGATCCGATTCTTGAACCGTTCGCACAGTGTATCAAACGTATCTCGCTGCATCCCCCTCGGATCCCCTTCCTTTCCAATGTGAATGGCACCTGGATTGACGCGCAAGAAGTCACCACTCCACAGTACTGGACTCGCCATCTGCGCCAGACCGTCGCCTTTCAGTCCAGTGTCCAGACGCTTCTTCAGGAGGAGCACGTTTTTCTGGAGGTTGGGCCCGGTCGGACATTGAGTTCTTATGTACGGCGGCATCCGCAGCGCACTACCCGACACCCATGTATCACCTCACTTCCGCATCCTGATGACTCGCTGCCTGATATGGCAACTATGGCTCGTGCGTTGGGGAGCCTCTGGTTGGCGGGTTGTTCGGTCAATTGGGGGGCTGTGCATGCTCCATCGCAGCGCCACCGCATCTCGCTCCCAACCTATCCCTTTGAGCGCCAACGCTACTGGGTTGCGAACCCAGATACTTCTGATGCATATGGCGGGGCCGTGCGCGGCCAACTGATTCTAGATGCGCCCGAAGACAACCTTCTGTCCTCGGATCTGGACTCTGCGTCTCCAGCCACGGTAGCGTCTCCTCAGACTCCAACAGAACATATGCTGGCGCGTATCTGGCAGCATTTGCTTGGCTATACAGCCATCGGCATTCATGATAATTTCTTTGATCTGGGGGGGGATTCGCTGCTGGCTGTACAGTTGGTTGCTCAGGTGCGCCAGGCGACGGGGGTACAACTGCCGCTGCGGCGTATGGTGCAATGTCCTACTATTGCAGGGTTGGCTGCGGCCATTGCCGAGGACTCATCAATCAATATGCTTGCAGCAGCCACAGAGAACCTGGTACCGTTTCGGCCGGATGGGGAGCTTCCGGCTCTGTTCCTTATCCATCCGGTTGGTGGGGGGGTGTTTGGCTATACCGAACTGGTGCAACAGTTGGCGCTATCACGCCAGGTCTGGGGCATCCAGGCCCAGGGATTCGCTGATGTCCAGGAGCCTATCCAGAGCATTCCTGAGATAGCCCGCACATATCTGGAACAGGTGCAGCATGTCCAACCAGCCGGGCCATATCTGCTGGTCGGACATTCGTTTGGCGGCGCGGTTGCGTTCGAGATGGCACAGCAGTTGTACGACCGCAACCAGGAAGTGGGATTGGTGGCGTTGCTAGATACCCCTGATCCTGCAATTCACATTGTAGATGATACGGCCGCGATACTTGTATCGCTGTTTAGTAGCAGTCAGGAAGAAGCGATTGCATTGCTTGATACCCTACGGCCAATGTCTACCAGCGAGCAGTGGGAATATGTGCGGGAACAGGCGCGGCATGTATCTTTAGATATGGAGATGCTCCAACGGTTGTTTCGATTGGTACAGGCGCACGTTATCGCCCTGCATGCGTATGTGCCGCGTTTCTATGCGGGGGATGTCGTCTACGTTCGAGCAATCACCCGCGATTGCCTGAATCCGCCCGGTGCGGAACGCCGGTGGTGCTCAGTGGTTCATTCCATGACGGTACGGGAGGCTCCGGGCGACCATGAAACTATGCTTCGTCTTCCGCATGTGCAAAGCCTTGCTGCGTTACTGCGAGAGTATGTCTAGTGTATCGTCAGGCAGGTAGGTCGGTAATGTGGTAGCATGCACGGTATGAGAACACCAATCTATGTGCGCGAGCTGACCTCTGAGGAACGCGCAGCCCTGGAAGCGGGGCTTCGTTCCTCCAACACGTTTACGTTGCGGCATTGCCAGATTCTGCTGGCCAATGCGGCGGGGCAGCATGCCTACACCATCGCCCGCAATCTGCATTGTGATGACCAGACCGTGCGCAATGCCATCCACGCCTTCAATGCACGCGGCGTGGCCGCCCTGGAACCGGGATCGCACGTCCCGCAGACGGTGCCGCACGCCATCTTTGATGCCGACCGTCTGGAACGTCTGCGTGCCCTGATTCACCAACATCCACGCGATTTTGATCAGCCCACCAGCCAGTGGACGTTGGAGCGGGTGGCAGCGGTCGCGTATGCCGAAGGCATCACGCCGCGGCAGGTCAGTGGCGAGACCATTCGGTATGCCTTGCCCCAGTTAGGCGTGACCTGGAAACGGGCGAAAAACTGGATCCACAGCCCGGATCCGGCGTATGCCCGAAAAAAAAAGCGCCGTGACCAACTGATCGCGTTGGCCGAGCAGCAACCGACCTGGGCGGTGGGCTTTTTGGATGAGGTCTGGTGGAGCCGCATCGCCCAACCGACCCGGCATCGGTGGCAGAAGGGCACCGCGCCGCCACGAGCGTATGAACTGCACCTGCTGAAAGCGGAGCAGAAAGCTATCGCCTGCTATGGTGTCCTGCTGGAACGGAAGGCCGCCACACCCCCGCAGATGCTGCTGCGTTTTGTGGAGGGGCGACCCGTTAGCGCCGTGACGATTGATTTCCTGGCGTGGGCGTGTACCCAGATGCAGCGACAGGGTATCCGGGTGTGGGTGCTGGGGTGGGATAAAGCGCCCTGGCACAGCAGCAAAGCCGTGCGCACCTGGATTCGCTAGCACAATTAGGACGTGAAGCGCAGCGGTCAGGGCGTGCGGATCCTGTCGTGTTTTTTGCCCAGCCAGAGCCCGTGGCTGAACCGGATTGAAGCGAAATGGGGGCATGGCAAGCGGGCGGTGGCCGAATTTGACCGACCACTGGGTCTGGATGAGATCGAAGCGCGGGTGTGTGCCTATTATCGCTGCGCCATGACCGATCATCTCATCCATCCTTCGTTGCGTAAAACCGAATATGTGACTTTAAGCATAATCGGTAGTCCTGCAAAGGTAGTGTTTCCTCGTGCCCTTTGGCTTGTGTTAGCAATGTTTCATCACTACCAAGTACAGCACTACCCCTGATATTTTGTTTCATAGGGGTCGGGCGCAGGCACAGGCGGTTGATTGCTCCCCCACCGCGCCAGCATACCGCCGGCAAACGTCACGACCAGACCAACAAACGCGGTGAGTGGCTCTAATGCATTGGATGGAATACCAAGGGGCAAGGGAATATCAAGAGCATCAAGTATCCAGAAGACAGTGAAGGCAACCAGGAGAAACCCCGACGTGCCCCACAGCACGTAGGCGGCATGGAGAATCTTATGCCAGCGAGATGGGTGCATGCTGCTCCTGGAAGCATGGAAAGCTCTTTGTTCTTACCTCTATTGTAGCACAGGTATAGCATCTGGCAATCGGAAATCGGGGGGGGCAGCACCAGACCGATATAGTAACCCTGATTGCGTTGGAAACCCTGGGAACGCGGCCATCTTGCCCGCCCCGGAGCAGGCGTCCCGCCTGCGCTCCCAGGCGCGGAAAAATGTCTGTCACACCCGCGCCATACCCGCTAGTTGACCTTCCCCTTGCAGCATGCTATACTGGCGCTTGTCTGGGCAATGACAGGCGACATCATACGCAGCAAGTCAGTGCAGGTCATTGGCATGCTTTGCATTGAGTTACAGAGAAGGAAGGTTTCGATAAGGTGGCGCAGATACGACTGGTAATAGCGGATGATGAGTCTATCATTCGTATGAACTTAAAAGAAACCCTGGTCGGGTTAGGCTATCTAGTGGTTGGGGAAGCGGGCGATGGGGTGAGCGCAATCAACCTGTCCCGCGAGTTACACCCGGACCTGGTGATTATGGATATTAAGATGCCGAAGCTGGATGGTATCCAGGCGGCCAAGATTTTGACCCAGGAAAAGATAGCGCCGGTTCTGTTGCTTACCGCGTTCTCGGACCGAGAGTTGGTAGACCGGGCCCGCGAGGCGGGAGTGGTCAACTATATCGTGAAGCCGTTCCGTGATGCTGAGTTGCTGCCGGCTATAGAGATAGCAATGGCCCGCTATCAAGAATTTCTGGAAATGGAGCGCGAGATTATTGATTTGAAAGAAACGCTCGATACCCGCAAGGTCGTTGAGCGGGCCAAAGGTATTTTGATGGATAGCCAGGGGCTCAAAGAGGCCGAAGCCTTCCGCAAAATACAGCAGCTTTCTATGAATACGCGCAAGCCCATGAAAGAGATAGCCCAGGCCATTTTGCTGGCTCACGAAATCTAATCCCTGGGGTGGGAAGCGACGTGGGGTATGTCTGGACACCAGCCGCATGCGCAGCATGAGTCGCCTTCGTCTGGCGACCGTCCCGTCGTGCGGCGGGTTGGCGTGCTGCTCCCGTATGGGGTCGCTATGCTGGTGGGGGTGCTGCTGAGCCTGCTCATCCAGGCCCTTTGGTATACGGGGGGCAATCCGGTGCGGCCGCCCGATGCGCTGGCCCTGCCACGGCAAGTGGCCGAAACCGTCACCCCGACCGCCACGCTTACCGCCACCCCTCCCCAGACGCGCACGCTTACCACCACCCCGACGCGCACCCAGACGCTCACCCGTACCCGCACCCTGACCCCAACCCGCACCCCCACAAATGGCTCTGTACAAGCCGATATAGCCGCGTTGCGGGCCGATGTTGAGCAACTTCAAACGGAACTGCGCAGCTTGTGGAGCGCCTACTATCTGGCGCGGGCCGCAAACCAGATAGCCGACGCTGAAGCCGCGCTGCGCGGTAATGACCTGGATGAGGTAGAGCAAGTCCTTGTTACGGTGGGGCTCTCGTTAGATCTGGCATATGAGCAGAGCGACGAGCAGGATAAGGGGCCTATCAGCGAATTTCGTATGCAGGTGGGGGCCATCCGCGAAGATGTGTATGTGCGCCCCGAAGATATGGATTTGCGGTTGCGGCGGTTGCGCCAGAGTATGCTTGGCCTGGTAGACGAGGATCGCTAAAATACGCCTGGCGAAGGGGGGAACCCCTGGGAGCGCAGGCATCCCGCCTGCTCCGGGGCGGGCAAGAAACCCGCGCTCCCAGGAAACGTCTACCTACTTCTTCAACTCGGCGGGCATCATACCCCGCCCCACCCCGCAATACGTAAACCCACACGCCTTGACATCATCCGGTTCATAGATATTGCGTCCATCTAACACGACCGGCTGTTTCATAAACTGGTGGACTTTTTCCCAGTTCAATTGCTTAAACTCGTTCCACTCCGTAATAACCAGCAACGCATCGGCCCCCTTGGCCACATCATAGGGGGTCGCACAAAACGTCACCTCTGGCAACAAATCGGCCGCCCGATCCATCGCCACCGGATCGTACGCCTTGATATGCGCTCCCCGCTCCATCAATTTATTGATAATATCGAGCGACGGAGCCTCGCGCATATCATCCGTGTTGGGCTTGAACGACAACCCCAGAACCCCAATATTGCGCCCCTCAAGATCAACGAGCAGCGTTTGCACCTTCTCAACAAACTTCTGCCGCGCATCGCGGTTAATCTCCATCACCGCCTGGAGCAACTGGGGATGGCACCCCGCGCTCGCGGCCATATGGTACAACGCCATTACATCCTTGGGGAAACAGGAGCCACCATAGCCGACCCCCGCGTCGAGAAAGTGGGGCCCGATACGCTTGTCGGCCCCCATCCCCCGCGCAACCTCTTTAACATCGGCCCCCAGTTTCTCGCAAATCTGCGCAATCTCATTGATAAACGAAATGCGCGTCGCCAGAAACGCATTAGACGCATACTTTATCATCTCGGCCGTCCGCAAATTGGTAATAATAACCTTGGTATTGAGCGGCGCGTGCAACTCGCCAACCCGTTCGGCGGCTTCCCGGTCTGTTGAACCAAGCACAATGCGGTCGGGGTTGAAGAAATCGGTTACTGCGCTCCCTTCGCGCAAAAACTCCGGGTTTGACACCACCGAAAATTGCGTATCAGCAGGCGCGTGCGTCGCCACAATCTCGCCAACAATATCGCCCGTCCCCACCGGTACGGTACTCTTATCTATAATGATGATAGATTGGGTCATCGCCTCGCCAATACTGCGCGCGGCGGCCTTTACGCTGCGCAAATCCGCCGAACCATCGTCGCTCATCGGCGTATCAACCGTGATAAAGACAAATTCAGCCTCTTTCAACCCCTCGGCGTAGCTACTCGTAAACGAGATACGACCAGCGTTCTGATTGCGTACCAGCATCTCCTCCAGACCCGGCTCATAAATTGGCGACTTGCCAGCACGCAGCATCTCGACTTTCTGCTGGTCAATATCTATGCAGACGACCCGGTGGCCCAGGTCGGAAAAACAGACCCCGGTTACAAGCCCAACATACCCGGTTCCAATCACACAAATGCTTTTCAAGACATGATCTCCTCTACTGGTGATTTTGTGTTTGTATAGCCCGCCATGGTTCTTGCTACCGGGTTGAAGCCCCGAACCCAACAACGCCATAGGTATTGGTGAGCCGAGGCTTCAAACAGGGCGCAAGACCATACGGTGTTGCCCTTGCGCTCCCCCTGGAGGAGCATGGATTACACCGCTCCAACCTCGTCTGCGGTGGCTTCCGCAACCGCAGAGCTATCCGCATCAAGCGCCAGCGGTTCGGGAGCCGCTACTGGCGATTCGGTCCGCGTCGAAACTGCGTCCGACTCCGCCGTGTCGGTGGTGGGCCCTTCGTCCGCTGTGGCGGCCGCGTTCTGGGGAGCATCGTCTGCCGAGCTCTCGTCGGTTGCGCTATCCTCTTTATCCTCTTCGGCCGCATCTTCTGCCACCCGCTTGAGCGACAACCCCATCCGTTGGCGCTGCCGATCCAGGCTAATCACTTTCGCAGTGACATCCTGGCCGGGGCTCAACACATCGCCGGGTTGGGTCTGGGGATCTACGTCTAGCTCGCTGGCATGGATAAGCCCTTCTACCGCCTCCTCAATTTGCACAAAAGCGCCAAAGGGCGTCACGTTTGTGACCGGGCCGGTGACAAGCTGGCCCAGGCTATAGCGCTGGTCTATCGTATCCCAGGGGTTATCTTGCAGCTTGCGCAAGCTCAGTCCAATGCGTTCGCGGTCGCGGTCTATCTCTACCACCATCACGCGCACTTCCTGGCCGGGCGAGAGCATTTCGCGCGGGTGGTTGACCCGTTGCCACGAAAGCTCACTAATATGCGCCAGCCCATCCGCTCCCCCAAGATCAATAAATGCGCCAAAGTTGGTAAGCTGATTGACGCGCCCCGTCAAGATGTCGCCGGTTTGCAATTCGGTCAGCAAGCGTTGCTTCTGCGCCTTGCGCCATTCTTGCGTTGCGCTGCGCTCAGAGAATACCAGCCGGTTGCGCTCGCGGTCTACCTCTATCACCTTCAAGGGGATTTCCTGGTTGACCATGCGCTGCAATGCCTGCTGGCGCTCTTCGGCGGCTGTGCGGCCGTGCAATTGTGCTATTTGCGAGGCCGGGACAAACCCACGTATCTGGTTGAACTGCACCAGCAGCCCCCCCTTGTTAAAGCCGATCACTTTGCAGCGAACAATGCTGCCGTCTTGATATAACTGCCAGGCATTTTCCCAATCCTTGGCCACCTGAACCATGGATAAAGATAATATTAAATCACCATCTCTATTCTCTGGATCTTGTACATAGACTTGAATTGTTTCACCTACATGCAGATCATTTCCATACTCATCACCCATCTGCCGAATATCTTGCCAGGGGATAATACCTTCGCGCTTGGTGCCAATAGATACAAGCACGCCATTATCCTCGATTTGCATAATTAACCCTTCGCGGAGTTCGCCGCGCTGCGGACGGGAATAATCATACTCATCGAGGAGCTGTATCCAGCTTGTATCGTCAAAATCCACCTGGGTATCCGGTTCTGATTGAAAAGACATTGGATAAAAGCCTCCTGATACTGATTTTTGTGTTGACACTCACCCGTTCTACTCTATGCGTAAGACGATACCGCCCCCACTGTTCAGCCAGGCGCAACAAATGGAACTTCTTGTATCGAGACAGTACGATAGGAGAAACTTGCCTTGTAGCAGCGGGGGTGCAAGGCAGAGAAATACATAAAAGAGTAGTGTTCCAACGCCTACGTGCGATTATGGGAATGGTTCCTTTTCTTCCGGCTGATTTGGCGAAACCGTGAACAGTATCGAACGTAGCGAATGTCAAAATAATGTTTTACGGTGCGTAGAATTATAGCGCAGCAATGAGCGCTTGTCAAAAAAACGATAGTTTCGTAGAACTTATATGCTGTTTTTGGTAAGGGGCTGTAGTTTTGCTCGGTTGGTGTCCAACCTGGCCCATAGACATCCCAGGAACAAAAACGAACGGTGCAACACGTTCTTGCAAGAACATGGGTGGAACATGCGTATCTTCAAACAGGCTGAAGAGCGTGTGCGCCTGTACACCGTCCGCGTCGAAGCGTTGTCTAGAAGTTGGCAGGGGCGATGAACATGAAGGGCGAAGCATTGGGGTCAAGGAGCGTTTACGGGGGACGCTTACGAAAACGTTCATCTGGCAATCAGCAGAGCGCGATGATACCAGAAGCATCGCCTGGGGCGATGTGGATGGCGAAGGCGACCTGGATCTGGTGGGCAATCATCGCCAGGCCAGAGCCAGTTAGCAAAGATAACCGGGCTCTGGCTGACCAGCATATTGTCGGGGGTCAGGTCGCGGTGGAACAACGGCCACCCTCCCCTGGGCCCGCTCAATCCACATGACCGTTGCCAAAGCCGTGGCGAATAGCAATCACCGCGGCCTGGGTACGATCTGTGACATTCAGCTTCGCAAAAATAGCACTCAGATGGTTGCGTACTGTGCCCTCCGATAGGTACAGGCGGGCCGCTATCTCGCTATTGGTACACCCTTTCGCCAACAAGTTCAACCCCTCAGCTTCACGCCCGGTCAACTGCTCCGCCAGGGTACTTGAGGTCTGACGACGCGGCGCGGCGACATGCTTCAGGAGCTTGCTGGCCACCGTCGGGTCAATAAACGATTGCCCCGACACCGTGCCGCGAATAGCCTTCACCACATCATCGCGGGGCATATCCTTTAGCAAATAGCCCACCGCCCCGGCGCGGATAGCGTCAAATATCCACTCATCGTCGTCATAGGTGGTCAGCACCAGCACATGAATAGTGGGAAACTGCTGGCAAATCTGGCGGGTCGCCTGGATACCATTCATACCAGGCATCTTCAAATCCATCAAGATTAAATCCGGCTGGTGTTGGGCGGCCAGTTCGATGGCCTCGGCCCCATCCTGGGCAACCCCGATCACCTCGATGTCACGTTCGAGATTGAGCATGATGGACAACCCATCCCGTATGATAGACTGGTCATCGCAGATAATGATTCGCATTATGCCACTCCTTCAATACGTAGTTCGACCGTCGTACCTTTCCCCGGCTGGCTGAAGATAGTCAGGGTTCCGCCAGCCAGTCTAGCCCGTTCGCGCATCCCCGTCAACCCAAAATGGCCTGGGGCCGTCTCCTCGTTCGTCATAAAGCCGCACCCATCATCACAGATACGCAGCACCGCCTCCGTATGATGGAGGGACAAGCCCACGGTTAGCCGGGTAGCATTGGCATGGTGGGCCACATTGGCGGTAGCCTCCTGGGCCACCCGGTAGAGGCATTGTTCGACCGGCGGTTCCAAGGACGGCTCCTGCTCCGGTAGGTGCAGGTCTAGCTGTACCCCGGCGCGTTCGGCCGCTTCCGTCGCCATCTGGCGCAGGGCCAGCACCAATCCCAGATCCTCCAGGGGACTGGCCCGCAAATGTTTCAAGGCCCGCCGCGTCTCTTGCAACCCGGTGCGGGTAGCTTCCAACGACGTGTCAAGCATCGGTCGAATGGCCGTCGGATCAGTTTCCCAGTAGACGCGCATCATTTCCAGGTGAACACTCAAACCGCTGAGGGTATGGGCCAGCGTATCGTGCAATTCGCGGGCCAACCGGTTCCGCTCGCGGCTAATCGTCAACTCCTCCAACGTGGCCGCATGGGCGGCCAGGCAAGCATTGGCCTGGGTCAGCGTCTCCTGTTGCTGGCGCAACAACTGGATCAGGGTACTGATGAAATAGCCCACCACAAGAAAACTGGCCGCCTGAATGAGCATCACGGTTATGGGGGGCCAGAAGGGCGACCCCGGCGGACGACTGATAGTGAGATAAAATCCAAGCTTTATCAAGATCACTCCTGTGGTATACAGCAAGACAGCCCTCCAACCATAATGCCAGGCCGTCAGAATAAGCGCCAGCAGCAGGAGCGGCATCTGCCGCACCTGGATAGAGGCCGGCCCGGTGGCGGGGGTGGCCGGAATACCTGGCAACAGGATATTGACAATCACCACCGGTACCAGTGCCAGCAATGCGATAACCAGCGGAACAAACGCAACCCCCAGGCGCTCCCGCACACGCGGCCACCGGAGCAACACCAGCAGCAGCAGCGCATTGAGCATTTTCAATAAGGAATAGATAGGTGGCAAGATAGGCCGTACATAGAGCACATGATCAATCAAGGCCAGCACTATCACATAGCCAAGCCAGAGCATCACCGCAAGCGGAAGCGGGTCTATGACACCGGGTCGGGTTTCGTGCGCGTTCATTCCAATCATCATTATAGGGTACCCCTTTTCAGGTTTATATAGGTGTGGCGTCATCATTCTCATTGCTTCCCCATGACACATGTCATAGATCATCATGCAAATTGTAATACCAAATCGGCCATCAAGCCTGCATGAAACTGTACGTGCTCACCAATAGGGGGCAATTTCTAAGCATACGGCTCGTATGCGGGCAAGCCGCATGCGCCCCAAGGTTATGTCAAATCGGAAAGAGACCATGATGCTGTTGGCAGCATCGAAAGACCCTCTCACAACCCATCGTAGTACCCGTGACACCTGTCATAGGGCCGCAACCAGAACCATGACAACGTACCTATATAAACGGAGCAACGAACCCCCTATAATGATGATTGGAATGAACAAACACCCCCTTGTGCTACATCATACCATCGAAAAAGAGATACCAGAAGAAAAGAAAGAAAAGGAAAAAAGAGAAAGGTTGTTGCGTATGTCCACACACACAGATAAACCCCGACAAAATTACCCCATGAGACAGTATGGACCGCAGAGAAGAATCGAGAGACTACTGCGCGGACTATTCGCCCTCGCCCTCCTCCTGCCCGCGCTCGTGGTGGGGCCGCGCCCCCACGCGGCCCGCGCGGCCGACTTCACCCCATGCAACGCATCAGACCTGATTACCGCAATCACAACTGCCGATAGCAATGGCGAAGCAGACACCATTACCCTGGACGCCGGCTGCACCTATACCTTGACCAGCAAGCAAGCCGACGCCGGCCTGCCCAATATCACCAGTAGCAACAAGCGCACCATCAACGGCAATGGCGCAACGATTGCCCGCGACAGCAGCAGCGAAGAATTCCGCATTCTGTACATTGACAGCAGCGCCGAGGTAGAAATTAACGACCTCACCATCACCGGTGGTTCCGTCCCGCATGCTGGCTTTGGTGGTACAGATCAGTACCGCAACGATGGCGGCGGTATCTACAACGCGGGCACGCTGACCATCAATAACAGCACCATCAGCGATAACAAGACGAGTACCAGGTCTTTCAGCGATGGCGGCGGCATTACCAACAATGAGGGCACGCTGACCATCAACAACAGCACCATCAGCGGCAACACGGCCGCCAATAATGGCGGCGGTATGGTCAATTACGGGTTCAGTGGCACCGTGTCCATCAACAACAGCACCATCAGCGGCAACACGGTGAACCTTGGCCGGGGCGGTGGTATTTACAACAAAGACGGCACGCTGACCATCAGCAGTAGCACCATCAGTAACAACACGGTAACTGCGGGTTCTGGTGGCGGACTCAACAACGAGCCCCCATATAGCACAGCTACGATTAAGAATACCATTGTGGCCAATAATAGTGCCGCCTTCACCATTGAATGTGCAGGCACCATCACCTCGGCCGGTTACAACCTGATCGAAAAAACCGCCAACTGTACCATCGCTGGCGACACCACGGGCAACATCACCGGCCAGGACCCGAACCTTGGCGCGTTGGCCGACAACGGCGGCCCCACCCACACCCACGCGCTCCAGAGTGGGAGCCTGGCCATTGACGCGGGCAACCCCGCCGGCTGCACCGACACAGACGGCAACGCGCTCACCACCGACCAGCGCGGCGAATCCCGCCCCGAAGCGGCATCGGGCACGTGCGACATCGGCGCGTATGAAGTATCCCTATACACCCTCACCGTCACGAAGGCAGGCACCGGCAGCGCCTTTGCCGGATGGAGCGGCCACTGCGCCAGCGAAGGCTCCGTGACGATGGACAGCGATAAGACCTGCACGGCCACGTTTACCTCTGTGCGTCCCGCCCTTGACCTGAACGGCGCGGGCGATGGTCTGGATACGTCCGTCATCATGGCCAGCGGACAGCAGACGGTCACAGTCGCGCCAGACCTCACCCTGACCGATGACGATAGCGCCACCCTGGATGGGGCGTCACGCTCACCAACCCGCAGGACACCAGCGCCGAAAGTCTGTCGGTGGACACGAGCGGTACGAGCATCAACACGACCTACGACAGTGCCAGTGGCAAACTCACCGTGAGCGGCGCGGACAGCGTGGCCAACTATCGCACCGTCCTGGCCACACTCACCTACCACCACACCGGCTCGCTCGACAACACCCCCGACCGCATCATCACCGCGACCGTTTCGGATGAGACGGGCGCCGGCAACGAAGCCACGGCGACGTTGCAGACCTACCAGCACACATCGTCGGGCGGCAGCAGCGGCGGCTCGGCGGGCGGCAGCAGCGGCGGCTCGGCGGGCGGCAGCAGCGGTGGCTCGTCGGGCGGCAGCAGCGGCGGC
>DAOTUK010000114.1:0-5338 GCA_034437375.1 Chloroflexaceae bacterium | reverse complement strand
CTCAAAGAGATAAAGCGTCTGTAGTTTGATTTTGTAATACCAGAAGATAGGGCGTATTGCTTCGCTGGCTTGAATCTCCTGAATATGGCTCTCTTCGTTATAGTGGCTATCGCTAAAGCTACCCGGTTCGCGCGTGAGGCCCTTCATACACAGGATAAACTGCTGCGAGAGCATCAACATGTTAATGGGGATAATCTGCTTTGTACGTTGGGCAAAATCCAGATAGTGCTGGCTTTCGTGGTACACATTGTCCAGTTCATCACCCTTGATAATCATGGTGTAGATGATGACGTAACCATTGATACCGGCCCATACCAGGTCGCCCGTTTCAAGCCCCACCTGGTAGCCACGTTGGACATAGGACAGGCTTGTCTTGAGATGGTAGCGCCACAGTTGAACAAATGCGGCAAAGATAAGATTGACCTTGGCGACACGTTGGAGCATCTGGTACTTCTCGTTGAGCCACAGGGCCAACTCGCCAAATTCATAGCCGCGCTGGTAGTCGCCAAGCCCGGAGCCAAGCAGCATACCATACCAGGTATAGGCAAAGGCTGAACAGCCGGTATGCCCATACTGAAGCGAGAAGCGTACCATCTTGAGCGTCACCAGGTAAAGCAACCGGGTATTGGTGCGCCACCAGGCCGGTATGAGCAGATCCTCTAGCAAACGCATAGTGACCAGGTGGGTCTGGTCGGTGGCGGTAGGCAGGTGGATAAGCTCGGTAATCGGGCGGTCATCTATCAGATGGTGGACAAGCTCTATCTCGCGGTCTATCTCTTCCTGCGTGGGCGACAGGGGCAAGTGCAACCCAAGCAAGGCCAACCCTTCCAGACCGGCCTCTATCACCTCTTGCAACTTGCCCAGACTGGTATAGAGCACCATCTTAATCGTATAGACCTGCGCCTTGTCAAGGTCAGACGTCGCTTTTTCAATAATCATGTCAAAGACCCGTTCGGCTTCGTCAAAATAGCCGTTCAGGTAGGCGCATTTGGCATACTCTTTGTAAAGATCGAGGGTGAGCTCGTAGCGGCGGCTCCATCCGTCGCTCCCGTTGGGCGAGGGAGCCAGGGCCGGTTGGTGGGGCAACATCGCGGAGAGCAGCAGGGCCGGATCGGGGGTCAATATTTCGATACCGACGCGCAAATAGCTCAGGGCCGGCTCGTAGGCCGCGGAGGCGATAGCCTTCTGCCCGGCCAACACGTTGAGCTCGGCCAGGTGGTCGCGCTCTTCCGCCGAGGAGAGGTGGCTGCGGCCCTGGTTGAGATGGTTCACAATATCAAAGATACGTTCCTCGCGTTCGGCCGGAGCCATACTCTCAAGCAGCAATCGCCCCACCTGCAAATGCACCTCCTGGCGATCGTCGCGCGGGATAAGCGAGTAGGCCGCCTGTTGAATGCGGTCGTGGGCAAAGCGATATTCCGCTTTGATAGAGAGATCGAGCCCATCAATATCCAGGTCGGCCACTTTGTAGGCATCGCTCAAGGGCACAACCAATCCTTCGGCCACAGCCCCCCACAGGTCGCTGGCGGTGGTACGGGGCGGGTGTTCATACACCACGGCCAGGGTTTCCAGATCAAACTGGTTGCCAATACAAGCCGCCAGTTTCAGCACATTCTGGGTCGGCGTCGCAAGCCGCTGTACCCGCGCCGCCATCAACTCGACCACATTGTCGGTCATATCGCGCTGATAGATATGCTCAATATCCCATGTCCAACGGGCCGCAGGATGGTTAAAGCTAATCAACCCCTCAATGTACAACGATTTCAAAAACTCGTTGAGGAAGAAGGGATTCCCGCCGGTTTTGGTGATAAGCAGTTCGGCCAGTTGCCGCCCCTGGTCGGGGCGGCAACGCAGCGTATCGGCTACCAGTTGGATAACGGCGGCGACATCCAGCGGCGCCAGCGGTAGCGTCTGGATAGAGGCGTTAGCCTGGCGCATCGCCTTGAGCAAAAGCGACAGCGGATGCGAGGGGCCTACCTCATGCTCGCGGTAGGCCCCTATCAAAAAGAGGTACTGGCTATCGGAGGCGGTCATCAGCAACTCGATGAGCTTGAGCGAGGCACCATCGGCCCACTGCAAATCATCGAGAAAGATAACCAGCGGGTGCTCCGGTTGCGTAAAGACGCGGATGAAGTTTTGAAACACAATATTGAGACGATTCTGAGCCTCGGTCGGGCCCAGGGTAACAATATCCGGCTGTGGGCCAATAATCAATTCCAGCTCTGGCAACACCTCAATGACAACCTTACCATTGTTACCAAGCGCCGCAAGAATATTGTGCTTCCAGTCCGCTATACGCGCCTCGCTCTCGGTCAAAAGCTGGTGTATTAACGAGCGGAAGGCCTGGATGAAGGCAGAATAGGGAATATTGCGCTGGAACTGGTCAAACTTGCCAGAGATGAAATAGCCGCGCTGGCGCGTAATCGGCTTGTAAATTTCCTGAACCAACGCCGACTTGCCGATACCCGCATAGCCCGAAACCAGCATCGTATTGCTACCGCCCTGGCTGACGCGCTGAAAGGCGCTAAGCAAAATATCTATCTCTGTCTCGCGGCCATAGAGCTTCTGGGGAATATGGAAGCGGTCTGAGATGTCGTGTTGACCGGGGGTAAAGTTGTGGCATGCCAGGCCGCTTTGCCACTGGCGCTGGCATAGCTCCAGGTCGGCTTTGAGGCCATACGCCGACTGGTAGCGATCTTCGGCGTTCTTGGCCATCAGCTTGAGCACAATAGCCGAAAGCGATAGCGGCAGGTCGGAGCGCAACTGGTGGGGCGGGGTAGGGCTCCGCGCAATGTGGCTATGGACAATCTCCAGCGGATCATCGCTCTGGAAGGGCAATTGCCCGGTGAGAAGCTCGTAGAAGGTGACCCCAAGCGAATACAGGTCGGTGCGGTAATCCATGGCGCGGTTCATACGCCCGGCCTGCTCTGGCGACATATACGCCAGCGTGCCTTCAAGCCCGCCGGGGTTGCGAAAGGTTGTCGTTTCACGCGAAAGCACCGTCGCTATGCCAAAGTCTATGAGCTTGACCTGGCCGGTCGCCTGGTTCAGCAGAATATTGGCCGGGTTGATGTCCTTGTGCATAATCTGCTGCTGATGGATCTGGCCCAGAATATCGGCCACCTTGATAGCCAGCGTAAAGAACGTATCCAGACTGAGCACACCGGCAATACCAAGCCGCCGCAGCGATTCGCCGCCAAAGTCCTCTAACACCATAACCCAGTGGTGCTGGTTAATCTCTAGCCCGTAGATGCGGGTAACGCCGGGCAGGTGGACATTGCGCGTCACCTCATATTCGCGCTTGAACCAGGCAATACGCTCAGGCGTGGGATACGATTCCTTCAAGATTTTGAGAACAACTGACTGTCCGTCTGTACTGCGGCGACCGCGGTAGACGAGCGAGTTGGGGCTATGGTACAGTGTCTCGGTTATCTGGTAGCCAGAAATGGCTTGCATAGGCCGGATGCTCCATTGCATGTACTCAGCCACACCCATGGCGAGCGTGGGTGCGCCGGTTCTGGATATAGTTTCCTATCGTAGAAAAAAGATTTTCTTTATTATAGCGGTTTTTGAGAGAAACCGTAAACTCTTGTAACTCAATTGTAACTCATATTGGAAATCGGTTCAATCTGATGTACGCGATGTCTGGTGGGGTAGGCGGGTTGTGAGCCAGGCCAGCAGACCGGGTACCAGCAGCAGCAAGACCAGCATAAGCGACAATCCAACGGACAGGCCCGCAAGGCCCTCGGAGGGCGCAGACGTTGGCAGCACGTGGCCCCAGGGCCACAGGTTGCTGGTGGGCCCACCCCGGCTCATCGGGACGTGGTGGGCAACCGGTCGCAAGAGGTGTTGTACTATCGGCAACGTTGCGATACCCAGAACAACACTACTGGCCGCGGCCAGTGTGCAGGAGCGCGGGTGGTGGGGTACGGCGTCGGCCGGCGGTAGGGGGGGGCTTCCAAAGCGATCTGGGGCGGGTGGGCCATGCTCCCACCGCGCTACCCACCCGCGCACCCATCCGGCCAGGGTTGGGGGGCGCGGCGGGGCGAACAGCGGTAACCGGCGGGGACGGTTGGGCAATGGTGCTCTGCGGCGGTTCATGGGTCTATTGGCAATGGTGAGGGTTGTTAGCATCACGGCTCCCCAGAGCGCCAGCGCCACCCATCCCTGCTGGTGGGCAACAGCAGCACTCGCTCCCATCCATACAGACATGAACGGAGCGGTCAGCGGAATTGTCCCACCGAGAAACCACAGATTGTCGTTGCGGGGATTGTTGCTATGGGTACAAAGGGGCGTCGTCGTTTCGACCAGCAGCAGCACCAGCAACGCATAGCAGCAGACAACCACCCCGGACGGGGTGCCCATACCGATACCGGCCAGAGCCATACCAGCATGGAGCCGCCAGAGCATCGCGGACAGGTCATCCCCCGGCGCGGCGGTGGGGTCGGCGCGATAGCGCATACTGGCCGCGAAGGCTTGCCACGCACCCCACAGGGCCAGCACCCCGCCGGCCAGCAGCACCGCCTGATACCACCCCGCGTTCCAGGGGACGATAGTACGCAGGCGCAGTAGCGGATACAACCAGGCCGTTGTTACGAGACTGGCGGGCCAGAGCGTCTGGTACGCTGTCTCTGGCGCGAAGGGGGAGCGCACCGGGGCAAACCCGCCCACCCCCACCAGCGTTGCCAGCAACACAAACGAGAAGACCAGACTGGTATAACCGGTGAGTACGTTCAATGGCGTATTGAGTAACCAGGAGCCGTTGGATAACCAGAGCGCTGTGCCGGCCACGCCAAGCGCCGCGCACGGCAAAAGGCCCCACAGAATAGCCCGCAACGCGCCATCGAAACGGGCCAGCAGCGGAATAGGACGGTCACGAGTTGATAGGGGGTGGTTGAACCCGGCCACGAGCATAGCCAAGCCATACGCCAGCACCATCAGCGGCAGCGCGGCTGTGACATAGGCCAGCAAGAGCGCCAGGCTTGCCAGGGCGACGCGAAGGGGATTCTGGCGTTCGCTCAAGAGGGTTGCTGCTGCGGCCAGCAGCGTGAGTACGCAAAAGAACAGGCTGAGCCTATCAAGAAAGAACACCGCGCCTACTCTACTATCGTCGCATACCAGCGAGTTCCTGCTGCTTGTACTTACATTTATCGCAGTAGATAACGCGATAGCCGGCCACTGTAGCCCGCCGCAACAAACCGCCACAGTTGGGGCAGGTTGTTTCGCGGTTGGTGCTGCTGCCGTTGGCCGTGTCGCGCGGCGAGGAGGAACGCGGGGCAGAGTTCTCAACCGGGGGTGTGCCGTTGGGCAATGCGGCCGGGGAGGCGGGGGAACCATT
>DAOTUK010000113.1:0-1577 GCA_034437375.1 Chloroflexaceae bacterium | reverse complement strand
GTGATGGCGGCTCCCGCCACGACCAGCAGCGCGGCCCGTACCGCGTCGCCCCACCCGATAAACCCGGCCAACCATCCTACCGGCAAGAGCATGGCTCCGATGAGCAGGCCGGCAATGGGAAACCAGGGAATGGTCGCGGTAATCTCGCGCTCCGAGGTGGCGGGGCGGCCCGGCATGGGCAGAATGGTCAGGAAGCGCAGCGCTTCAATGATTGGCATATGCGCTCCTAAAACTCGATGCCCGGCTGTGCTGCTATCCCCTGGTCGGTGTAGGGGTGCTTGACCAGCGTCATCTCGGTTACCAGGTCGGCATATGCCACCAGCGGGGGGGGGGCGTGCCGCCCGGTGATAACCAGGTGCAGCGTGGCGGGTTTGTGTTCGCGGAGCCAGGCGACGACCGCGTCGGTGTCGAGCCAGCCAAAGTGCAGGGGGTAGGTAAATTCGTCAAGCAGAAAGACATCGTACGCGCCGCTGGCTATCTGCTGCTGCGCTGCCTCCCAGGCGTGCCGCGCTTTGTCCTCGGTTGTCTGTATGTCCTTGCTGAGCCAGGTACAGCCGTCGCCCATGGGGGCAAGCTCAATGCCCATACGCGCAAAGGCGGTGTGTTCGCCATAGCCGGCGTCCTCGCTCTTGATAAACTGAATGCCGCCGACGCGCATATCGCGCCCCCAGGCCCGCACTAATAGCCCAAGCGCGGCGGTCGTTTTACCCTTGCCGTGGCCTGTATTGACGATAACGAGGCCTTTGCTGGTTGTTGCCATAGGTACTATTGCTCCTCTCTAGGGGCGGGTGCCGCTGGTGGTTACCTCGGCTCCCTCCGGCCACGCCTCTTCGTTGCCGCTGGCGTCACGCGCCCGGCAGCGGAAGGCAAAGTCTTTGCCCTCGTCGGGGCCGAACCACGCTTCGGTGCCGGCGCCGGCGCGTACCCAATCGCGCCATCCGCCGTCGGGGAGTTGCCGCACCTGTACATCGTAGGAGGCGACCCCGCTCAGGTCGTCCTCGCCGCGCCACTGCACTAGCCATCCGCGATCCTGGTAGCGTACGCCAAGCATGCGTGAGGTGGGCGGTGTGGTATCGTCAGACGGTATCCAGGCTATCGTATCGTAGCGCACCGAGCGCTGGTTGTCGTCGGTGAGATTGCTTAGCTCAATCAAGCGTGCTCCATTGCCGCCGAAGTCGTAGCGCCCAAGCGGCACCCACTGGCCGGCGTTTGCTTCCTGGTCTACTGTGACTTCGGCTACTTCGCCGTTGTAGGTAATGCGGTAGCGCGCCGAGCGAGTGGCGCCGGTATAGCCACATGGCGGGATGTAGGCTTGTACTTCGTAGAAGCGCGGGCCACCCGGTAGCGGGGGGCGCCAGATGACGTGGTGCTTACTCTGGGCCGCGTCGGTGGTGGAGAATGTCCAGGCGTGGCTACCATTCAGGCCACAGTTGGCTGTGTACCATTCATTATTCGCTTGCTGGTAGTTGGGGTCGCTGTTGTCTACCGCGATAGCGTTGGCGGCAATGCGCGGGTTATCGAGCGGCGGGCCTTCCAGGTTGTAGGGGTCTTGTACGATGGCCGGCTGGTTGGCGGGC
>DAOTUK010000112.1:0-9298 GCA_034437375.1 Chloroflexaceae bacterium | reverse complement strand
TGAGCCAATCCGGCACGCCGCCCTCCGTCGGGCTCGTGGTGGTGTCATCATCCGCCCCGCTCAGCCACTCCGGTACTCCGGCGTCGCCTCCACCGGCCGGTGCGGCGGGGGCATCATCCCCCACGGCTCCACTGAGCCAATCCGGCACGCCGCCCTCCGTCGGGCTCGTGGTGGTGTCATCATCCGCCCCACTCAGCCACTCCGGTACCCCGGCGTCGCCCCCACCGGCCGGCGCGGCCGGCGCGGCGGAGGTCTCATCCCCCACGGCCCCGCTGAGCCAATCCGGCACGCCGCCCTCCGTCGGGCTCGTGGTGGTGTCATCATCCGCCCCGCTCAACCACTCCGGTACCCCGGCGTCGCCTCCACCGGCCGGCGCGGCCGGCGCGGCCGGGGTCTCATCCCCCACGGCCCCGCTGAGCCAATCCGGCACGCCGGCATCGCCGCCACCGGCTGGTGCGGCGGGGGCATCATCCCCCACGGCTCCACTGAGCCAATCCGGCACGCCCCCGCTCAACCAGGCGGGTACGTCATCGGGCGGTGCGGCAGCGGAAGTGGTGTCATCATCCGCCCCGCTCAGCCAATCGGGCACCCCGGCATCACCGCCACCGGCTGGTGCGGCGGGGGCATCATCCCCCACGGCTCCACTGAGCCAATCGGGCACGCCGCCCTCCGTCGGGCTCGTGGTCGTGGTGTCATCCGCACTGCCCAACCAATCAGGCACCCCGGCATCACCCCCACCGACCGGGGCGGCCGGGGTCTCATCCCCCACGGCCCCGCTGAGCCAATCGGGGACGCCGCCCTCCGTCGGGCTCGTGCTGGTGTCATCATCCGCCCCGCTCAGCCAATCGGGGACATCGCCGCCACCGGCCGGCGCGGCGGGGGCATCATCTCCCACGGCGCCGCTGAGCCAATCGGGGACGCCGCCTTCGGTCGGGCTCGTGGTGGTGTCATCATCCGCCCCACTCAGCCAGGCGGGGACATCGCCGCCACCGGCCGGCGCGGCGGGGGCATCATCCCCCACGGCCCCGCTGAGCCAATCCGGCACGCCTCCACCCGTCGGCGCGGATGGTGGGGTGTCATCCCCCACGGTGCCGCTGAGCCAATCGGGCACGCCGCCTTCGGTCGGGCTCGTAGTCGTGTCATCATCCGCACTGCTCAGCCAGGCGGGGACATCGCCGCCACCGGCCGGTGCGTCCGGGGCGTCGCCCCCACTCAGCCAGTCCGGTACCCCGGCATCGCCACCGGCCGGCGCGGCGGGGGCATCATCCCCTACGGCTCCACTGAGCCAATCGGGCACGCCGGCATCGCCGCCACCGGTTGGTGCGGCGGGGGCATCATCCCCCACGGTGCCGCTGAGCCAATCGGGCACGTCGCCGCCGGTTGGTGCGGCGGGGGTATCATCTCCCACGGTGCCGCTCAACCAATCCGGTACCCCGCCCTCCGTCGGGCTCGTAGTCGTGTCATCATCCGCCCCACTCAGCCAGTCCGGTACCCCGGCGTCGCCCCCACTGGCCGGTGCGGCCGGCGCGGATGGTGGGGTGTCATCCCCTACGGCCCCACTGAGCCAATCGGGCACGCCTCCACCCGTCGGCGCGGATGGTGGGGTGTCATCCCCCACGGTGCCGCTGAGCCAATCGGGCACGCCAGCATCGCCGCCACCGGCTGGTGCGGCGGGGGCATCATCTCCCACGGCCCCACTGAGCCAATCGGGGACGCCTCCACCGGCTGGCGCGGCGGGTTCACCGCTCTTCAACCAATCAGTCACACCACTGGCTCCGGTTGGAGCATCGAGTTTATGGGTAGCACCTTCACTTGACCAGACCGACGGTTCATCGCTTGTCGGTGGGGGCGCATCTGGTGGCGGAGCGCCCCGCATCCAGGGCGGTACCAACTCATCTGTACCAACATCACCCTTGCCAAGCAAACCGCCCAATTGCCCTTGCCCTTCAGGTGGCTGCGACGGGGTTGGCGATTCACCAAAATCAAAGTGAAACGGCTCAATCTCATGTTCGTCTACCACGGGTGGCGATTCTCCTGCCCCCCCCTGGGCAGACGGCGTTGCAGGAGGAGTCGCAAGCGAAGCCGGATCAACCCCCATTTCTTGCAAATCACGCTCTAACTCATCGGGCGACACATCCGGCAACAAATCTGCAATCCCCTGATCGCTCAACAACGCAGAAGATTCTTGCGATTCCGGGGGTGACTCATCGCCAGAATCGGGGCTACCCTCATCGTCTTCATCAATACCCAGACTACGCAACCAATCGGTAGCGCCATGCGGTTGCCGAATACGGGTTGTGGGCGGGTCGGCATACGCAGGTGCCGAAGGGGGCGTAGAACTATCCTGCTCGTTCTGCATACCACTCAACCAGTCGGGCACGTCCTCATCAGCAGCGGGGGTATCATCAGGGGTCAACCAATCGGGATCGGACTCATCCGACGCATGCGCAGTACCAACACCCTGCAACCAGTCGGGCACAGCACCCGAAGCCGCCCCCAACGAATCAGAGGCAGGCTCTTCTGTGCGCGAAGCAGGCCGCGCCGGTAATGGTACATCTCGTAACCAGGGTGGAAGGTGTTCCATAAGAAGAAGGATACGCCTTAATCAAGGTAGGGCTGATCAAAACCAAGCAACACACGCATACTTGCTACAATCGTGCCAATGGCCACACCAATGATCAGGCCACGGGCCCCGGCCATAGCCACATACTGATTGACCCATCCAAGTACCGCGTCAACCAGCGGTAGCGCCGAAATAAACGGTATCTGCAATATGAGCATAGCGAGTGCAACCCCAATAATGACCAGTGCTTCTACACGAGGTTTCCTGAGAGACCGGATAATCGTACTGAGACTAAAGAACGCCAGTAGAGCCAGCAGACTACTTGTCAATGGCTCATACACGGCATGAAAGAACCGCCGCACTGGCTCTTCGGCCAGATTGGGCTGAAATGGCAACCCCCCATCAAGCGGCACTCGAAAAATACCAACCAGAATAACCGCAACCATGGAGAGCAGCAACACGATACTATACTTCCAGTCGGCATGGCGGCTTGTGACCCGCTTGATATGCGAACTGGTGACGCTCACCAACCCGACCAGCAACGCCAACGCAACGAGAATAGCCGACCAACTTACGACCACAAACGCCAGCGGCGTAATAGCGCTACCGGCCCGCGCCGAGTCGATCAGCACGATGAGGCCGGCCGTCCCCGCAACAACCGTTGCCACAAGTCGCCACGGATTGGTAAAAAAAGATGCTCTTGGTTCTTTTGATAACGATTGAGGCTGCATACGTCTATACTCCTGGCAAGGCTGGCAAGCCCAGTTGTGGCTGGAATGCCCGTATCGCCGTATAGAGAATACCCCCAACAATCAGCACAATAACGATGGTACGCAAGGTGTCCTGGGTCATCAAGCGGGCCTGTGGCGTAGCAATGTTCGCCAGGTAGGCCTCGGCCGCAAAGACCTCTTCGCCTATCAGCGGATTTTCGGTATTCAAGAGCATAATAGGCAACGCCGAAACCGACGTTGAGCCAATAACATGGGGTATCTTCTTTCGTGCGCCCTCTTCGGCAAACAGCAAAAACTCATGCCCAAAATGGCCTATAAGCTGACTTGCTTCCAGGCGTTGTCGCTCATAGAGTGTCATCACCCCGGCCGCATAGGCCGTAGCATGCTCATGCGTCAACAACTGAATACTGGCGGGATCGTAGTCATGGTCGCGCCCGGCCCGCTTGAAGGCCTGGCGTTGCAACCCACGGGCCGAAAGATGGGCCACCGCATCGCCGCTACTTACCAGCACGGGGGCTCCCTTCAAGGCGGCCTGGTTGGCCAGACGTTCGGTAGCCAACAACCCCACAACCGTCTCCGCCATGGTTGTGCTGCGGTCTATCGTCCCTCCGCCGGGCGAAATATGAATAGCCCCGCCTGTTTCTGCGGCTCGCCCAAGCGCCGGAGGCAAGGCATCCAACGCAGGTAACGGGCGACGCTCTGGGAGGGGCTTGCGCTTATCCAGCGTATAAGCATGGTGAAACCACGTAATAGCGACAACAACCGTTACCAGCAGTAGCACAAATAATGTTTCAAGAGGAAATATCATGCTTCACAACAAATCATATTAAACCAGCGCACAAAACACAGGAAACATGATTATAATAGCACACCGGAACCCCCAACGCAAACGGATTTGTTCATTCTTTCCCACCGGGCCGCAATATGGATAGAGACGACCGGAGCCGGTCGCCTCTATCACACGCCATCTACAGCAACCCTGATTGCGTGGTAAATCCTGGGAACGCGGGCCTCTTGCCCGCATGCGTGCGAGACGCACGTGCTCCCAGGCAATTCCCCCAAATGTGAACAGTTACCTATATTCGCCCACGCGCACCTGGCCCACCCTAGTACAAGAACATGGGTTTGCCCAACAAGTGCGCCACTCGTGGCTTATAATTTTCAACATCATAGAGTTCGTCTACGTCAACGCGCTTGGTTCCGCGGATACACGAGTCAACCGGCACCGTGGTATAAATACCGTTCTGCAAGGCCATCATCAACCCGACATGGCCCTTTTCTATCTGCTGCACGGCCATATTGCCAAAGGAGGAGGAAACCATGCGGTCAAGCGAATCGGGAGCACCCGCCCGCATCAGGTAGGCAATCTGCTGGTTGACAATATCAATATTCGTAATGCGCTTTAGCGCATCGCCAAGCACCTGCCCAATGCCACCCAGTTTCTTGTGCCCGTACGCATCTTCCTGGCCATATTCGATAACCTGCCCGCCTATCATACTGGCCCCTTCAGAAACGGCCACAATCGCGTAGTTACTGGGGTTATTCTTGCGGTCTTCCAGCACCATCTCGGCTAACTTTTCGACATCAAAGGGCACTTCGCTAATCAGCGCCCGGTCAACATCCGCCAGGTAGGCCGAAATGAGCGCCGTTTCACCGCTGTTGCGCCCGAACAGCTCAATCACGGCTACCCGCTCGTGGCTCCCCGTCGGCGTCCGCAGTGCATGGATAAATTCCACACTCCGCGTCACTGCGGTGCTAAAGCCAATGCAGAAGTCGGTACCATAGACGTCGTTATCCATCGTTTTGGGAACCGCAACCACGCGGAATCCTTCTGAATGGAGCCGCGCCGCATACGACAGGGTATCATCACCCCCAATAGGAATAAGGGTGTCTATTTTCAGGTGTTCCAGCACTTTGATGATGTGCTTCGTACAGTCCGTCGTTTTCTGGCCTTCCTCAAACGGATAGTCGTCTTTCAGAAAATCGGGTATATCGTTGGGGCGCACTTTCTGCGGATTGGTGCGCGAGGTGTGGAGGTGGGTACCACCGTAGCGATCAATCGTTCGCACCGTCCGTCGGTTGAGCGGTTGAATCCATTCATCCTGCGAGTGGGGGTCATCATCTGGATTGTAGTTTAGTAATCCGCCCCATCCACGGCGAATACCAATAACCTCCCACCCGTTCTCCTCTGAACGGTTGACGACGGCCTTAATACAGGGATTGAGGCCGGGGACATCGCCACCGCCAGTCAAGATGCCTATTCGCATAGGTTCTGCTCCTTTGCTCCTTTTTCAATTGAAATCACCCATACCATGCTCTTTAACCTAGTGTGGTGACCATTGTATCATACTTCTGCTGCATCATTGTGGTCGCGCTCTTCAGCCGTATGCAAGAGGTGTCGCAGCGCTTGCCAGTTGGGTTCTTCCGCCAGCACGCGGGTATATCCCTCCCACCCCATCCCAATGGTAAAGGGGCGCACAAACAGTGCTATCTGGCTACTGATAAAGTCAAACGGACGCACCATATCGAGAAAAAACGTCGCTGGCCCGCCCATACCGGCGTTGGTAATCGCCTCGGCCAGCCGGTGCAATGTCTCGTTATCGCTTTTTTCTGCGGTCATAGCCTTTCCTCTGCTGTATCGCGCTGCGAATACCAACCATAAAATCACCGGCGATACGTTCAAACCGGGCGCGTTGGGTTTTGTTGAGGAACTTTACCACGGGGCCGGGCAGAAAGAGCCGGTCTACCCGTTCCAATCGGCATGTTTTCCGGTCCAACCGTACCAACCGACAGCAAATAGCCCCCCCCAACGGAGGCATATTCAAGCGAAACTTAATAGACCGTTCCACGGGACTGAAACCAACTACTTCCATATTGGCATAGACCACCCGGCCACTCACCCGGAAGCGATAGCCCAGGCGCGGTACGCCGGGGGTGATGGTATCAATACGCAGATTTTGCGTCTCTGGCATCCACTCTGGCCACCCCCGTATATCGTCAAGCACGGCCCATACCTCTTCGGGCGAGGCTTCAACCGTGGTGCAGGCGGCTATTTCATAGATAGACATGCGTTTAGCTTGCTCCTGCGGACTCATCCAACTGGCGCAATATGGCCTCGATGTGTGGTTTCAGCACGGGCAACTCATGCTCGATAATGTCCCAGACACGCCCCAGATCAATCTCGTCATAATCGTGTATCAAGACATTGCGAAATGCCGCAATCTTTTGCCAGGGGATGTGGGGATACTGCTGGCGCGTTGGCTCGGAAACCCGGCGGATAGCTTCTCCCATCACTTCAACGTTGCGTATGACCGCCTCCTGTATCAACGGGGTCTGCATAAAGGTATCACGGCCACCAGTGGTAAACGACTCGGTCATCGTAATTCGTTCGAGTATATGGTCAAGATAGACCCGATCATCGCGCATTGCTGGTGCTGCTCCGTTTCTGATATTCCGCGGGGGGGGCTGATGATATTGGGCAATCTCCACCGCCTCTGCCAGAATCCGCTGCTTGATGCGCCAGTGCAGTGCCGTTTCGCTGACCACATCAACCTTGCGCCCAAGCAAATCCTCCAGATCCAACGCAAGCCCGACGCCCCCCCACGACGACATACGGTCATAATCCCATGCAACCAGAAAATCCACATCGCTAGTTTCGGTAGCGTTACCCCGCGCAACGGAACCAAACACGCGCACGTTATATGCGCCATGCTTTTCGGCCAGACGCAATATCGCCTCACGATACTGTGCCAGTATTTCGGTTATACCCAGAGTTTGCGTTGTTGCACGCATACCGTGTCACCCTTTCACCGCATTTCCCTCCGCTTTTGCCCAGAACGAGTCCACTTTCTTACGGAGCAACGCATGCTCCGGGCGCTCCAGGTGCGGGTCATCGTCCAGCAGCGCGTGCGCCTCAACCCGTGCTTGATGCAACAGGCGCGTATCGGCCAGGCGGGCGACTTTCAAATCGGGGGTACCGCTCTGGCGCGTGCCAAAGAATTCGCCCGGCCCACGCAACCGCAAATCCGTCTCGGCCAGTTCAAACCCATCGTGCGTTTGCTCCATCGCCTCTAGCCGCTGCGTGGTAATCTCATTCTCCTGGTCGCTTACCAGAACACAATAGCTCTGGTGTTGCCCGCGGCCCACACGCCCACGGAACTGGTGTAACTGCGCCAGGCCAAACCGTTCGGCCCCATCTATCATAATCGTTGTCGCGTTGGGCACATCAATACCCACTTCCACCACGGCCGTTGCGACCAGTATATCAAAATCCTGGTCGCGGAAGGCCCGCATCACCGCATCTTTTTCACTTGAGAGCAGGCGCCCATGTACCAGTCCAATACGCAAGTCTGGGAAAATATCTTGCTGTAACAATGCCGCCATCTCCTCAGCCGAGGGTAAATCCACCTTCTCGCTCTCCTCGACCAGTGGGCAGATAACAAACGCCTGCCGCCCGCAGTCAACTTCCTTGCGTATATGGCGGTAGGCTTTGTCGCGCTCCGAACGACGTATCCAGCGCGTTTTGATAACCTGGCGGCCGGGCGGCAATTCATCCAGCACCGAGGTGTCAAGCTCCCCATAGACGGTGAGCGTCAGGGTACGCGGTATGGGGGTGGCGGTCATCACCAGCATGTGCGGGTTAAAGCCCTTGTCCTTCAAGCGCTGGCGCTGCTCTACCCCAAAGCGGTGCTGCTCGTCAATACAGACCAGGCCCAGTTGGTGATACTGGACGCTTTCGGTAATGAGCGCGTGGGTACCGATGACCAGATCTACGTCGCCCTTTGCGATGCCTTCCAGCACCCGCCGCCGCTCCTTCTTGCCCAGGCTCCCGGTTAATAATGCCACCCGAACCCCCTCGCCCCCCATATCGTCTTCGGGGGTCATCCCAAGCAGTTGCTTTATTTCAAAGAGCCGCTGTTGTGTTTCGGGGTCAAGCTCCGCTTGCCAATCGCCCCCTGCGCCATCGTTGCCCTGGGTGCTGCGGGGTACCTGTACCGTGCGTAACAATGCCTGTAGCCCCTGGTAGTGTTGCTCGGCGAGAATTTCGGTGGGCGCCATTAACGCGCCTTGAAGGCCGTTGGCAATTGCCTGGAGCAGGGCCGCCGCCGCAACTACCGTTTTGCCGCTGCCCACGTCGCCCTGAAGCAGGCGAGCCATGGGGCGCGATTGTTGTATATCGGAGAAGATCTCGTTCATGGCCCGTTGCTGCGCCCCCGTGAGGCGAAAGGGCAATTGCGCAAGCAGGTCGTGGTAGACCTGCTCCTGAAACGGTATCGGATAGCCCATCTCTCCCTGCCACAGCATCTTGCGCCGCACAACCCCAAGCTGAATAAGCAAAAACTCATCGAAGGCCAGGCGCGTGCGGGCCCGTTGGAGCGTGTCCTGGTCATCGGGAAAGTGTATCTGGGCCAATGCTTCTGGCAGCGGCAAGAGCCCTACCCGTTCGCGTAGCGTGTCGGGCAGATAGTCGGGCACCAGCGGGGCGGCCTGTTCAACGACGGCCTTGATAATGGAGCGGGCATTGCGCTCGTGGAGTCCTTTGGTCAGCGGATGCACGGGCACAAGCCGCCCGGTATGAATAAGCTCATCCTCGCTATAGGGCTCCCAGTCGGGGCTTGACATTTGCCGCACGCCCTGGCGCAACGTCACCTTGCCGCTGACGACAATCTGGCGGCCAGGCGGAAATTGCTTGAGGAGCCATTGCGAACCAAAAAATACCACTTTGAGGATGCCGCTTTCGTCGGCCAGTTGCACATCTATACCCACCGTGCCCTGGCGCTTGAGCGGAAAGGTGCCGACTTTCTGGACACTGCCCATCACCGTTTCAACCGCTCCAATGGTCAGGTCAGCAATGTATTTCTGCGAGCTATAGTCATCGTAGCGGTGGGGAAAGTGGTAGAGCATATCTTCAACTGTTTTGATACCCAGGCGCTTGAAGGCCAGCGTAATATTGCGCCCCGCAAGTTCAGATACGGGGGTATCAAGGCGCAGCGTTGTGGCGGGG
>DAOTUK010000111.1:0-23857 GCA_034437375.1 Chloroflexaceae bacterium | reverse complement strand
TTCCTCTTTCGTATGCATCAGCTTCTTCATAATTTCCTGGCCCTCTTCCTCACGGAGACGATGAAAATGCTGCTTCTTCCAGTCTGGAAACCCATCCCAGTTTGACCCTATTAAAAATGTCCATTGCCAACTGCAATTGGTATCCGGCTTGCGAACAATCCAATACTTTTTGCTGATTTGCTGCACATATTCCATGATTTTTTCGAGCCTACCGGTAGCTTTTGCTATCCGTTTATGACCAGTGGCCGTGAAGTGAATAAGGATGTCTATATGATAGGAGGCGGGTAGCCGTGCTATATTCGCAAGCGTATTCCAGGAGACCTCGCCATTGGGATCGTGGTAGCATAAGCCATATGGTTTACCTTTGAGCGATTGAACAAACGCCGGCACAATATCGTCATGGTCGCCTGATTTCACCGTCACATGTGGTTCATTCTGAAAACACCTTGCCAATTGTACCGCATTTTCGGTATCTCTCTCTACCAGAAGCGCATGATAGGGAATGGTGATCTCATTCGTTACAAGTGTGTGAAAAATAGTGGGGCTACCTGTTCCATGGGCAGCGTTCATATCAATGTAGTAATAGGGTTGTGTAATAGTATATCTCTTAAAAATACCCCGACATATTTTCAAATGCATCTTTAACAAGTGCTGCAAAACTTCTTGTTTATTTTTTGTATGTTCACTTGTCCCTACCCCTTGTTCGATTGGCATAGTCTTTCCCCATAGCTTGAAGCACTGAATTGTACGATAGGAACATAGTAGTGGTTTTTGGGGGATTTTGTCAAACCAGAAACCATTACCTATTGCTCCAGCGTTAGAAGAGTTGCATAGCCATGGAGAGTTTTTTCGTTAGTATGTACTGTTAAATATTATTATAACACAAAGGTTCTTTTTGGCAAGTTCTGGTTCCCCCCCGCCCAATATGCTATAATGCGCCGTAGAACCAACCCCACCAGCACAAGAACCGGGAGACTATGGCCGCACGAAAACCGCGAACCCAGAGTGATACCTACCAGCAAAAGGTCAACCAGACCCGCCAGACCCTCGACACCTTCAACGACTCTAGCCTGGTCGGCATCACCGGACTGGGCTTAAAGGGCGTTCAATCCCTCAAGCAGGAGATAGCCGAAATCTTCCCCGCCTCCAACCTGCCCGCCTTCTTGCTCCAGGGCCTCATCCAACTGGAAGACCGCACCCTGCAACCCGACAAAGTGGAAGCCGACCTGACCGTCCTCTTCCGCGGCAGCAAACAAATCGGCGTCTACAGCATCCTGGCCGCCCCCGCCCTCGTCATCCACGGCTACCAGAAACTCCTCTCGCTGGCCGGCAAAGACGTAAACGCCGCCTTCCCCAACGGCCTGTGGCAATATTATACCGAATTTGGCCTGCGCGAAGACGCCGCCCGCCACTGCATCGAAACCAACGGCTTTGCCCAGAAAGCCCCCAAAGCCTCCCACCTCGACGCCATGACATGCTGGGCCTACGCCGCCATGCATACCATCCTCACCTACGACGACCTGCTGGCCAACCAGTGGCACGAACACCGCCTCTTCCGCTCGCTAGACGACGTCTTGCACCAGCAGGCCCGCCAGCAACAGGGCCGCCGCCCCTCGGCTAGAGCCAAAGCCGAAGCCTACGACCGCGCCGTCGCAGAGCGCGTCCTGTCCATGCGCCAGCAATACCTCCTGGAGCGCCTGATACCCGACTGGATACGCCGCCGCCCCTACCACTTGCCCCCGAAGGACAAGACGGGAGACTACGCTGCCTATCGCCGCGCCTGCTTCGACGCCTACGCCGAACAAGCCCTGCGCCACCTGCCCGCCGACCTGCGCGAGGCGATGGAGCAGCACCACCAGACCCACGTGCGCGAGAGCCTGCCGGCCTACCAGCGCCAGATGACCATTCTGGTTACGATGCACCCCGAAACCTACCAGGAACAGCGCATCCCCCTGGCCCCCCACCAGGCCCATATTGCCATCCTGGCCGGGTCGCGCTCCTATCTGCTTGGCATTTGTGCCCGCAACGACGAGGGACACCTGCTGGTCTATCCCAACCCCACCGACCCCACCGCCAGTATTCCCCTGCCCCTCAGCAGCGACAAAGCCGGCAATCTCTTCGACCGCTATGGCCAACCCGTCACGATTGAACGGAGCGGGTGGGTGCGCGTTGATGGCAAACGCCTGGGCCGGCTCCGCCCGCCCCCCCTGGAACATATCAAAGCCAGCATCAACGCCATCTTGAACCACGCCCGCGCCAACCCTACCCCCGACTCTGCCCCCGACGACCCGCTGCCCGTGGATGTGTTGCTGGCCGAGTCGCCGCGCTCCCGCCAGGATTACCTGCGCTCTCTGCTCAACAAAGCCAACCGCCAGGCCCTCGACACGTTGCGTCATGCGTCCATCATCATCAACGCCAACCCCCACCACAGCGCCCACGCGCTTGGCGCGATACGCCGCACCCAACGCGGCTGTGGCGACCACGCCCTGACCCTCATCCCCACCGAGCGCAGCATGGTCTTTGACCTCTCGCATATCTGCTTTGATGGTGTGTGGGGTATGGAACTGGCCGAGATTATGACCGGTACGGCCGCCGCCGTCGCCGCCCCGGTCGCCGCTATCCGCCCCGCCAAAACACGCCCCCCCGACCCGCTGGAATTGAGCGGCAACCCCACCTTTTACAACAACGCCTACGAGGCCCGCGCCAGCGGCCCAACTGAAATAAGCGTTGAAACCACGCTGGTAGACCTGCGTGCTATCAACCGCCTGCGCGGCAAATTGTCCAGCATTGAACTGCCGCTTACGGTCAACGATATGCTGATCCTGGCCCGCTGTATGCACGCCATTACCTACCGCCCCGGCCACGCCGCACAGCTTGCCCTGGAACAGATTGGTACGCTTGAAGGGGGAGCGGCTATGCAAGAGAGCTTTGCAGCCTATCTGGAAGAAGACCGCACCATCAACCCCGCCCTGCTTATTCCCATGGATGCCAGCGCCATAGACCCCTCGCTACGCATCTTCCCGGCCACCTTCCGCAACCCAATGCTGGATATGCCCAACCGCCTCTTACACTGCGATACGCTGGCCAAACAACTCAAGCGCGAGAGCGACCCCCACCAGCAAGCGGAATTTGCCCACGAACGGCGCGAACTCTACCGCGATCTGAAAACCTTTAGCGAATTGCTGTACGCGCTGCGCCAGGTGACGATGCGCGGCGAGAGCTTTAGTATGGCCGCTATGCGCCTGCTGGCCCATCTCCCCAAAGCGCTGCAAAATCTAGTAGACTATATTCCGCAAAAAATAGATATGCTGAATGAGATTATCAAGGGACGCGAGGTGTTCTCCAATGTGGGGCAGGTGGCGAAAACATCAACCATTACGCGCTTCTTTAGCTCGCGCGACGATGGCGATACCAAAATGCTGATATGGGGCATTATGTCCGATGCCCAGGGGACTATGCACATCACCATGCGCGACTTTCGCCCCTACGTTGCGGCGCTGGTTGCCGCCGGGCGCACCGACCTGGCCCGTACCCTGGCCCAGGACTATCTGGACGCCTACGCAACCGAGGCAAATACGACGATCAAGCGCATACAGCGCATTCTATCATTGAAAGAATTGAAAGAAACGTAACGAGAGAAAAATAACAGGTGAGAAGACCATGGCAACAAAAACATTGAAAGGAACCCGCCTGGGTGACTATCAGGTACGCGATTTGCTTGGCAGCGGCGGTATGGCCAGCGTCTACAAAGGCTACGACTCCGCGCTTGACCGCGAGGTGGCTATCAAAGTGATACACACCGAGGACGAATCGCCCGACTTTATCGCCCGCTTTCGCCGCGAAGCAAAGGTTGTGGCCAGCCTGCGCCACGCCAACATTGTCCAGGTATATCAGTTTGGCGAGCAAGATGGCATCATCTATATGGTGCAGGAACTCTTGCCCGGCCCCACCCTTGAAGAGCAGATGAAAAAATCGCGGCGGCGCATGAGTGCTACCCGTGTCACGACAATCATTAACCAGTTAGCCAGTGCGCTGGATTATGCCCACGCGCAGGGCGTTATCCACCGCGACATTAAGCCAAGCAACGCGCTGTACAATAGCAACAGCGAACTGGTGTTGACCGACTTTGGTATTGCCCGCAGCCACCACGATGCCAAACGCACCGCCACCAACGTGGGCATGGTGATGGGTACGCCCGGCTATATCGCCCCCGAACAGGCCGTGAGCAGCGCCACCATTACCAACGCCTGCGACATCTACGCCCTGGGTATTGTCGCTTTCGAGCTTCTCACCGGGCGGATGCCCTTTGAAGCGGAGAATGCCATGGAGGCGGTTGCGCAACACCTCTACAACGACCCACCCCGCCCCGGCAGTATCCGCTCCGACCTCTCCGCGGCGGTAGACCGGGTGCTGCTCAAAGCGTTGAGCAAAGAACCGGGTGACCGCTACGCCAGCGCCGGCGCCTTTGCCCAATCGCTCCAGAATGCGCTCAACGGGGGGAGTGGCAGCGCTCGCGCCAAATCCTCGTCCTCCTCCTCGTCCTCCTCCTCGCGGAGTGCAAAATCGTCGCAATCCAACAAATCCTCCTCGTCCTCATCGTCCTCGTCCTCGCGCTCGCGGAGCAAGGACAGCAAGGACAAATCGAGCAAGAGCAATGGCGCATCATCGTCCCGTTCGCGTACCCCCGCTAAAGCGGCCGACAAATCGGATAGCGCCAGAAAGGGCAAAGAAAGCTCCGCCCGACGAGGGGGCCAGAGCCAGAGCGACCAGACGCCCCAACCCGGCAAGGCCTCGCCACTGCGCTTGCTCCTGCTCCTGCTGGTGCTGCTTATTGGGGCCGGGGGGGCGGTCTACTTTTTCACCCCCTACGGCCCGGCGATGCAAACCTTTATCAGCCAGTTGCTCTAACCGGCTTAACCGGCGCTTCGCCATACCAGGTTGCCGTGAACCGGGGCGGTTGTTTTGCTCTCGCACTCGAACGACGCTCGTACCCCTTACCGCGGTGCGTGCATGTCACGCCTCACGCCTCACGCCTCACGCCTCACGTCTCACCCATCACTGGCATTAACCACTCCTTAACTTCTTGTGCAGCCCGAAATATGCTACATGGCATACGCTGTTACTGGTCACATAGCTGATTTCGCCACAACGGGCCTGTGTCATAATACCAAGTGTAAAACAACATGTGATCAAGTCATTTTGGGGAATACAAAACCCACATATCGGACAGGAGAGAACCAATGCAACAAGATACCAGCAAACAAATGCGGCAACAGGTACACCATGAAGTCCAGCACTTTACCCAGGCCGCCGGCAACCCCACCAACCGCGAGAGCCAGAGTGTGTGCTGCAAGTGTGGGGCCCAGGCGACCCGTATGGTTTGCACCATTAGCGCCCATAACCACGTCTCCGTCACGCTCTTCTGTGATAGCTGTTACGTTGGGTAAACGCCACGCCGCGTTGCCCCGAAAACGCCACGCCGCGTTGCCCCGATACCTCCCCCCACACGGTTGACCGGGCCCGCCTCACCCCTTGCTCTGGTCGGGTGGGCCATTGTGGTGCTCCTGTTCCTGTGCCGCCTGGGCCTGTAGCGCCTCTTCCTTTAGCTGGCGCACCAACGAACGCGCCGCGGCAAACGACTCTTGCGGTGTCCAGACCGGCTCATTCCAGACCGGCTCGTCGCGCACCAGCGGCTCCTCCTGGTGATCAGACTCTCCGCCCGCCCAGATAGGGCAGCAGGGTTCTTCCGCTGCCGGCGCTGGCGTCTCAGCCTGGTGGCCGCGCTCCGCTTCCTCCCGCGCAAGCTCCGATACGAGAAATTGCATCACGCAGAGCTTATCGGCGCGGCTCAAGCGGTGGAGCACTGGCAGTAACTCTGTTACGGTCATTGTGTCTTTCCCCTTTCGTACAACGCGAGAGACGCCCTCACGGAGCGTCCCCCACAAACCAACCTGTCGAATACCCGGCTTAAAACTTCAAGTCAAGCAATTGTACCCGCGTCGCCTGAAGGCGATCCATAATGATGTGCGCGAAACGCTCCATCAACAGATACCCCAGGCTATGATCCTCGTCACACTTGGAACGCAGGCATTTGCCATCAAACGACGTGGCGCGGGTAACATCCAGCGCCCGCGCATCAAAATTCCACTTGTAGGGCGGGAAGAGCCACGACCACCCGATTACATCGCCCGGCCCAATCGTTTGCAGCGTAATGGGCCCACGCCCCGGTACAAATGTCTCCACCGTCACCTTGCCATGCCGAATAACGTAGAAATGGTTGGCCTCTTCGCCCTCGCGGAAGAGAAATTCGCCTGCCCGAAACTGGACATTCGACGCGCACCCGGCAATCAATTGAATATTACTGAGCCCAAGCCCCTTGAAAAAATGGTGTTCTGCCAGGACTTCCTCAATGTTTTGCATCCCCGGCTCCTTTGCACATAATCAATAAGCCACCAGCACATGCATGATAGCACACCTCTGCGGTCTACCACCACCCATGGGCCAATGGCTTTTCCATACGCTCTGTACCGGCTATGATACTTAGACGCTCATAAAGCCTTCATCGGTTGACGAGGGGGTAAAGCGCGTGCTTTGCATTGTCAACCCGCCGGCCATCCCGCCGCCATCGGCGCTGGTATCGAACGAGTTGAGGACCTTCATATAGTTGGCCCGCTCGAACACATCGGGATTTTCAACCGCCTTCTGGCTCATACTCCCGTGCATCTGGGTAATGGACTCATACTCGTTTTCTTCCATCCAGTTGCGCAGGTCTTGCAAGATTTTCGCGGCGTGGTCTGCGCCAAACTTCAACAGCGCCGAGGTGGTCATCGAGACATTGGCCCCGGCCATGGTGGCCTTCAGCACATCTTCGGCGGTGTGGACGCCACTGGAAGCGGCAAAGTCGGCTTGAATTTTGCCATACAGAATGGCGATCCAGTGCAACGGTTTGCGCAATTCAAGCGACGTGCTCAAGGTCAGGTTGGGGACAACCTGCAACGCTTCCAGGTCGAAGTCAGGTTGGTAGAAGCGGTTGAAGAGTACAAGCCCATTGGCCCCCGCCTCCACCAGACGTTTAGCCACGCTCGGCAGGGCGCTAAAGTAGGGACTGAGCTTGACCGCAATGGGTATCTGGACTTTGGCGCGGACATCCTGTACCAACTGGACGTAGGCGTCTTCCAGGTCGGCGCTGGACATGTCGAAGTTGGTGGGCATGTAGTAGATGTTGAGTTCGAGCGCGTCGGCGCCGGCCTGCTCTATCTTCTGGGCATAGTCAATCCACCCGCCGGTGGAAACGCCGTTCAGGCTCCCAATAATCGGCACACTCAGCGATTCCTTGAGCGTGGACACCTCTTTCAGATAGCCCTCCGGGCCGGTGTTATAGTCGCCCATGTCGGGGAAATAGCCCATCTGCGCTTCGGCAAAGGCATTCGAGGTGCGGTTAATATAATAGAACAGCTCCCTGCTTTCGTGAACAATCTGTTCTTCAAACAGCGAGTACATCACAATAGCCGAAATACCGGTGTCTTCCAGACGCCTGGCTGTGTCGAGTTTCTTGGCCAGCGGCCCGGCCGAAGCAACCAGCGGGTTCTTCAGGCTCAGACCCAGGTATGTTGTTGATAGATCCATTTTATCTTCTCCTTGGCTTGTTACAAGGTTTGCTTTTCTGGTGATATGGGGAGCAGGTGGCCGGGGCCGGACGGCGCGGGCCACCTGCTGCCGTTCCTATTCCTGGTCAGAATGACACTGCTTACCCGGTCGCTTCCTGGGGCTCATAGGCCTGAACCAGATTTTCATGCAACCGCCAGCGTTCGTGTACTCCTTGCTGGGCCTGCTTCATCAGTTTTTCGGCGCGTTCCTCGTCGGTTTGCAGCAGCACCTTGTAGCGGGCCTCGTTGTAGGCATAGTTTTCTAACGGAATGCTTGGGGCCTTCGAGTCGAGCTTGAACGGGTTTTTGCCCTGTTCAACCAGCAAGGGGTTGAAGCGGTAGAGCGGCCAGAGGCCCGCCTGTACCGCCAGTTTTTGCTGTTCCAGACCCTTGCGCATGTTGATGCCGTGGGCGATACAGTGGGTATAGGCAATCACCAGCGAGGGGCCGTCGTAGGCTTCGGATTCCATAATGGCCTGCAAGGTTTGCTGGTCGTTGTAGCCCATCGCCACCCGCGCCACGTAGACATAGCCATACGCCATCGCTATCATGCCCAGGTCTTTCTTCATAATGTCTTTACCCTGGGCGGCAAAGCGGGCCACTGCGCCAATTGGCGTTGCTTTGGAGGATTGCCCACCCGTATTCGAGTAGACCTCTGTATCCATGACGAAGACGTTGACGTTGCGCCCGGAGGCAATCACATGATCCAGACCACCGTAGCCGATGTCATAGGCCCAACCGTCGCCGCCCATAATCCAGACGCTCTTCTTAACCAGATTGTCGGCCAGGCTGAGCAGGTCTTTGGCGCGGGGGTCGTTGTTGCCCTGCAACTTCTGTTTGACGGTTGCGACGCGCTCACGCTGCGCTTTGATGCCGGCTTCGCTGCTCTGGTCGGCTTCCAGAATTTCCTGTACCAGCGTGTCGCCCAACTCGCTGCCAAAATGGGCCAGGAGTTCGCGGGCAAATTCGGTGTGCTTGTCTATGGTCAGGCGCATACCCAGGCCAAATTCGGCGTTGTCTTCAAAGAGCGAGTTTGACCAGGTGGGCCCGCGCCCTTCGCTATCGGTGGCCCAGGGGGTGGTCGGCAGGTTGCCGCCGTAGATGGAGGAGCAGCCGGTGGCGTTGGCGACAATCATACGGTCGCCGTAGAGTTGCGAGATGAGCTTGACGTAGGGCGTTTCGCCACAGCCAGCACATGCGCCGCTAAACTCAAACAGCGGACGGAGCAATTGTGAATTCTTCACCGTGCCCAGGTTAAAGCTGGTGCGGTCAACTTCGGGGATGGTGTTAAAGAAATCCCAGTTGGCCACTTCGCGCTCGCGGATGGGCACTTGCGGCTCCATGTTGATAGCCTTGCGTCCGGCTTCGCTCTTGTTCTTGGCGGGGCACGTTTCGACACACAACCCACAGCCAGTGCAGTCTTCGGGGGCAATGATCAGGCTGTACTTCGATTCCTTCGGAAATTCCTTGAACTTTGCGGTTGCCGATAGGAAAGCCTCTGGTGCGCCCTCAAGGTGCTGCGGATCAAAGACCTTCATACGGATGACGCCGTGGGGACAGACAAACGCGCACTTGCCGCATTGGATACAGGTATTCGGGTCCCAGACGGGAATTTCTAGCGAGATATTGCGCTTCTCCCATTGCGTCGTGGCGGTGGGGAAGGTACCGTCTACCGGCATCGCGCTCACGGGCAGCGACTCGCCCTCGTTGATCATCATCGGGGCCAGTACCTTGCGGACAAACTCCGGTGCCTGATCGGAGACGGGCGGTCGGCGGGTAATGGTGCTGGTCACGTCCGAAGGCACAGTAACCTGGTGCAAGTAGGCCAGCGACTCATCCACCGCTTTGTAGTTCTGCTCTACCACCACATCGCCAAACTTGCTATAGGTCTTCTTAATAGCTTTCTTAATCTGCTCGATGGCCTCGTCACGCGGCAATACGCCACTGATGGCAAAGAAGCAGGTCTGCATAATGGTGTTGATGCGGGTGCCCATATTGGTCTTGCCCGCCACGTCGTAGGCGTCAATCACGTAAAAGCGCAGGCCCTTTTCAATAATACTGGTCTGGACTTCGCGCGGGATGTGTTCCCACACTTCGTCGGGGCCGTAGATACTGTTGAGCAGGAAGATACCGCCCTTCTTGGCATACTTCAGCACGTCGAAGCGTTCCAGGAAGGAGAACTGGTGGCAGGCCACGAAGTCGGCTTCATACACCAGATAGTGCGAGTTAATCGGCTCGGGCCCAAAGCGCAAGTGCGAGATTGTGACCGCGCCCGACTTCTTCGAGTCGTAGACGAAGTAGCCCTGCGCATAGTTGTCGGTTTCTTCGCCAATAATCTTAATCGAGTTCTTGTTCGCGCCGACGGTGCCGTCTGCACCCAACCCCCAGAAGATACAGCGTACCGTCTTGTCATTCTCAATCGAGAAGGTGGGGTCATACTCCAGACTGGTATGGGTGACGTCGTCGTTGATACCAATGGTAAAGTGGTTCTTGGGCTTGTCCTTGCCAAGCTCATCAAATACCGCCTTGACCATGGCCGGGGTAAAGTCCTTGGAGGAGAGGCCATAGCGTCCGCCAATCACGCGCGGCATCTGCGCAAAGGGCAGTTCGCCACTGGCCGACGATTCCATCAGGGCCGTGAGCACATCCTTGTACATCGGTTCGCCATTGGCGCCCGGTTCCTTGGTGCGCTCCAATACGGCGATATGCTTCACCGTGGTAGGAATCGCCTTCAGGAAGGCATCGAGCGCGAAGGGGCGGAAGAGGCGTACCTTGACAATGCCCAGTTTTGCACCCTGCTTGTTGAGAAATTCGACCGTTTCCTGGGCGGTGTCGGCGGCCGAGCCCATCATCACGATGATATTTTCGGCGTCGGGAGCGCCCACATAGTCAAACAGGTGATACTGTCGCCCGGTAATCTCGGCGAACTTGTCCATCACCCCCTGCACCTTTTCGGCGCAGACGTTGTAGTAGGGGTTGACCGTCTCGCGGGCCTGGAAGAAGGCGTCCGGGTTCTGGGCCGTCCCGCGGAGCACCGGGCGGTCTGGGGTCATCGCTCGTGCGCGATGCTCCTGCACCCGTTCCGGGTTAATCAACGCTCGCAAGTCGTCATCAGTCAACAATTCCGCTTTGGAAACCTCGTGCGAAATGCGGAATCCGTCAAAGAAGTGGAGGAAGGGTACCCGCGTTTCGAGCGTGGCCGCGTGGGCAATGATGGCCATATCGTGGGCTTCCTGCACGGAATTGGAAGCCAGCAACGCAAAACCGGTACTGCGTACCGACATCACGTCTGAATGGTCGCCAAAGATGGAAAGCGCGTGTGTCGCCACCGTTCGCGCCGAGACGTGCAAGACGGTTGGCGTTAGTTCGCCGGCAATCTTGTACATGTTGGGGACCATCAACAGCAACCCCTGCGAGGCTGTGAACGTGGTGGTGAGCGCCCCGGCCTGCATCGCGCCGTGCAAGGCGCCGGCCGCGCCCCCTTCCGATTGCATCTCAATCACCTGGGGAATAGTCCCCCAGACATTCGCTTGCTTCAACGCAGACCACTGGTCTGCAAACTCACCCATCCCCGATGATGGGGTAATGGGGTAGATGGCAATAACCTCACTTACTTTATGAGCAACCAGAGCGGTTGCCTCATTACCGTCAAGTGTTACTACCGTACGTGTCATATGAACCTCCATTAGTTCCTATGGTTGAACGTCTTTGAATCAGCCGTAATTCCCCGTATGATGTGGCCTTGTGTCCCCCACCGGGCACGCATGACCGGGTTTGTAAGCGCGGTATCGCCACCCGGCTACCGACACCACAGACCACTGATGATCCACTGCCCCAGGCAGCGCGCTGGCGACCGATAGTAGATCGTACGGGTATACCCCCTATCATACCAGACCAGCGAACAATCACGTCTGCCAGACCGCCCACAAAACATATCTGGAATGAATGCTTATGCCTGAATAGAGATCTACAAGGTACGCAAAACCGTGATACCCTACTTCATAGTACTGCTATTATAATACATTTTTTGTGGTTTAATGACAGCCTGTCCCCTCGCAAACCCGCTATAAAGAGGCTTTCCTGCATTGCAAAGCCAACAAAATAACCAAAAAACAGGTTGGGGCATCTGGTATTCTGGGGCCCGCGCCCCCGCGCAGCACGTGTCATGGCACGTACATGTGTTTCTCTTGACGTAATGGTGTAACTGACAGGTGACTATCTCGCGTATGATGAAACAGGCTCTAACAATACAAGTATTTGGGAAGTACCATTGACCAGTACACAACATAGCGAATACGCATTGCAAAGCATCGTATACGAGAACAACCCGGTTTGTTGGAGCCGGGGGAACACGCACATACGACACAATGCCCTGGCGTTAGCCAGGAAAGAGCGCCCACCCCCAGATGGGTATTTCTTAATGAATAGTATAAAGTGTGGTGATTGTTTCTATGCTTTTACCGGTAGATGTTGGTCGAGTACTCACGTATTACGACCTGGGAACGTTGGAAAATGTGAGCAAGGCCTTTCATGGCTTTGTCAACGAAACAATTTTTGTGACAACGACCACCGGGCGCTATGTGATGCGCCGCAACCACCGCCGTTTCAGCGAAGAAACGCATCGCTATCGGCATGCGCTTATTCGCTGGCTTGGCAAAAACGGCTTTCCAACGTCACAAATTATTCCGACAAAAACGGGCGATACGTTGCTCGTGCTGGATGGTCGGACGTATGAGGTGGCGCCATTTATTGAAGCACACGACTATGACCCCAACCACCCGTCCCAGAATGTCAGTGTTGGCAAGACGCTGGCAAGGTATCACCAGGCTATCCGGGGGTTTGACCCGCCGCCGGGCGATACCCTGCCACGCTATAGTGCCCACGATGTTATGGCCCTGAGCGAACGCTTGCTCGAACGAGATATTATGGGCGACCTGTACCATATGTTAATGTGGTACGACCTGCGGGCCGCGCAGATACGCCGCATCCTGCCCGATTCGCGGTACGCCAATCTGCCCCACGTGCTTATTCACGGCGATGTCCACCGCGATAATTTCCTCTTCCAGGGGGATAAAGTGGCGGCGCTGATAGACTTTGACCAGGCCACGTGGGACGCCCGGATTAGCGACCTGGCCGACTTGCTGGTAGGATTCTCTACGGCCCAGTCGCCCAATTCCTCGGTGATGGCCTGGGGCGTGTACAAGGGCCCGATAGAGTTGGAAGGGGCCACCCGTATGCTGGCGGCCTACCAGATGGTCAATCCGCTGGACGAAACGGAGATAAAGACCCTGCCTCTCATGATTGAACTGGTGTGGTTGCAGGGCGAGCTTGGGCGCGTCTTTTCGACCCCGGAGGGCGCCCCCGAATATCATACCAATGTGCTGGAACAGGGCAAGTGGCTCTCGGAGTGGATGCAGAAGCACTATGACGAAATCGTCAAGCGTTGGCTCAAGTTGCCGACTGCCGAAACGAACAACTCCCTACGCCTGCTTGCCCCCGCCGCCTGAACGGGCGGAGTGCTTGAGCGCTCCGCCCCCCCCATGGCTGGCATAGCCCCGGTTGCGCCCCCGCGCTGCGCCTCTTCCCCCCCGGCCCATATATTGCAATACCACTAGCAAGGGTACGCTGTCGCCAAGGGTTGGCACACTTCTTGCTGCATTCCTCGCTTTGTCCAATCAACACACCGGAAAATGCCTGACGACAAAAGGAGGAACAACCAATGTTCTCACTACAACAAAAAACCATGGAGCCCAAGAAATCATACCGCGAAATTCTGGAACAACTGGTGAAGGAAGAGCTAAGCCAGCTTAAACGCCCCTCCAACGGCATCTTTATCTCCGGCCTCTCGGCCGGTCTAGATGTCGGGTTGAGCCTGCTACTTATGGGGGTTGTCTTTACCATGTTCCACGGCGTCTTTGCCGAACCGGTCGTCAAAATTCTGGTTGCCAATATGTACTCCGTGGGCTTTATCTTCGTTATTCTGGGGCGCTCCGAATTGTTTACCGAGCATACCACGCTGGCGTTTATGCCCGTGCTCAACCGCCGTGCCAACATCCGCTCCCTGGCCCGTCTCTGGTTACTTATCTATAGCTCCAACATGGTGGGCGCCGTGCTCTCGGCGCTTCTTACGACAACCATAGGCCCCGCGCTTGGCGTGGTCGAACCATCGGTCTTTGGCGTCCTTGCCCACCAGATGGTTAATCATCCGTGGTGGGTTATTTTGATGAGCGGCATGCTGGCCGGCTGGATGATGGGGTTACTCTCGTGGCTCGTCACCGCAAGCCGCGACACGGTGAGCCAGATATTGCTCATCTGGCTTGTGACCACCGCTATTGGCCTGGCCCATCTGCACCACTCTATTGTTGGCTCTATCGAGGTGCTGGCCGGTATTTTTGCCAACCAGGGTATTACGTTCGCAGACTATGGCCATTTTCTGCTCTGGGCTACGCTTGGTAACGCGGTGGGCGGACTGGTGTTTGTGGCCCTTATCAAGTATGGCCATGTGACCAGTTGGGGCAAGGATACCGTCAACGTTGACGAAGACGAGGAAGAGACGGTCACCGCGTCCGGCATGTCTATTGATGAGCATGTTCGGATTTCGTGCGATTTCAACTCTGACGGAGAAAAAGCCAGCGAACCCACGTAACAAGAGAAATCTCAGGAGCAAAAGCTATGTTTTTTTCTATCTTTACTCCAGACAATACTACGGAGGTGGTGGGGATATTGCACCAGTTGATCAGTGCATGCCAGGATAGCGCACGCAATCTCCGCACCGCCGCAGAGGGTATAAACAACGATCTGCTCACGCACCTCTTTGCCAGCTATGCCGAACAACGCACCCATTTTGCCATTGCGCTCAACGCAGAGGCGCGGCGGCAGGGTAGCACCACATCGCCCGCGGGGAGCGTCTCCGGAGCGCTTCAACGCGGGTGGATCAACATCAAAGCCGCCCTGACCCGCGGCGACGAAAAAACGCTTGTTCACGAATGTATTGCCAGCGAACACGCAACCCTGGAAACCTACCAGCAGGCCCGACGAACAAACCTCCCCGCCGATATATTGAACCTGATTAACCGCCAGTATGACGAACTGAAGCTCGTGCATACCAACATCCGCCGCATTGAGGAGCGTTTGGAAATACTCATCTAAGCATTACGCCCGGCGTCCGGCTGGCTGTTGCGCAGCGGCAGCACCATAACAAAGGTGCTGCCCTGGTCGGGGTCACTCTTGATCCCAAGCGCCCCTCCGTGCAAGCGCACAATCTCCGCGCTAATATACAACCCCAACCCCTGGCCCGCCGCCAACCGCGCCGCCTCACGCGCCCGATAGAAGCGGTTAAACAACTTCTGCTGCAAGTCCGGGGCAATGCCGATACCTCTGTCGCGCACCTGTACCACAGCAAAAGGGCCCGGCGCCGAGATAGGCGAGGCCCACACCCCCCCCGCCATGGCCACTTCGTCGCGCCCCCCTACCACTAGTTCGACATCGCCGCCGGCCGGGCTATATTTGATAGCGTTGCTCACCAGATTGATCAAGACCTGTTCCAGACGCATATAGTCGCCATCCAGCACCAGCGACTCTTCCTCTAGCACACAGCGCAGCCGGTGGTGCGGCGTGGTCATTTGCTGCTGCTCGACAATATCACGCACCAGTTGCGCCAGATCAATTGGGCTAAGATAGAGCGCCATTGTGCCCAGATCGAGCCGCGACAGATCGAGCAAGCGCCCCACCAACTGCTGCATCCGCTCAACCTGTTGGCGTATCGTGTCGGTCATGCGTTGCATCCGCGCATCCTGCTGGACGGCCACAGAACGCGCCAGGAGCGAACTATACCCGCGAATAATGGTGAGCGGATTTTTCAACTCGTGCGAGGCGATAGAGAGAATCTCATCTTTCAACTGTTCTAGCCGCTTCAGCTCGGAAATATCTTGAAACACAACTACGCCCCCCCGCACCATGCCCGCGTTATCGCGCAGGGGAGCCGCATTCACCAGCACCGTTATGCGCGTGCCCGACGGCTGTACCAGCACTATCTGTTGCCCAAGCACCGGCTGTCCCCTCCGCAATACCCGTGCGACGGGCATATCTTCGGTTGGCATCGGCGTACCGTCCAGATATTCTACCTGGTGCTGTGCTGGTTCCTGGATAACACTGGTACCCGGCGGCGCAGCAGTATGCCCCCACAACCGTTCGGCGGCTTTGTTGGCTACCGCTATCTGCCCATCCGGCCCTTCTACCACCAGCACCCCCTCTGGCAATTGCTCAAGCACAGCCTGTAAGCGAGCCTTTTCAAATTGGGTTTGCTGTACCAGCTCCTCAAGCTGCGTCGCATAGTTGGTGAGGCGGCCAAGCAAACGTTGATTTTCGCGCACAAGCTGATACCGTGCAATGGCCCCTTCCACCACCCGCGGCAAATGCTCCCAATAGTCGCCCGACTTGACCAGATAATCGGTCGCCCCCTCCTTCATCGCCGCAACGGCCGTTTCCACATCGGTTTGCGCTGTCACGATGACCACCGGCGCAGGGTAACTAGCCTCTATCACCTCGCGCAGCAGCCGCGATGATTCGCCATTGTCCAACCCATCATCAATCACCAGCGCATCAAACGGGGACTCGTCGCTGCTGGCCAGCACCGACCAGCATTCTGCCCGGCTGGTCACAACGGTGAAGAGCAGATGGGGCGCCGACTTGAGACAAAACGAGCACACCCACCCGGCCCGCTCCCGATCCTGCTGTATCAACAATACCCGTACTGGTTTCATAGATTCCCTGCTCCCTCGTACCTATTCGCGTTTGCTCCCCCCTGGGAGCGCAGGCGCCCCGCTGCTCCGAGGCGGACACTTTGCCCGCGATCGCAGAAAACGCCCTCCTAACTTGTGAACACTTACGTTCCCGCACCGGTTCGTAGTCAGGGCCCGATGCTGGTATAATACCATCTGGCAACAGCCAGGGGAACAGTGCATGACCTACGCACGAATGAAAGGGGGATACACGATGCTTACAGGAAGCACCGTTCTGGTCGGCGATGACGAACCGTTTATCTGCCAACTCTTTCAAGATATGCTCGAACCAGAGGGCATCACCGTGCGGGCCGCCCACAGCGGTACCGAGGTACTGGCCGCGCTCGCAGCAGAGGAACCAGACCTGGTTATTCTGGATATACGCATGCCGCCGCCGGATGGTATGGAAATACTGAAGCGTCTGCGTAGCCAGGGATTTGACGTGCCGGTGATTATCCTCACGGCCCTGGAATCGTCAACCGTCACTATAGAGGCGATGCAATCGGGCGCGTATGATTATATTGCCAAGCCCTTCGACCCGGATAGCATTATGCGGGTGATTGAACGGGCCCTTGAATATTGCCACCTGACGCGCCGAGTTCACAACCTGGAGCAGCAATCGAGCGAGAAAGACCCGCGAGATACGCTGGTCGGGCGGAGCACGGCTATGCAGGAGGTCTACAAGCTCATCGGACGGGTGGCCAGTAGCGATGCAACCGTGCTGATTACCGGCGAGTCGGGCACGGGCAAGGAGGTGGTGGCCCGCCTCATCCACCAGAGCTCGCCCCGCCGCGACAAGCCCTTTGTCACCGTCAACTGTGCGGCCCTGCCAGAGACGCTGCTAGAAAGCGAGCTATTTGGCCACGAGAAGGGCGCGTTTACGGGGGCGATGGCCCAGCGCAAGGGCCGCTTTGAACGGGCCGCAAAGGGGGTTATCTTCCTGGATGAAATTGGCGAGATGAGCGCCTCTACCCAGAAAAAGTTGCTGCGCGTGCTCCAGGATCACACCTTTGAGCGGGTGGGCGGCAATGTAACGATGACCGCCGACGTGCGCATCATTGCCGCCACCAACCGCACCCTGGAACACGATGTTACCGAAGGCACCTTCCGCGAAGATCTCTACTATCGCCTGAACGTCATCACGATTGCCTTGCCGCCCCTGCGTGAGCGTAAAGACGATATTCCCCTGCTGGTACAGCATTTCCTCTCGCGCAAGAAGCAGGCCGATGGCAGCGTGCCGCGCATTGCTGAGGACGCACTAGAACAATTGTTCGTTCATGACTGGCCTGGCAATGTGCGCCAACTGGAAAATACCATCGAACGGGCCGTCGTTCTCTCGCAGGCCGGCATTATCGGAGCGGAACATCTGCACTTGCCCGACGACGAGGACGACGACCAGGACGACCTGTTGACGGCGGCCCTCTCGCACATGCTCCAACGCGGGCGGAGTATGGATGCAGTTCTGGGCGAAGTGCGCGTCCGGCTGGTGATGCTGGCGCTCCAACAGCAGCAGGGCGACCGGCTGGCCGTGGCCCATATGCTTGGCATTCCCGAAGAAGATTTGTAGCCGGATAGCGGGCGGCGGGCCCTACTTCTTGCGCGAGAGCATGGAGGCCCGCCGCCGCGCCCACTCCTGCAAATCTACAATACGGTCGGTTTCGTCTACAATCTCCCCCGTCAACACCTCTAGCACATCTTCAAGCGATACCACCCCCGCCACCCCGCCAAACTCATCTACCACCACCGACAAATGCTGGCGGCGTTGCTGAAACGTCGTCAGCAACATATCGGCCCGCGCCGTCTCCGGGACAAAGTGGGCCTTTCGCGCTACCTGGGCAATGGTCTGCCCGTCTGGCCCCTGAATGAGCGATACCAGCAAATCGTGCTTTAGCACAATACCGAGCACCTCATCTATAGAATCGCCAATCACCAGAATGCGGCTATGGGGCGACGCAATAATCTGATCGCGGGCCTCGGCAATCGTCTGGTGTCCGCGCAAGTAGGTGAGGCTCACCCGCGGCGTCATCAACCGCTCCGCGGTCATATCGTTCAAGCGAAAGACGCGCTGAATAAGCGTCGCCTCGTCGCCCTCGATGCTGCCCTCCTGCTGCCCAATCTGCGCCAGAAGTTGTATCTCGGCCTCGTTGGTCACAGGCTTGATAGCCCCTTTGGTAATGGGCGATACCAGCCGTTCAATCGTCCAGACCAGCGGCAGCATGAGCAGGGTCAAACTAGCCACCGGGCGGGCCATAAACAACGCTATCGGCTCGGCATAGCGCTCGCCAAACGTCTTGGGGATAATTTCGGCCCCAATGATGACCGCAAACGTGAGCACGGCCGAAACGACCCCCACCCACTCGCTGCCCAGGCGGGCGGCCGCCAACCCCCCCACGACAATACTTCCCACAATGTTAAAGATATTGTTGAGAATAACAATGGTCGCAATCGGGCGACTCATCTTCTCTCGAATGGGCAGCAGCACCTGCGCCGCCGGTACCTTTGCTTCAGCCAACTGACGCACCTTGATCAGCCCGACCGAAAATAACGCCGCCTCTGTTCCCGAACAAAGCGCTGAGCCAACAACGACCACCAGCACCGCCACCACCAGTTCTCCCATGGTTTCGCCCCACCTCCTCACACATCCCGAAGTTGTCTTGCTTCGATTGTTCCCTGTGTATTATACGCAAAACATGGCCCACCGGTTCTACGACTATCTGCGGCGTAACGGTTCACATATGGGAGAAACGCTGGGAGCGCGGGCATCTTGCCCACCCCGGAGCAAGCGAGACGCTCGCGCTCCCAGGAGGGGCAAGGGTGAACACCCACTCTGCGGCACCCTGTTGCCTGCTTGCCCACTTTGTACTACAATACTCCGTGCTGCCAGTACGCCCCACGCCCCGCTCGCCCGTGTTCTATGCTGAATACCTCGTGCCCTGCTGGCCTGTGCTACCGATTGTTGAGAAAGACACGGGAACGCAAATGGACATTTGCAAAACAATATCCGCCCTGCGGGCCGCCCGCGCCCCCTTCGAACGGGTAGGCCTGGTGCCAACCATGGGCTATTTGCACGAAGGCCACCTGAGCCTGGTACGCCAGGCAAAAGCAGACTGTGGCGCGGCCGCGGTAAGTATTTTTGTCAACCCGACCCAGTTTGGCCCGGCTGAAGATCTGGATCGCTACCCCCGCAATATCGAGCGCGACCTGGAACTGCTCCGCGCCCTGGATACCGACCTGGTCTTTCTGCCCGACGCGGCCGATATATACCCCCCCGATTATCAAACCTACGTTCAGGTTGAGCAGATAAGCAGCGGGCTTGAAGGGGCCGCCCGCCCCGGCCACTTTCGCGGTGTGGCTACGGTCGTCTGCAAATTGCTCAATATTGTCCAACCCCACCGCGCCTACTTCGGGCAAAAAGATGCTCAACAGACGGTTGTTATCCAGACGATGGTGCGCGACCTGAACATCCCTACCGAGATTGTGGTGTGCCCGACGGTGCGCGAACCAGATGGCCTGGCGATGAGTAGCCGCAACGCCTACCTGTCCACCCCCGAACGACAGGCGGCAACCGTGCTATACCGGGCGCTATCCAACGCCAGACAACGCTACCACCACGGTACCTGTGCTGGCGACGCGCTGCGCGAGGCGATGCAAGAGGTGCTCAATCTGGAACCACTGGCCCACTGTGAATATGTCAGCGTGTCCCACCCCCGCACGCTCCAGGAGTTGGCGTGGGTTAATCAGGAGGAAGGGGCGCTTTGTTCGCTGGCTGTGCGTATTGGGCAAACCCGGCTCATAGATAATATGCTCTTGTGAGGCGAGAAGGCGCGAGGCGGGGGGCAGGGGTGCGAGCAGACGCAAGGCGGGGAGGGGTGACGCGAGGCAAGGCGGCGATGCCCCACGCTCCCCCCGGAACTGCGCTTAACAATGGACTCGGGCAAGATTGATCTTCAGCACTCGTATCACTTTTCCATGATCTATCAACACATCCGCATGCAACAGTCCAACACTTACAATAACGCCACATTCGCCACTGGTTCGCACCATTACTCTATCACTGACACTCATGATATACCCTCCGCAAGCATACGATAACGTCCGGAAATCCGTCCGTGTGGGGAAGGCAAAACAAGAAAATAGTAATAGTCGCAACAAAGACCTGTTTTCCCCTGCACATGAAGAAAAAACGTCAGGGAAAAAAGATATTGCACATATTACAAAGTATAGTATCTCAACAATTCTTACGGGGTATCGTCGTAGGTATGGTGGTATAGAGCAATTCTGATTACGTGGTAACCCCTGGGTACGCGAGCGTCTCGCCCGTGCTCCCAGGAGCGGAAAATAGCTGGCACACCCAGGGCCGGGCGCCGCGTTATCTCAGGAATAGTTGCCGTTGGTATAACAGCGCTGTACCAGCAGCACTAGCGAATAGGCCTGGAGCGGGTAGCGCTGGCCAGAGTGTTGCGGCGAATGATTGGGCTTATGGGGCTGTGTGGTGTCTATCAAGGTGTGCCAGGGGAGTCCTTCCATCGCGGGCGGTATCAAAAAGGGGAGGGTATGTTCGCTGGCGTTGATGAGCAGCAGCAGAATATCGTCGTAGACGCGGTGGCCGCGCTCGTCAAGCTCGTTCATAGCCTGTCCGTTGAGCAGCATTCCCAGGCAGCGGACAAAGCTACTGCTCCATTCGTCGTTGCTCATCTCTTCGCCGTCGGGCCGCCACCACACAATATCGCGGATGTCGCTTCCATGGATGCGCCGCCCCTGAAGAAAGCGCCGCCGCCGCAGGACCGGGTGGCGCGTGCGGAGGTGGACGAGCTGGCGCGTAAAGTTGAGCATATCGCTGGCGTCGCCATCCAGGTTCCAATCAATCCAGCTAATCTCGTTGTCCTGGCAATAGGCGTTGTTGTTACCGTTCTGGGTGCGGGCGCGTTCGTCGCCGGCCAGCAGCATGGGGACACCCTGCGATAGCAGCAAGGTAGCCATCAGGTTGCGCATATATTGCCCGCGCAAGGCGCGAATCTGGGGATCGTCGGTGGGCCCTTCGGCTCCACAATTCCAGCTATTGTTGTGGTCGTCGCCGTCGTTGTTGCTATCGCCATTGCCCAGGTTATGCTTTTCGCGGTAGCTCACCAGGTCGCGCAGGGTAAAGCCATCGTGCGAGGTGATGAAGTTGATACTGGCGTAAGGTGAGCGGCCGTTGTGCTGGTAGAGGTCGCTGGAGCCGGCCAGACGGTAGGCTAGTTCGCCGACCTGGCTATCGTCGCCCTTCCAGAAGCGCCGCACGGTATCGCGGTATTTGCCGTTCCATTCAGACCAGAGCACGGGGAACTTGCCCACCTGGTAGCCGCCGGGCCCTAGATCCCATGGCTCGGCGATGAGCTTGGCTTGTGAGATAACCGGGTCTTGATGGATGATGTCGAAGAAGGCGGAGAGGCGGTCGGTTTCGTGCAGGCCGCGGGCCAGGGTGGCGGCCAGGTCGAAGCGGAATCCGTCAACGTGCATTTCGGTAATCCAGTAACGCAAGCTGTCCATCACCAGTTGGAGCGTGTGGGGGTGCATCATGTTCACGCTGTTGCCACAGCCGGTATAGTCTACGTAGTAGCGCGGGTTTTCGGTGGAGAGGCGGTAGTAGGCGGGGTTGTCTATGCCCCGCAGCGAGAGGGTGGAGCCCAGGTGGTTGCCTTCGGCGGTGTGGTTATACACTACATCCAGAATAACCTCGATGCCGGCCGCGTGCAGGGCGCGTACCATAGACTTGAATTCATGCACCTGGTCGCCGGGGCGGTTCGCGCGGCTATAGCGTATTTCGGGTGCAAAGAAGTTGAGCGTGTTGTAGCCCCAGTAGTTGCTGAGGCCGCGTTCGACCAGAAAGCGCTCGTCGGCGTGCTGATGTACGGGCATGAGTTCGACGGCGGTAACGCCAAGCGATTGCAAGTATTCGATGACGGCGGGGGTAGCCAGGCCGGCGTAGGTGCCGCGCAACGCTTCGGGTACGCCGGGGTGCATTTTGGTAAAGCCTTTGACGTGTAGTTCGTAGATGATAGATTTGTAGAGCGGGGTACGGGGGTGGCGGTCGTCGCCCCAGGGGAAGGTGGGGTCTATGACGACACAGCGGGGCATGAAGGGGGCGCTGTCGCGTTTGTCCATGTCCAGGTCTTCGGCCTGTTCGCCCACGGGGTAGCCAAACATGGAGTCGTTCCAGTTCAGGGTGCTGGTTAAGGCTTTGGCATAGGGGTCTATCAGCAATTTGTGGGGGTTGAAGCGCAACCCTTCGTAGGGATTGTAGGGCCCGTGGACGCGGTAGCCGTAGACCTGGCCGGGGTGGATGTTGGGCAAGTAGACGTGCCACACGCCGTCAGTTTGTTCGGGCATGACGATGCGGGCCGATTCGTTGGGGGCGTCGGCGCTATCAAAGAGGCAGAGTTCAACGCGGGTGGCGTTCTCGGAGAAGAGCGCAAAGTTCACGCCTTGTCCATCCCAGGAAGCTCCCAGAGGGTAGGGTTTGCCGGGCCAGATGGTGTTATCGTTGGCGTAGCTCTGGTCGTCTTCGGCGAGGATGAGACCGACGTAGTAGGGGGTAAAGCCCCGCGGCCAGATGGTGCGGCGGTTGTAGCGAGCGCCGCGCAGGTTGGTCTGGTGCAAGGTGGCTTCGAGCAGGTTGGCGCCGCGCAGGTCGGCGGTCGCCAGGTTGGCGTTGGCCAGGTTGGCGTGCTTGAGGTTGGCTTCGTCCAGACTGGCGCCGCGCAGGTCGGCGTCGCGCAGGTCGGCCCGTTCCAGGTCGGCTTTTTGCATATCGGCGCCGGTAAGCAGGGCTTTCTGGGCGTTGACGCTGGTGAGCTTTGCACCGATGAGGCCGGCCGAGGAAAGGTCGGCGTCGCGCAGGTCGGCTTCGTAGAGGTCGGCATCGCGCAGGTCGGCTTCGCTGAGGCGGGCGCGGGTGAGGGTACACTGGCGCACGTCGGCCCCAACGAGGTTGGCGGCGTGCAGGTTGGCGTCGCGCAGGTTGGCTTGTTGCAGACTGGCGCGGCTCAGATCGCTGCCTTGCAGGTTGGCCTCGCTGAGGGTTGTCTGGCTGAGGTTGGCGCCGCTCAGCCGGGCTCCATTGAGGAGGGCGTTTTGCAGGTTGCTATGGCTCAGGTTGGCTTCGTCGAGCACAGCGTAGCTCAGGCAGACGCCGGGCATGTGCAGGTTGGCGAGGTTGAGGCGTTGCAGGTTTTTGCGTTGCAGGTCGAGCGAGGTTCCTTGCTCTTGTATGAGTTTTTCAATCGCTTTACGGCTCATTCGTGGCATATGGGTGCTTCCTGGTTTTTTCTTGCTTCTGGTACAATAATCGGCGGCCGGGTTTCTCTTTTGAAGAACGTTGGGGGGAGACAAAATTGCGCTTCTTCAGATAGCGGCAAGTATACTATGGGGGGTATGAAAAGTCAATGTGCC
>DAOTUK010000110.1:0-24176 GCA_034437375.1 Chloroflexaceae bacterium | reverse complement strand
GTGGCAACGTTCAATGCAATGGCTTGCGTGATGATTATGGTTACTATAGCCGATTGCGCGGTTGCGGCCTGGTATCGTATATGAACATAAGATTACAGTAGGCTGTTAGGCATAGTGGGGGGTGCGGGTTCCACATCTGCTACAATACAGGGCAAGGAGTATCCCACATTCAGACGAAATTCAGACGAACCAGGAGCATTGTTATGGTAACTCACCAACTTTACTACGGCGACAACCTGTTTATTCTACGTGAGCATATTCAGGATGAAAGCGTTGATCTGATATACCTTGACCCGCCCTTTAACAGCAACAGAAGCTATAATGTGCTATTCAAAGAGGAAGGCGGCAAAGAGAGTGAAGCACAAATTACGGCCTTTGAAGATACCTGGCATTGGAACATCGCCACCGAACACACCTACCACGAACTGGTCACCCACACTGGCGGTAGTGTTGGGGATATGGTCAGTGCCCTGCGCTCGTTTATCGGTACCAACCAGATGATGGCCTACCTTGTAATGATGGCCGCCCGCATGGTAGAGCTCTACCGCGTCCTCAAGCCAACTGGCACAATCTACCTCCACTGTGACCCGACCGCCAGCCATTACCTCAAAATTTTGATGGATTCTATCTTTGGTGCGGTCAACTTTCGCAATGAGGTGATATGGCAACGCATCAACGCAAAAGGCAATGTCAAACGCAAGTTTGGCGCAGTCCATGATGTGCTGCTGGTCTATGCCAAACACGCCGGCCAGGAAACCTGGAACCAGTTTTATAGCCCGCTCGACCCGGCCTATGTTCAGAAGGAATACCGACATGTTGAGGAGGGAACCAACCGTCGCTACAGTCTGGGTGACTTGACGGCCCCTATGCAACGAGCCTCAGCCGGTCAGGTTTACGAATGGAAGGGGATACAACCCGGCGAGTCGCGCTGTTGGGTCTATGCAAAAGAACGGATGCAGGAGCTTGAGGATCAAGGGCGCATTGTGTACACCAGCTCCGGCTATCCACGGTATAAACGCTACCTTGATGAGAGCCTGGGAGAAAAAATATCCGATGTATGGACAGATATACCCCCTGCGCTTGGCAAAGAGATCATAGGCTACCCTACCCAGAAACCGCTGGCCCTGCTCGAACGCATTATCGAGGCGAGCAGCAACGAAGGCGATATTGTGCTCGATCCCTTTTGCGGGTGTGGCACTGCGGTAGCCGCAGCGCACAAGCTCAACCGCCACTGGATTGGGATAGATATTACCCATCTGGCTATTGCGCTGGTCAAGTACCGCATGGAGCAGATGTTCCCCGGTATCCAGTTTACTATTACGGGCGAACCCAAAGATGAAGCATCCGCCCGCCACCTGGCCCAACAAAACCGCCATCAGTTTGAATGGTGGGCGCTTTCGTTGGTGCGGGCCCGCCCCTCCAGGGGACAGACCGGCAGTAAGCAGGGCAAGAAGGGTAGCGACAAGGGTATTGATGGGGTTATCAACTTCATTGATGATGCCACAAGCAAAGCCAAACGAGCGCTCGTGCAGGTAAAATCGGGTAAGGTCAAGAGTGGTGACATCCGCGACTTGCTTGGCACGGTCGAGCGTGAGCAGGCCCAGATAGGCGTCTTTATCACGCTAGAACCCCCCACCCGCGATATGATTTCTGAGGCGGCCAGCGCTGGATTCTACCATTCGCCCGGCTGGAACCAGGATTATCCGCGCATCCAGGTATACACGATTACGGAATTGCTCCAGGGAACAATGGTTAAAATGCCCCCCCCCTTTGGCACCTTCAAGCACGTGCAACCGGCCCGCAAAAACACCACTAGCCAGACCCACATGGACGTGTAGCCCCCCCGCTACGGCCCCGGCTGCCACACCGGCGACCACTCGGTCGCGTCTGTCGTCGTCAGGCGCGTCTGGCTTTGTCCGTCGGCGTCCATAACGTAGATTTCGGCGTTGCCATCGCGGTGCGAGACAAACGCAATCCGCTGACCGTCGGGCGACCAGGCCGGGTCATAGTCGCGGGCGGCGTGGTTGGTCAGGTTGATCTGGTTGCTCCCATCGGCGTCCATAACGTAGATTTCGGCGTTGCCATCGCGGTGCGAAACAAACGCAATCCGCTGACCGTCGGGCGACCAGGCCGGGTCATAGTCGTAGCCACTGGTCAGTTGTAACCCGCCCGAACCGTCGGCATTGATAACAAAGATGTCGGCGCGGTCAACGGAAAAGGCCACAAAGGCAATGTGCGATCCTTCTGGCGACCAGGCCAGGTCATAGTCAAGCGCGGCCTGGGTCGTCAGGCGGCGTTGCTCCCCACCATCCGGCCGCATCAGGTAGATTTCGCGGTGCCCTTTGCGCAACGATTCAAAGGCGATAGTGTCGCCCCGCGGCGACCAGACCGGGTCTGCATCGTAGGCCGGGTAGTCGGTCAGGCGGGTTTGCTCCGAGCCGTCGCGGCGCATGGTATAGATTTCCGAATTGCCGTCGCGCACCGATTCAAAAGCGAGGTACTGACCATCTGGCGCCCAGGCGGCCCCATAGTCGGGCAAACGCTGGTTGGTGAGATTGGTCTGGTTCTGTCCGTCGCTCGATACCAGGAAAATCTCCTGGTTGTCGTCGCGTTCGGTTTCAAAGGCGATAGCCACCCCATCGGGGCCCCAGGACGGGGCATAATCCTGGGCCGCGTTGCGGGTGAGGTTGCGCTGGTTGCCGCCGTCGGCCCCCATGGTGTAGATTTCGCGGTTGCCATCGCGGTTGGAAACAAAGGCCAGCATCCCCCCGCGCATCTGAGCCGTCGGGGTTGGGGTAGCGGTGGCCAGTATCAGGGTTGGGGTCGGTACCTCACTGCCCGGCCCCACGTAGGGCGGCGTTGTCGGGGTGGGTAATGGCGTCGGCGGTACCAGCAGTTCTAGCGTCGGGGGGTGCGTGGGTGGGGCCGTGGGGGACAGGAGCGCCCCGCTCAATCCGCTGGTGGTGGGAGATGCAGACGGCTCTGGTTGCGCCGGGCGTCCGGGGGCACACCCCGCCAGCAAGCAACACAACAGCATGAGACACCGCACCAGCGCCCTGCGCCGTGAAACGCTGTTCCCCTCCCCAAACCGGCCATAGCTCATGACGAACCCCCCTACTGGTGCTACAATACAGGTTATGTATTCCCTTGATGAAATATGCGCCGAAGCGGAAACGTTCCGGGCGGCGGTGCAGGATGCGCGGCCCTTTCGTCCGCTTTCGGTGAAACTGAAGATTATACCGCGTTGCAATTTGCATTGCGAAATGTGCAACCACTGGCGGCGGCCCTACGGCGATTCGCTCAGCAGCGAGCGCTTGCGCCACCTCTTCGCAGAGTTAGCCGATCTAGGGTGCCGCAAGTTACACCTTAGCGGCGGCGAACCGCTGTTGCGGCCCGACACGCCCGACCTGATAGCCCACGCCAGCGCCCTGGGTATGCGCGTGAATATGACCACCAATGGCACGCTGGTCAACAAGGATATGGCCAAACGCTTGATCCAGGCCGGGCTCCGTTCGGTCAATGTGTCGCTAGATTCGCCCGACCGCAAGACACACGAAAAGGTGCGCGGCACGCCCCACGCCTGGAAAAAGACCACCCACGCGATAGCATATTTTGCCCGCTGGCACCACAAGGGCAAGCTGGCTATCCGAGTCAATACGGTTGTTAATCGCATCAACTATACCACGTTGCAACCCCTGCCCGATCTCGTTGCCGACCTGGGGGCCACCAGCTTGAACCTTATCGGGGTAGATGACCATTGCGGCGAATACCTCTCCCTCTCGCGCCGCCATATCGAGCAGTATAATGCAACTATCGCGCCGACCCTGGCCCACCGTGCGCTGGCCCTGGGGCTTATGGCGCATGAAGACGAGGCGTACCCCTTTGGGCGCGACCCGCGCCATATCCGCCACAGCAAGCGGGGCCGCTTTGCGATGGGGTGGTATCGCTACAACCCCTGCTTTGCCCCCTGGACACATGCCCTCATAGATTATAACGGCGATGTATACCCCTGCTGTATGATGCGCGAACGCATCCCACCCCTGGGCAATATCCGCGAACAACCATTTGCCGCGGTGTGGGAGAGCCAGCGCTACCAGGGTATCCGCCAGGCAATGCACCCGCCGGCCTTTGCGGCCTGTGCCCGCTGCGATGATTTTATCACAGAGAATAAGCGTATGCTGGCTATTGTGACCGGCGCGGGGGAGGAGGAGCCAGCGCATGTATAAGAGCCCGCTGCGCTACCCCGGCGGCAAGTCACGCGCGGTCACGCTGCTGGCCGGCTATGTGCCGCCCGACGTTAGCGAATACCGCGAACCCTTTGTCGGGGGCGGCTCGCTCTTTCTCTACCTGAAGCAACACTATCCCCACCGCACCTACTGGATAAACGACCTGAACGCAGAGCTGTACCACTTCTGGCAGCAGGCCCAACACGATTCAGTCCAACTGGCCGCAGAGGTGGCCGCCATCAAACAGACCCGTACAGACGGACGCGACCTCTTCTACGAATTGTTACATACCGACACCGCCACCCTCGCCCCCCGCGAGCGCGCCGTACGCTTCTTTGTGCTGAATCGGATTAGCTTTTCGGGAACGGTTGAGGCCGGCGGCTATTCGCGCTATGCCTTCCAACACCGCTTTACGCCCTCCTCCATTGAGCGCCTGGCCCGTCTGGGCCCGCTGCTAGAAGGGGTGCGCATAACCAACTACGACTACCGCCAGGTACTTGGCGAGGGGGGCGAATCCTGCTTCATCTTCCTTGACCCACCCTACTACACGGCTACCCCATCGCGGCTCTATGGCCGGCGCGGCGTGTTACACACGAGCTTTGACCACGCAACCTTTGCCCAGGCTATGCACGCCTGCCCACACCGCTGGCTCATCACCTACGACGATTCGCCCGCAGTGCGGGAGCTTTTCCCATTTGCCTATTGGTATGAATGGCAGTTACAATATGGTATGAACAACTACAAGCAGCATAACGCCGAAAAGGGCGCCGAGTTAATGTTGATCAACTATGCCGTAGCGCACCAGCAAGCGGGTGTCTCCATTGCCGCCTCGTCCCCCCGCCAACTGACTATGGCGCTTGACGATGAGCAATGAACCTGCCGCTAACTCAGATCTGAGAAGGTATCGTCGTCGTCATCCGAGTGCCAGCGCTCATCATCGTCGCCCCACGTGGTCGCGGTATAAAACAGCAGCATATCGCTGGTGTCATAGGTTGAGTCCGTTTCGGCCATAGCAACCGGCCGATCCAGGCCTTGCTCACAGGCAACGCAGATCATGCCCTGCTCGGTGAGCGAGAGATGTTCATCACAAAAGCTGCGCCCACATTGCACGCAGCGCCCAAGCGCCACATTCTCACAACGTCGTGGAATAAGAAAACCGATGACCATTTCACATTGGGTGGCCTTGCGGCCCTCCGCCCCGCTGGTTGGTGTGCTGGCGGGAGCCGGGTCGGCAGTTGGAGACAAGGCCGCACCACACCCGCTACAGTGGCGGGCCGTTGGTCTATTCTGTGTGCCACAGTAGGGGCACGTTGGAGGGAGGTTATCCATTATGAATCTCCTGCGTATAGCGTTTCTTACCGAAAAGTACCCGCCCGATATGGGGGGGCTTGCTATCTCGTGCCAACGCCTGGCCCAGGCATTGGCCGCGGCCGGTCACGATGTCCATGTTATTTCGGCAACCACCGCCGTTCCGCCGGGCCAGGTTGTCCATACCCAACGCGACGGTGTAACGATACATCGGCTTGGGGCCACAACCCGCACCGATGACACCCTGGCCGAGTGGTTCCGCTATCTGGTCGCCACCCATAGCCAGGCCCCCTTCGACCTGTTGCATGCTTACTTTGTCACCCAGGCCGGCTTTCTGGCAACCTATGCCGGGCACTACCTGGGCATCCCATCCGTCATTAGCGCCCGCGGCAACGACCTTGACCATGCCATTTTTGAGCCGCGCCGCGCATCCCATATCCTCTACGCGCTGCACCACGCCAACGCTATAACGGCCAACACGCACGACCTGGTACGCAAAGCTCAGGCCCTTGCGCCTGGCCGCTCTGTGCGCTATATTCCCAACGGGGTGGATACTACCCATTTTACCCCTACGCCAGAGCCGGACGAAACGCGCCCCATCTTGCCCGCGCTCCAGAGTTTGCCGGTGCTTGGCTTTGCTGGCGAAGCGCGAACAAAGAAGGGGTTGGCCACCTTGTTGATGGCCTATCGCCAGATAGCGGCCCGCCGCCCGGCGGGCCTGTTGCTGGTGGGCGGTGTGCGTAGCGGCGACGATAAGGATATGCTCAAGGTTTTTCAAAAGCAGCACCCCATTCTCCCCCTGGTTATGCTTCCCGACGTGGCCCCCGAATCTATGCCGGCCTATTATCGCATGTTTGATATTTTGCTGCTACCCTCGCTGCACGATGGCTTGCCCAATGCGCTGCTGGAGGGGATGGCGTGCGGGCGGGCTATTATCGCTACTCCCGTGGGCGGTATGGCCGATGTGATGGAAGATGGCGTCAATGGGTTGCTGGTTCCGCCCGGCAATGCAGAAGCATTGACCAGCGCTGTTGAACGCTTGATTGATGACCCCGACTTGCGGCAACATCTGGGCCACCATGCCCGCCAGACGGTGGTGCGTTCGTTTACCCCCGCCCGCGAGCTTGAGGAAAATCTGCGGCTATATGCCGAACTGGGCGCTACGGGTCAGCAGCAAGCAACAGTTCCTCATACACCCTGAGCAATTTCTTTTCCGCTTCGTGCCAGGTGAAGTTGGCGTGCGCTCGCTCTGCGGCGCTCTCCGCGAGTCGCTGCGCCAGCGCCCCATCATCCAGCACGGCCAGTATCTGCCGCGCCAGATCGTGGGCATCGCCCGGCGCGAACAGCAGGCCGTCGCGCCCTTCATACACCAGTTCGCGCACCACCGGCAAGTTGGCGGCCACCACTGGACGCCCGGCGGCCATATACTCAATCACTTTGATGGGGCAACATCCTTGCACCAGGTTGCGGTCGTTGAGCGCCAGCGGAGCCACACAAACGTGCGCCCCCGCTATCAGCGCGGCAATGGCATGGTGGGGCACGGCCGCCTGTACCTCGATGTGCTGCTCCAACCCCAGTTTGTGGATGCGTTTGGCCAACGCCTTGCGTTGCCGCTTGCGCCCGCGCCCGATAATCTGCAAGTGGGCCGGATGCTGTGCAAGAACCAGGCGCATGGCGTCTACCAGCGTTTCGAGCCCTTGCCAGTCGGCCAGCGTCCCGACGTAAACCACGGTGGGCACAGTATCGCCATTGAGCGACGGCAGGGGTGTGGGGGAGAAGTGGCGCGTGCTAAAGCCATTCCGAATAATCCGAATGCGGCTGCGCGGTACCCCCAGGCTCACGAGAAAGGCGCGGGTTACATCCGACGGACAGACTACGACGTCGCTCAGCGCCAGGGTGGCTAACTCCTGTTCGCGTAGTTTGGCGACCAGGGGGCTGTCGCGCAGGTCGGGGTAGTGGTATTTCAACTCGACGCTTGGCAGGCCGTTGACCTCGAACAGGGTACGGTAGCCGTGGCGATGGCGGGCGCGGGTAAGCGGGAGCCCGCCCCATATTGAGCGGTAGTGGACAACCTGGTAGGGGGCGGCGGCGGCCAGGTGCGACTGGACAAACTCGCCAAAGGCAACCGCCCGTACCAGAAAGTTCATGTCGTCGCCCGGCGGCACGCGCAGCACCCGCGCCCCCTCATACTCCTCTTCGGCGGGCAACACCCCATCCCCCGCCGTGAGCAGGTCAACCGCGTGGCCGGCCCCCACCAGGCCACGCACAAAATGGGTGATGTGTACGCTGGCCCCTTTCGGACTGGGCACCACGTCAAATGCTGTGTAACAAATACGCATAACAAAAATGATTGTAGTATAATGAAAGTCGAATGGCAAATGGCCGGTAGTCGTCTACGTAATGATAGTGTTCGTATAGTCGCTGAATGGAGGTAGTCATGGCTGAGCCAATCTATATCACCATCAGCAACACCCCCCGCGCAGTGCTCAACGTGATGGATGGCCTCATTCTTCGCCACAACGAACAGCAAGAAAAGCTGGACAAGTACGCGCAAAAGTTAGTGACCTACGCCGCCCCTGTCCGCAAACGTATCTGGATTTCGTGGGTATTGCTTTTACTTGGTGTGCCCTTCTTTTTGGTTGAGTATACGCTTGGCTTTGATAGCCTGATCTTTGCGCTGGTGGGGGCCTTTTGCTGGCTTGCGGCTATCATCACAGCCCGGGCCGTCATGATAGCTGTGCGCCCTGATGGTGGGAAGTGGTTTCTCACGATAGGGGGAACTATCTTTATCAGCGCGGTACTCGCCGTTGTATATGTCACGGTAGACCCCATTATTGCTGAAATCGCCGCTTTTGTTATTACTTTTATTGTGCTGCTAGTACAGCATATCTCAAGCCGCCCCGGTCGTATCCGAACCAGTGTTGCCAGGGAAGGGGTGCTGCGCCTGCCCAAACACTACCACACGGCCCGCGAGGTTATCTATGCGCTGCGGGATGACGCGGCCCAGAAGAGCAATTTCATCGGGCACCTTGACCTGACGGGCCCGCAAAAGCAGGAAAAGCTGATGCGCCAGGCCAAAAACGCCCGCGGCCTCAAGGTGGACTATTACCGCGATGAGTGGCTGAATCTCAAGGCTAAACTGCACGATGGCAATGTGTTGCGCTTCACCGCAATGGAAATTGTCAAGGTACGCCTGAGCTATCGCAAGCGCAGCCGGAGCGGGAAGATGAAAACCAAGCCGGCCAAGTTTAAGAATGCGCAGGAAATTAAGATTAAACTGGCCGTGAATCCGCATGTGTATGCGGTAGCCCGCACCCCCGAAGCACAGCCCGGCACGCGCGCTGGCGGCTATACGATTACCCGCATTAGCATAGAGGAGGATAGCATCAGCATTCAGGCTACCGCACAAAAGACAACGATTGAGCCGGGCGATATTCTTACGATGCTCAAAATTGCCTATAGACAGTTGCAACGGAGGAATGCCCCATGAAAATCGTAACGATTGTCCTGGCTGTTATTATGATAGTGCTGGTGATGGGCTTTACGGGCTTTTTGACGTTTACCAGCGATACCCCGGCCAAAGTGCAGACCAGCAGCGATTGGAGCTACGATCTCCCCGAAGCCGATTCCGTCAAGGTAATAGACTTGAATGGCGATGGGCAGGACGACGTGTTTGTGCAGAATGCGCAGGGGGTGGCTATTCTCGATGCCAATGGTAACGCATTCTTCCAGCGCGAGGGGGCGGTGGTTTCGACTATGGGCGATGTTGATGGCGATGGGGTAGAGGATGTGATTATCGCGGAGGCGAATAGCGAGGTGGTGATGATTACGGCGCTACGCGGCGATGGGTCAACCATCTGGAATGCGACGATACCCGCCCGCCTCCAGGCGTTGAGCCGTATTGCCGTGATGCGCTTTGATAGCGGCTCCCAGATAGTCGTTGGCGATAATGATGGGGTGCTGCTCTCGGTCAATGCGCAGGGGCAGCAACTCTGGCAAAGCCGGCTTTCTATGGGCGACTATATCCGCGGGTTGGACGAGGCCAGAATAGGCGGCGTTGTGCATATCGCGGCGGCCAACCACAATGGCACGGTGGGGCTTTTCGACGCCAACGGCGAGCAAATCTGGGAGTATTCCCTGGGCGAGGATTTGCGCCGGCTGCGCGGCTACGACTTGAATGGCGACGGCACAACCGAATTGCTTATCGGCGGCGACCAGAGCAAGCTCCTGCTCTTTGAGAGTGGCCAACCCGACCCGGCCTTCAGTACGACCGTCGGGCAGGCGGTGACGCAGATACGCGAGGGGGAGGTAGATGGCGACCCGACCGCGCGCGAGTTTCTGGTGGGCGGCAAGGAGGGCGGGTTCTGGGCCTATCGCCTGGATGGGACGGAACTCTGGTCAACGGTCTTGCCAGAGCGGGTCAATGATATTGATGTTGCCGATACCGACGGCGACGGCCAGAATGAAGTCTTTGTGGGTACCGATAATGGTATACTGGCGATGTTCACTGATCTGTCTGGCCGCGAACAAACCATCAAGCGCTATCCTTCCGGGGTGGCGCGTATTAGCGCCGGTACGCTAGGGGGCAACCCCCGCGTGGTGGTGGCCACAAAAGGCGACGGGGTGCAATCGCTGGCTATCGCCCGCGAGGCTGCGCCCTTCTGGTATAACCCGCTGCTGGCGGGGGTGATTATCTCGGTGATTATTGTGGTGGTGGCCTGGTTTGTGGCTTCTATTCCCCAACGCCCCGCGCCAACGCTTGAAACCGAGGCGATAGACTATAGCGTGGAGGGGTTGAAGGCGCAGCGCATGATGCTGCACGAGAGTATTGCTGATGTGGAGCGGCTCAAGGCGTCGGGCGAGATGCCCACCAGCGCCTACCAGGCCCGCCTGAAGGAGCTACGCAAGCAACTGGCCGACAATGAGGCGGCGCTGCTCAAGGCGGGGGTAGAGATACACGCGCAGGTGAGTACGTGTCCGGCGTGTGGCGGCGAGATTGAGCCGGGGCAGATGAAGTGCGATTATTGCGGTACGGTTATTCTGCGCTAGTACCTGTTGACAGTTGGGGGGAATTTCCTGGGAGCGCGGGTATCTTGCCCGCCCCGGAGCAGGCGGGACGCCTGCGCTCCCAGGCCGCGGAAAAATTTCTGTCACCCCCCTATCCCCGCGCTATACCCGCGCATGCCATGGTACAATAGCCCTGAATATCGGAAACCGATGCGCAGCCCTCCGCCCGCCGGAGACTGCCACAAGTGAGCAACAGCAGAACTTATGAAAGAACAAGAACTCCTAACCATACGCGCCGCGCGTGAAGCCCTCGACGCTGGCGACATTACCGCGGTAGAACTCACCGAGCGGTGCCTGGCCCGTATGAACGCTGTCGAACCCCAGATACACGCCTTTCTCACCGTTACGGCCGAACAGGCGCTAGAGCAGGCCCGCGCCGCCGACGCCGAACGCGGACGCACCCCACCCGCGCCCCTGCGCGGCATCCCCCTGGCCATCAAAGACGTTATCTGCACCCACGGCGTCCCAACCACGTGCGCCTCGCGCCTCCTGGAAACCTTTGTCCCGCCCTATAACGCCACCGTGGTACAACGCCTGCACGATGCCGGCGCTGTCATTGTTGGCAAAACCAACTGCGACGAATTTGCTATGGGGTCAAGCAATGAGAATAGCGGCTTTTACCCGGCCCACAACCCGTGGGACACGAGCCGCGTACCGGGCGGCAGTAGCGGTGGCAGCGCCGCGGCCGTCGCTGCCAGCGAAGTGCCCGGCAGTCTGGGCACCGACACCGGCGGCAGCATCCGCCAGCCGGCCGCGCTGTGCGGTATCTGTGGCATGAAACCCACCTACGGGCGCGTTAGCCGCTACGGCCTGATTGCCTACGCCTCCTCGCTCGACCAGATCGGGCCCCTGGCCTGGACGGTAGACGATATAGCCCTGATGCTGCAATGTATTGCCGGGCACGACCCGCTGGACGGCACCAGCGTGCCCCACCCCGTCCCCGACTATCGCGCCGCGCTCACGGGCGACATCCGCGGGCTGCGCGTGGGCATCCCCAACGAATATTTTGTGGAGGGGATGGAGCCGGGCGTAGAACAGACTACCCGCGAGGCGATAGCCGTACTGCGCGACCTGGGCGCCGAGGTGATAGAGGGCGTCTCGCTCCCCCATACGCGCTATGCTCTGCCTTGCTACTACATTATCGCCCCCGCTGAAGCAAGCTCCAACCTGAACCGCTACGACGGCGTGCGCTATGGTATGCGCGTCGAAGCCGAATCGCTCTGGGACGAGGTGGAACGTACCCGCGGCGAAGGCTTTGGCCCCGAAGTGCGGCGGCGCATTATGCTTGGCACCTATGCCCTCTCGGCGGGCTACTACGACGCCTACTACAAACGCGCCCAACAAGTGCGTACGCTTATCCGCCGCGACTTTGAACAGGTCTTTGAACAGGTTGATCTGCTGGCTACCCCCACCTCCCCCACCGTGGCGTTTGGTATGGGGCAAAAGATGGATGACCCGCTGGCTATGTATCTGAGCGACATCTTTACGCTTACCGTCAACCTGGCCGGCCTGCCCGGTCTGGTGGTTCCCTGTGGTATGAGCGACAATTTGCCTGTGGGACTTCAGCTTATCGGCAAGCCTTTTGATGAGACTACGTTGCTGCGGGTGGGCGACGCCTACCAGCGCACCACCGATTGGCACACGCGCCGCCCGGCTCTCTAGCCAGCGAACGAGGGTATAGCGGGGCGAGGTGGCGGCGGAGAAATGTTTATATATCGTAGAAATATGCCAACCGGCATATAGCGATTTTCCGTACCATGTACTATACTATAACTATAGATTGAACCTTTTCAAAACGAGATGAACCTCACGCAAAGCCCCGACTGCAATGCTTTGAGAACCAGGCAAGTCCCCTTGCTGTACGAACGCTGCTTTGCGTGTCTTTTCTAGCGATGGACAAACAGGGCGCGGTGGTGTTCTCTCTCCTCTCTGCCATTGCGTCCTGCCGGTCCTTCGCAACGCGCTCTCCGTATCCGCTACCCTGAAAGCGCAGCGGGTGAAAGGAAACCAAACGAATGGCTAGTCGGCAGGAAGAAATCTCAAGCGTACTTGACCGGTTGCGCAGCAATGCAGGCAATGATGTGGCCGGGGTTGCGGCGGTAGGAATGGACGGTATTATACTCGTTTCGCGGATGTCGGCAGACGTCAACGCAGACCGCGTTGGCGCCGTTGCAGCAACGATGATGGGGGTAACGCGCCGCGTAGCGGGCGAATTAAAAATAGGCTTTCCCCGCGAAACCATTATAGACGCGGACAATGGCTTGTTTATGGTGATGCCGGCTGGTGATCAAAGTTTGTTGGCAATAAATCTGGTGCGCGGCGCCAATCTCGGTCTGGTTCGTCTTGAAGGACGCGAAGCGGCGCAAGAGATTGGCAAGATCTTGTAATGGCGTTGATGCTGGTGTGATGGGCGGTTGCGCTCAGACGGGTACGTTTCAAAATCGTGGGTGAGCCACGCAGATAGATAGTATAGCCCCTTGTGCAAACAGGTGGTGCAGGCCGGTGGATGGGTTGGCATGGGAGTGTCGGCGCACCCTGTTGGGCAGGGGTCAACGTAATATAGTGGATGGGTTGGTTGGAAGGACGTTACTTTGATCGTTCTGTGCTCCTGGGATATACCCTCCACAGCCTCCGCACGGGGGCTGTGGAGGGAGTGCTATACCAACTCTATCTGCGTCGTGTCGGTTGGTTGGCGGGTTGGGCTTGCTGCTGTGTGAGGAAACAACAGCAATGCGAACCTGGTATATACACAAGGAAACCGGATATTAAAGAGGTATCAGACGGATAGGGAACATTTGATCAGGAAACAAGAACGAGAGAATGTTGTGCTATTGAAACGGACGGAAAGTTTCTGTACAGCGTGAGCCAGAAGGATGGTTCACGCTGTATGGCTTTATGAAGCGCGTTTTTTGCGTTGCAGCCGTTCGACCAGGATGTGTAATGGGTTGGTTCCCGTCGTGGCGTGCATGGCCGGCTGGAGCGTCGGTTGCGCCTGGGGGGTGGGTTGTGGCGGTCTATCCAGTCCGGTGGTAGGCGCACCAAGCCATACGTTGATGGTATCTACCAACGCCTGCTTTTCAAACCAGCCGGTATTGTCATCTGTCATGGGCAGCACAATATCCTCGCCAGAGTTGAACCGCAGCATCACTTCACTACGCACAACATGTCCCTGCTCCTTTTGTAGCGAAGCGCGGGTAAGGAGCGTCGCCTGGCGTATCTCGTGCAGCGCATACTGGCGAATATCTTGCCGCGTACGCTCATCTTGCTTGACCGTCAGAGTTCCCTCTTGTTTGTTGAATACCCACAAAATATGCTGCTCATCGGGCATCCACAGCAACATACCCACCACGAAAAAGAGCATACCAAACGCAAAGATGCCAAGGTGAACAAACTTTGCGCCCCACAACAACAAAGCAACAGAGATAAGCCCAAACACCATCCCCACAAACCATCTGGTCCAGGGCACTTTGGGGATATGGTGAATATGCAGGTCGGTTTCAGAGTGGTTGATAATTTCCATAGGTTCGCGTTCCTGTTGGGATACTCAGCATAATAGTGTTTATTATAGCATATGGTGCTGTTGCCGGAAACTGCTACGACAATGGGGCGCATACTCGCCCAAAACCATGTACAATAGAGACAAAAGAACACCGTCTCACTCACTGTGCGGTTCATACATGAGAATACTTTTCTGATGGGGAAACTATGGAACATCTTTTTGAGACTGCTCCGCATGGCGATGTGCTGGCGGTGCTGCTTCAGGTAACGGTACTGTTGCTGGTGGCGCGGCTCCTGGGTGATCTGGCGCAGCGTATCGGGCAACCGACTATTGTAGGCGAGATATTGGCCGGTATAGTGCTGGGCCCTTCGTTGCTCAGCGGCCTGGTACCGGGGGTTGCCGAGTGGCTTGTGCCCCAGACCGAAACCCAGGTGCATCTGCTCGATGTCTTTAGCATGCTTGGCTCCATGTTTCTCATGCTGATTGCTGGCATGGAGATTGATATTCTGCTGATACGTCGGCAGGCCCGCTCCGCTATCGGCACCGGGGTGGGGGGTATGGTCTTCCCTTTTGCCGTGGGCTTTTTGCTGGCGCTGTTAATGCCAGTGCATATGCTCAACCACCCCGATGACCGGCTGGTCTTTAGCCTGTTTGTTGCCACTGCCGTCTCCGCCACCGCCATTCCCGTTATTGCCAAAATATTGATGGATTTAAACCTGATACGCCGCGACTTTAGCCAGATTATCATTTCGGCCGCTATGATTGAAGACGCGGTGGTGTGGATTATTGTTTCGGTCGTCGTCGCCATGGCGGATGGAGCTATTACCTTTGTGAGCATTATGCAATCTGTCGGCGGCATTCTGGGCTTTATGGTGCTGAGTATGACCCTGGGACGCTGGCTGGTCAAACGCTCGCTGCACCTGGTTCAAAATGAAAGTAAACTTCGCTATGGCATTCTCTCGCTGGTCATCGTGCTGATGTTCTTCTGGACCGTCTTGAGTCTGGCGCTCCATCTGGAACCTGTCATCGGCGCGTTTATTGTCGGTATTCTCTTTGGCCAGATGCGCAATCTGCCGGGCACAGTGATAGAAACCCTGGAAACGGTCACGATGGGCTTTTTTGCCCCCATCTTCTTTGCCGTGGCCGGCCTGAAAGTCAACCTGTTGAGCCTGCTCAAGCCCGATCTGCTGACCTTTGCCTTACTCATTATTATCGCCTCCTCGGCCGCCAAGATTGCCGGCGGCTATATTGGCGCTCGGTGGGTCGCGCGGCGCGACCGCTGGTCATCACTGAGTTTTGGGATCGGCTTGAATGTGCATGGGGCCGTAGAAATTATCATTGCCTCTATCGGTCTGTCCAAGGGTATTCTTACGCAAGAAGTATTCTCTATGATTGTGCTGCTCTCCATCGTCACATCGCTGGCTGCTCCCACGGCCGTACGCTGGATATTGTCGCGCGTTCAACCAGAGCAACAGGAATTGGATCGTTTGCACCGTGAGGAACTATTGCGCGGCAACCTCTTTGCCAACGTTCACCGCGTTCTGGTGCCCGTGCGGCGGCGCGAGGATGATCGCGGTGGCCCCGTACAAACGATTGAGTCGCGGGTACTCGAACATCTTGGCTCACGCACAAAGCTGCATCTCACGCTGCTGAACATTGCCGATGATGGCGACCGCACCGGTAGTTATACCTTTCTTGACAAGCTGTCGCGCACATTTTTCTCTCACCTGGATGTAACAAAGAAAGTGGTTGTCAATGGTGGCCCCACCGATGTTATTCTGGATGAAGCAAAGAAGGATTACGACCTGATTGTGCTTGGGACGCCAGAAACATCTGGCAATAGCGAGGCCCTGTTTAATCCGCTGGTAGATACGGTTGTGCGTTTGTCGCCCTGTCCGTCGCTGGTTGTCCATGGCGAGCAAGTACCCCACGACTGGAGTCCGCGGCGTATTCTGGCCCCTACCAATGGCTCGCAATCGGCGCGGCGGGCTGTCCAGGCTGCGTTTGAATTGGCCGGCAGTACCGATGGCGAGGTGCTTATTCTGAAGGTGGTGCGCATGGAGGCAACCATGTGCAACCTCGACTCGCAAGAGGCCAGTATGGAGCGGCAATATATTATTTCCCACCAGATTGTAGATGAGCTCGGGACGATGGGGCATTCGCTTGGGGTACGAACGTATACGGCTGTGCATCCAGGCACAGACCCCGAATCAGTGGTCATTGAAACGGCCCGGAGTGCCAATATAGACTTGATTATTCTTGGCTCCAATGTGCGGGCCGGTTCCGAACGATTGTACCTCGGTTCGCGGATGGAATATATCTTGCGCAATGCCCCCTGCCCGGTGCTGGTCGTCAATTCCGGGTGGTAGGTTCAGGGCACCGGGTCGTGCCCCCCCTTTGCAAAGGGGTTGCAACGCATAATACGCCAGAAGGCCATCCACCCCCCCTTCAGCACGCCATATTTGGTGATGGCCTGGTAGGCGTATTGCGAGCATGTGGGGGTATAGATGCACGCGGAAGGGAGCCAGGGGGAAATGGCTTTCTGGTAAAAGCGAATAAGATGCAGGGCAATCCAACGCATTGTCCTGGGCCTTTCTTACCCGGTACTCTGGCAGTGGGCACAGAGTCCCTGGAGTTCGAGCATATAGCCTTGAACCTGAAAATCTATATCGGTCAGCATGGTCTCCAGGAGTGCGGTAATATCGTGCATATCGAAAAGGAACGTATGACCGCACCGCGAACAGACCATTTTCCCGGCATGGCCGGGCATGGTATAGATATAGCCCCGTCGGGAGGGTGGGGTTTGCACCCGGGTGATCCACCCGTTTGCGCGTAGCCATTTCAGCATCCGATAGATTGTCGCGCGGCCGCCGGGGTCATGTTGCGATTGGACCCCGGCGACGAGCGTTTCAGCGGTGAAGGGGCCGTGGGTATTGGCTATCCAATTGAGGACCGCCAGGCGGGGAGCCGTAACACGTTGTGTGCTATTGCGAAAGTCTTGTTCGACAAAGAGACGCCATTCATCCGGCGTAATGCAGTGGAGCGTAGCTGCATGGCCTTGCGGAGGGGTATTCTCGTTCATACCTCGTTGTATCTAGCGGTGCTGCTGCGTGTTCCGCATTGCTTGAAAGCAATCGGCGCAGTAGACCGGTTTATCGCCACGTGGCACAAAGGGAACGGTGGTTGTTTTGCCACATGCGGCGCATATAACTTCGGTTTGTATCGCGTCGCGGGGGGCGCGCTGGTGACCATTGCCGTGTTGCTTGCGCTTGGCAATCGCTTGCTTGCGTTCGCGCCGACACTCTGGGCAGCGGATGGGGTCGTGAAGAAAGCCTTTCTGGGCGTAAAATTCCTGTTCACCAGCGGTAAAGATGAATTCTTTGCCGCAGTCGCGGCAGGTGATGGTCATATCGGCAAATGCCATGGTTCGTCTCCCTGGTACATGTATTTTCGAGTAGCGCTTTGCTATTGATACACTGTATCACCCTCGGTGGGGCTTGTCAAGCCAGGGACATCAGGAGAATAGACACTTTGCCGTGGCGCGGGCCTGTGGTACAATACGTGGCGACCCGGGAGGGACTCGAACCCCCAACACTCAGTTCCGAAGACTGATGCTCTATCCATTGAGCTACCGGGCCGTGGTTCTAGTGTAGCATACTGTTCAGGGTTCTGCAACAGCAAAACCCGCTGGCCCAGAAACCATGCGCGTTGCCATAATACACGATTATCTGAACCAGTACGGCGGTGCGGAGCGGGTGCTCGAAGCGTTGCACGCGCTCTACCCCGACGCCCCGGTCTATACCTCGCTCTACGACCCCGACGCCATGCCGCCTGCCTATCGCTCCTGGGATATTCGCCCCTCCTTTATGCAACATCTGCCGGGCTGGAAAAAGCACTTCCGCCGCTACTTCCTCCTCTACCCTGGCGCGTTTGAACACTTTGACCTGAGCGGTTACGACCTGATTATTAGCAGCAGTAGCGCCTATGCCAAGGGCATTATCCCCCCGCCCGGCGCGTTGCATCTGTGCTATTGCCATACTCCCATGCGCTTTGCGTGGCGCACCCACGACTACTTGCGGCGCGAAGGGGTGGGCGGCGTACAGGCGGCCATGTTGCCCTTCATGCTGACCTATGTTAGACTGTGGGATGTCGTGACGGCGGCGCGGGTAGATGCATTTATAGCCAACTCGCAGGAAACAGCCGGGCGTATCGCGCGGTATTATCAGCGAGCAGCAACCATCATACCGCCACCGGTCGTCTTACCGCCCTTCCAGGCGCAGCCGGTGGAGGATTTTTACCTGGCCGGGGGGCGACTGATACCGTATAAACGACTGGCGCTGGCCGTTGAAGCGTTTAGTACCCTGGGCTTACCACTGAAAATTTTTGGCGATGGTCGAGACCGCCCGGTCCTGGAAGCAATGGCCGCTTCCAATGTGGAATTTCTTGGATGGGTTGATGAACAACAACGGCGTGATCTGTTTGCCCGCTGCCGGGCGTTTCTTTTTCCAGGGGTTGAGGATTTTGGTATTACCCCGCTTGAGGCTATGGCGGCCGGTCGGCCGGTCATCGCCTATGCGGCCGGGGGGGCGCTGGAGACAGTGCGCGATGGGATAACCGGGCGTTTTTTCCGGCAACAAAGTGCGGCGGCGCTGGCGGTAGCGGTGGCTCTGTCGCGTTGCGATAGCTACGATGCCCAGACTATCCGCCAGCATGCCGAAGGCTTTAGCCAGGCCGTTTTTCTGGAACGGATGCGGGCGTTTATTGCCGCACAGGTGCAACAGCATCAGCGCCAGTAACCGTGAGCATCTGTGGCGTTACTTGGGTTAGAAGCACTATGGTGAGGTTAGAGAGGATACCATATGCAGAGGTGGGAGTATTGCGCGGTTGTGGGTGTGGGGCGGGTAAATATCAGTCGCAAACCCCGTCCGCTCTTTCCAGCAATCTGGTATTTCGATGTAGATGGCGTACAGGTTGTTGAGCTGAAGGGCCAGGAGGCCCACGAAACGGCCCGCGCTATTGCCTTGCTTGGCGAGCAGGGGTGGGAGATGGTGGCGGGCGGCAACCTGGGCGATGCCACCCACGCTATCTACTTCAAGCGCTTGCGCCAGGATATGGATGAGGATTTGCTGCTGGACGATATGGAAAGCGAAGATGCCATGGGCGAGGGCGCCAGCAGTACCTCTGGCTTGATTGATGGTTGGTAGGCGGTATCCAACCGGCGGCACCGCACCGCGCCCGGTGGCGGGCCGCCGCTGGTGGGCCGGGTGAGGGAAAGACACGGTGCAACTGCGACTCTACGCTGCTATCCTGCGGCGCTTCTGGCTGGTGGTAGTCGTGCTGCCGCTGGCCGTCGGGGCGCTTAGCCTGGGGTTGGCGCTGGCCCAACCGCCGCGCTATGGGGCGGTCGCCCGGCTGATCATCTCCCAACAACCCCACCGCCTCGATCATGTGGAGCAGTTCCCAGATGTCAATCTCAACTATTCCTGGGAAAGCTCCGAGTACATTCTGGATGATTTGCCCCAGGTAGTGCAGAGTATGGCCATGGCCCAGGATATTAGCACCTGGTTGCGGGCCCAGGGCTACGAGATCGAACCAGCCGAGATACGGGCCGGCCTCAGCGCCGAAAATTTCCACCGCACTGTGACCCTATCGGCGCAGGCTACGAGCCCGGAGCTTGCCGAGCTCTTCCTGGAAGGGGCCATAGACAAGCTCAAGTCCAACGGTCTGCGCTATTGGAGCCGCGCCCCCGCCGATAGCACCGGGCTGAGCATTGCGATCCTCGACCCGGCCACCGGGGCCCAACCGCTCCACGGTATGCGCTGGCTTGTCACCACCACGGCCTTGCGGGTGGCGCTGGCGCTGGCCGTGGCCGTGGCGCTGGCCTTCCTGCTACACTACCTCGACGCCACCATGCACAACCCGCAGCAGGTACAGGAGTGGGTTGGCGTCGAAGTATTGGGGGTTATACCACGGGAGTAACGTCATGCAAATTCGAGACTATCTGGCCGTACTGCGCAAGCGCTGGTGGGTCATCGTTATCACCGCGGCAGCGGCCGTTGTGATGGCCTACGGGGTGAGCAAGATGCTGCCGGCTACCTATCGCTCACAGGTTATCTACGCCGTTATCGCCAACCGCGCCGACAATGGCCTGAATATTGTGCTACGCAACACGATGAACCTCTACCGCGAACTGGTGCTTCAGCCCGACGCGCTAGAGCAGATTAGCCAGCAACTCGCGCTTGACATTAGCGGCGAAAAATTATTGACCGATGTGTACGTGCAACCCCGCCCCGACGAGCAGAAGATTGTGATAGAGGTAGACCACCCCTTCCGTGAGCAGTCTATGGCTATTAGTACGGCCATTGGCAAGCGCATTGAGGAAGAGGTTATCCGGATTAACGCCAACCTGGAAGGCACCGACCGTATTAACGTGACCCGTATTCAGAGTGCGCGGATTGTCTCTATCAAGCCAAATACGCGCATCAATGTATTGGCCGGCGGCATTCTGGGCCTGGTGGTCGGGTTCCTGCTGGCCTTTGTGCTAGAATTTCTGGATGACACGCTTAAGAGTAGTAGCGATGTCGAACGGTTTGTCGGGTTGACAACGCTTGGGGCCATTCCAACCATTGAGTAGGATGCGCGATCATCAACCAGATTTGAGTGAGGCATATGAGTAATCGGGGACAAACGGAAGGTGCGGGGGGAGAGGTTCCCTCAAAGTTGATAGCCGTGCGCGACCCGCGGTCGCCCGCGGCCGAAGCCTACCGCACGTTGCGAACGAATATTCAATTTTCGAGCCTGGATAAGCCCTTGCGGACGCTGCTGGTAACGTATGCGTCCCCCGACGAGGGCAAGAGTATCACCCTGGCCAATCTGGCTGTGACAATGGCCCAGGCGGAACAGCGCGTTATTCTGGTAGACTGCGATCTGCACCGCCCCGGCTTGCACACGCTGTTTAACCTGTTGCATACCGAGGGGTTGACGAACGTGATCCTTGACCAGGATGAAGCGCCGCTCCCCTTGCAACCTACACCGGTACCGGGGCTCCGGCTGCTGGCCAGCGGGCCATTGCCCCCGCGCCCGGCCGACCTGCTTGGCTCGCGCCGAATGGAGAGCGTTATTCAGCGCTTGCAGAACGAGGCCGACATCGTGTTATTTGATACGCCGCCAGTGACAGCGGTCACGGATGCTTCGGTGCTGGCCACTCGTCTGGATGGGGTGTTGCTGGTATTGGAGGCTGGCAAGACCCGCCGCGAACGTGCGCGAGAGGCGCGCCGGTTGCTGGAAAAAGTGAAAGCAAATCTGCTTGGGGTTGTCCTCAACAATGCCCGGCTCGAAACGACGTACGGATACTATTAACCGATGATAGATTTTCACACGCACATATTGTACGACATTGACGACGGGCCCAGGACGCTTGACGTTTCGGTCGAGATGGCGCGGGTGGCGGTGGCGGATGGTATCACAACAATGGTTGCGACGCCGCACGCGCCGGGTCTGGGGCGCGGGCGTTCGAGCGGCCCACGGGTGCGGAAACATCTGGAGGTGTTGCGGGCGGCGTTGCACGAAGCCGATGTACCGTTGGAGGTGCTCCCCGGTAATGAGCTGTTTTGCGATCTGCGGTTACTATCAAACTTGCAATCGGACGAGTTTCTTACGTGCAACGATACCCATACGGTGCTGGTGGAATGTCCGATTTACGAACCATTTCCCTCTATTTTCCCGCATGTGGTAGCCGACTTGCAAACGACGGGCTACCAGGTAGTGCTGGCCCACCCGGAGCGCATCCGCGATGTGATGGACGATCCCAATGCGCTTATTCCCTACATTGAGCGTGGGGTGTTGATGCAGCTTACGTCGCAGGCGCTGACGGGGGTTCAGGGCGAACGGATGATGCGGCTTGCTGAAACGCTGGTGACCCATGATCTGGTTCACATGATTGCGACGGATGCCCACAATGTCCCGCCCTACCGGCCGCCCATCCTCTCGCATGCGCGGCAGCGGGCGGTGGAACTGGTGGGCGCGGCGGAGGCCCAGGCGCTGGTTTACGATACGCCGGGCTTACTGGTTGCCGGGCGTCCCTATACTCCGCCGCCGCCGCGGGGGGTATAGGATTCCAATAAAACCACTGTTTCCTACCACAACCGCGCCTGCCCATAGCTCTCGTCGTAGGGCAACCCCAGATGTTCGTAGGCGCGTTGGGTAGCGATACGGCCGCGGGGGGTGCGTTGCAGAAAGCCCAGTTGTATCAAAAACGGCTCGTACACATCCTCTATCGCGTCAACCTCTTCGGCCAGCGCCGCGGCCAGCGTCGAAAGCCCCACCGGCCCGCCGTTAAAGAGCTCGATAATAGCCCGTAGCAAGCGGCGGTCATTTTCGTCAAGCCCAAACAGATCCACTTCAAGCGAGGCGAGAGCTTGCTGCGCAACCTCAAGCGTAATGGTACCATCCGCGATAACCTGGGCATAGTCGCGGACGCGGCGCAACAGTCGGTTGGCAATGCGCGGCGTCCCGCGGGCCCGCCGCCCGATCTCGTTGGCCCCTTCGGGCATAATTGGCACGTTGAAGATGTGGGCCGAACGGGTTACAATCTCGCACATAGCCGCGTCGTCGTAAAATTCGAGCCGCAACACCGAGCCAAAGCGGTCGCGGAGCGGCGACGTGAGCAAGGCCAGGCGGGTAGTCGCGCCAATAGCCGTAAAGCGCGGCAGGTTCAACCGGAGATTGCGTGCGCCCGGCCCCTTGCCGACAATAATATCCAGCGCGAAATCCTCCATGGCCGGGTAGAGCACCTCCTCAACCGCACGATTGAGCCGGTGAACCTCATCAATAAACAGCACATCATCTGGTTGCAGGTTGGTGAGAACGGCGGCCAGGTCGCCGGCCCGCTCAATGGCCGGCCCGCTGGTCACTTTCATATGCACGCCCATTTCGTTGGCGATAACACCGGCCAGCGATGTTTTGCCAAGCCCCGGCGGCCCATAAAACAGCGTATGGTCAAGCGTCTCTTCCCGCGCACGCGCCGCCGCTATCGCAATACGCAGTTGCTCAACTACTTTGGCCTGCCCAATAAACTCCGACAGACAACGCGGGCGCAAGCTCTTTTCAACCTGCTGATCCTCTTCCGCGGGGGCGGGGTTTACCATGCGCTGGTTGCTCATCGTTTCGCATCCATTCTCGTCTCGCTACCCAACCTATCCGAACAGATTAGCGCTCCTCAATGTGTATTGTACCATACCCGCGCGGGGGGGGAGGGCTACTCGCGCAGCACATCGCGCAGCGGCCGCACCTCAAAGCCCATCGCCATCAGCCGGTCAAGCATGGCCGGTAGCGCCTCGGCGGTTGCCGCGCTGCCACAGTGGGCCAGGATAATAGCCCCACGCAGCGCGTCGGGCGACAACGCCCCGGTCACGCGCTCAATCAAAAATTGGGCCGTCTTGGGTTCGCCATAGGAATCGAGACTATCAAGTGTCCAGTAGATGGGTAGGTAGCCGGCCTCTATCGCCACCAGCAGCACCTCGCGGTTGTATGCGCCATAGGGCGGGCGGAAGAAGGGTTGCATTGTCGCTTCGCCGCCGGTTACCTCGCGGAAGAGGCGTTCTGTTTCGGCTAGTTCGGCACGCATCTGCTCCGCGCTTAGCGTGGTGAAGTCGGCGTGGGTGTGCGAATGGTTGGCAACCGCGTGCCCATCTGCGACAATCTGGCGCGTCAAGTCGGGGTTTTCCGCTATCCAGCGGCCCGTAAGAAAAAAGGTGATGTGGATGTTGCGCTGGCGCAGCGCTTCCAGCATCGCGGGGGTTGGGGCGCTCTCGCCGCCCGCGTCCAGCGTGAGCGCTACCCAGGGCCGGCTGGTACAGCCACGCTCTACCAGCAGCGGTGACTGGGGCAGGGTACGGCTCTGCCCGGCCTGGTATGGCACAATAAGCGGGCATCCGACGGGGGGAAGCGCTGGTATCTGGTTGTAGTGGCCAATGAGGTCGGCGCTGCTGCCGCCACGCGCAGCCAGGTTCTCCAGCGTATCGCCGGGCGCGACCAGGTAAGCGCGATAGCCGGCAATCGGGGGTGGCGGGGTGGGG
>DAOTUK010000109.1:0-9807 GCA_034437375.1 Chloroflexaceae bacterium | reverse complement strand
AGGCGGGAGGCGGGAGGCGGGGAGGCGGAGAGATGCCCGCGCTCCCAGGTAGATAGTTTACGCGCCACGTTAAGATTGCTCTATGACAACTTGCGCGAGACCGGCGCATTGAGCATTGCAACCATGCGCGGCAGCACACCCAGGGCCCCCGTATGCGGTTCGCCAAGCACGGCAGCGCGTGCTGTTGCGGCCATTGATTTATCCACCGCTTCACCATGGGCGATATGATTACGCAACTTTCTGATCTCATCAATGTCTTCGATCAAGTTGCCAAAGTCTTCTTCTGCGGCATTGCTTGGTTTGACCACATGCGTCAGCAACGTTTCCCAGTTCTGCTTATGTTTTTTCGAACGGCCATCATAGATAGCTTTTGGTGTGCCAAGCGTAAATTGATATGATCGCATTGGTATAAGCTTTTGCTTTCTGAAATGCCAGATTTCTAACTTTGATGGATGCCCGGTGACATGATACAAGCGTTGCCCCATTTCGTGCTCCAGGGCCCGCACATATTGCGCCGCGCACGCGGCCCAATCCTGCAAGGCGCTCGCGTGCAATTCTCCGCGCACATACTCGCCACAGATAAGCATATGCCGCACCTTGTCGGTCAGGCCGTGCGGATTGTTCGCGGTTTGCTTCCACCGGGCCCCAAAGATAAGTTCTAGCTTTTCTTCGATGTGTAACGTATCGGGCTTGCGCCATTGCACATAGGCTTCGGTCAGCGACCCGATAGTGTTGATCAAGTGTGCGCGGGCCGCTTCCGCCTCGGCGCTATCGTCATCGGCAGACAGGCGCTCTTGCATCTGCTGGCGCAATTGCTTCGCCGTTTCAGCCAGTTGTTCCTGGCTCTCTACGCGCTGTACAAAGGGCGCAAACGCCGTCCGGCCAATATCCACCCCCAGAATATGACAGATGTGCGGGTTTTTCAGGCAATCGTGAGTCGTGGAAACCATATCTACGCGCCGTTCGCTGATATGGGGTTTGGGACAGAGCGCCATCACCGTGTCTGATTGTGGACAGCGGCGCGGGGCTATCCCCCCCGCGTTGATGCTATCGGCATCCTGCACCACGCCATGGCAGGTAATCGCGGGCCGTTCGGGGAGCCATTCCGCAACCTGGTCGAGGATAGCGCCCATGCGCTCGTGGAGCGTTGCCCGCGATACCATCGGATTCAGGGAGTGAAGCTGTACCTCTGCGGATGGATCAACGCTGCCCAGATAGCGCGCGGTCTGGGGGAAGAGCCATCGGCTCCCCTGGGGCAGGTCTGGCAGCAGCAGCATACCCTTGACCGAGTCGGCTAGTTGCAGGTCGGCCAGCATACGCTTGATGGCCCCTGCTACTTGATTGGCACCTGGACTGGTGTAACATTTGGCATCCAGCAACACGCCCGGCTCGTGCCAGAGGGTCTGCCCTTCATGCAGAACGCTGAGCGGTTCGGCGCGGGTGATGAAATAGTCCGGGCGTTCACCGGGTGCGCCCTCCCATACCAGGTGGGGGGTGGGTTGGCGGTCGTACACTAGACGAAAGGGACGCCCCTGCCAGTGAAAGACAATGCACAGGCGGTCGGTTGCTATGGTCGGTTCATCCAGGGCGTTGTGTTCATCCAGAACGTCCACCAGTTCTAGCGCAATCCAGAGTTGGTAGAGCAGGCTCAGGTGGTCCTCGCTGTCTAGCACGGCGGCATCCGGCGGGCCGGTTCGGCGGGACGGGTGGCGAATATGCAACCCTTCAAAGCGCCGCCACCACCCGATCAGGTCGCGGTAGGCATTGCGGCCGGGGCGCAAGCGTTGGTTCACTGTGCCGATAAGCCTGGGAATGTCGAAGGTATGCGCTTCGTGGGCGAGCGCCCGAAAATGCGTGGTAGCCAGGGTACGGCGCACGCGGTCTTCCAGTTGGATCAGTTCGCGCTGTTCGCCTTCGGTCAGGGGTATATCTCGCACATCGGAGCCCATCCGTATGCGCTTGAGGGCCTGGGCATAGATATGGACAATAGCGACCAGGAGTTTGTTTTCTGGCGTGTCAAAGCTGCGGTGACGCAGGGTTGTGGTAAAGCGGGTTGGTGGCTTATCGGGGCATTCGTTCCAGGCACGCGCCAGCGAGGAGGGCCAGTCAATTTGCCCGCGCAGGGGTGGTTCTTCGTCGAGCGTCTGGCGCGTAGCCTGAAAGCTCATCTGGCGGCGAATGCGTGGGATGATGGAGTCGAACAATTCATCAGCCATGGACAGGAGTTTGACGTAATCGTCGTAGGTGCGGAGGATCTCTGGCTGTGGTTGTTCGCTGTGGCGAAACAGCTCGCGGAAGTGTCCGCGAAAGGTGCGGCGGTCGTGGCGCAGCAGCAAGCGGGCCACGCGCCGTTGGATGTGCGCGTACAGCATGTCCGGGGTTGGGGTGCTGGTATTTATATCATTCATAGGGTTCGCTCAAACAACAATCGTTCCAGACGTTCGGTAAACTGCGGCAGCGGTTCGCGTGGCTGATCGGCGTGGAAGCGGGGCGTCAACACCGCGGCGGGGACACGCTGCCGTTCGTCCTCGCTCATCTCTCGCACCTGCGCATGGGTAAGGGGACGTTGCCCCTGGGCATTCGGGACGCTTTGCAGGGCCATCATATGCGCGTAGCGGCGGTTCGGGCTCATTATGCGTTCCAGGATAGCGTTATACGCTTCGGTAAAGGCGTCGGCGTTCTGGGTACGCAAGTAGACCAGTAGTATCTCGATTTCGTCGGGGAACAACACTTGCAGTTGATCGGCCAGGGTGTCGGCAAAGGCGACACTCAAACGCACGCGCCACCCCGCCTCGTCGTGTGGGTCAAGCTGTTTGAGCAGACCAGCGCAAAAGTAGTTGGTCGCCCAGGTTATCGCTTGCGCTGTGCCAAACTGGCGGTAGAGCCGGATAACTTCAAACAACCGCCACCCCTCCTCAAAGCAGCGTTGTACCGCCGTTTCGCCTTGCCAGGTGTGGAGCCACGGCGCTTGCTGGCCCGCTGTAACCTGTAGGATGCCTTGCCAGGTGTGGCCGGTCTGGTCACTCGTAATAGTGTCGGGGATGATAGGGGCCAGGTGGCGCAGGACGCGGTGGAGTACCATAGCTTGTTCGGCGGTGCGCTCTGTGCGGGCGGGGGGCAATATCTCAATAAAAGCAAAGCGCCGCTTCAGGGCCTCGCTCATTTCGTTGAGAAAGTGGCGGTCAAAGGTGTTCAGGGTGCCGAGAATACGGAAATCCTGGGGGATGGGAAGCGCCGCATAGTCCCCCCGGTCTGTGGGTATCTGAAGGGTAGCAACGCCTCCGCTCAACGCCGTGAGCGCCGCGCCAAGCGCCAGGTCAATCGGAGCGCGGTTAAACTCGTCTATGATAAGCCAGCGCCCGCGATACGTTTGTACCTCGCCTTCGTCTGTCGTTACGTCTACCATAGTACGCTGCTCGCGTTCCCACTGGGCCGGGACATCGCGGTCAAAATCCCAATTATCAAAGATAGTCTCGACCAGGTGGCCATAGGCTATCGCATAGCGCACGTTGCCGGCATCCATCACCGGTACGATGCCGCCGATAATGTGCCGGGGTGTCCATTCGTCTGTGGCGGTGACGATGCGTGTATGATAGGCGGTTCTGGTGGTAGGAGCCATCGTGAAGGGCAAGCCGGTGGTGGTGTAGGGCGTGTCGGCAATCTCCTGCTGCTCCTTCCCTTCCCAGAGCAGACGCGGCAGAAGCCGGGCCAGTTCGGTCTTGCCCGTGCCGGGCGGCCCGCTCAGGATGACGTGTTGCCCGGCCATAAGCGTGTAGTAGATGCGCTCGATAATGTCGGATGGGATCAGGAGGTGGCGTTGTAGTGCCGCGATTTGTTCTTCGAGCCGGTGGGGGGGGACGCTGGCAAGTGGCCCATCTTCGATGAGTGGTGCTGCCTCTTCGTCGGGGGGTATCCAGTCTGGGATGTCGTGCTTGTGTTCACATACCCAGATCATAAAACGCTCATTGCCCCAATCTACGACTTGCGCAATCTGTGGTTCTACGGTGTTCATCCAACTAAATGCCTGTTGCATCGCATGATAGTGTTCAGCGGTGGACACCTCTATTTCATTCGAGGCCACTTTCAAGGTCAAAGGCAGGGTATCGGGGAGCACCCCATGTTGACGCAAGACAAACAGCCCCTCACGCACAGTCGGCCAAACAACAATAACCCCACCTTGCGGATCGATCCAGCTTGCAATCATTGTGATAAGGTAGGGACTTTTACCAGGGGCCGCAAGGTTCTTGACTTTGGTAGGAAATCGCTGTTTCTCGGCACGCAGAAAGCGGGCAAACTCTTCAAATTGTTCGGCTACATTTCCAGCATGCAAGCCATCAAGAGTTTGACGGAGTTTTGTTTCTGCTGCTGTGTCGTGGTTGGCGACAAGCTGATTAAGCGTCATCATCCAGAACCCGGTCGCGCCCCAATCATCATGGTCTGGACGACGCAAATGTCTCTCAAGATTGTCTCGAAAGGTTTTGATGTTGGTGCGCTGCTGCACGAAGTCATCAATAATGCTCTGGATACCAGGCAATGTCCGATGTCGCTTGTCAGCGACCTCGCGTTGCAATTTGAGAAACTTGGTATCGTCAAGATAGTGAGCAGTGATGATTTTGAGCCTTGACTCGGCTGTTGCTATTTTCAATGCGTTTGTCCCTTCTGATAAAACTTCACGACGTAACCCTATCCGCCCGCCTCCCCGCCGCCCTACCGTATCATTGTCCAGCAAACCAGGTGTAAATCGTCGCGGGTAATCGGCTCGCTCTCCGGGATCAGCGAAGCGGCGGCGGCCTGTTCTAGCGAGTAGGACTCGACCATCTCTGCTACCCCGTCGAGGAGCGCCACAATATCGCCCGTTTGCCCATAGGCGACGTGGAGGGCGCGAAGTTGCCGCACGAAGGGGGCCGGCAGCGGCTTACGCAGCACGCCGTACACCGTCTGCGCGGCGGCTTTGTCTACCTCGGGCCGGTTCCAGTTGCCCTTGAGTATGGTACTGATGTCACGTTGCACCTTGTCTATCTGCTCTCCCAGAAGGGCCGTGCTGCGCCGGGTTTCCACATCGGCAAGGATAGCATTGGCGATGGCCTCAAGCGCCTGCTCCTGCTCCTCAAGCGAGAGCCATTCATCGTCGCGGGGTTCGTCTGGCCGGGCGCGGATTAGGTCGTGTATCTCGAAGCGGTTGTCCACGGCATAGCGCCCCTCGGTATACCAGAAGCGCCAGAAGTGGCGATCCTGATGGCGGTAATAGGCAAAGACGCCTTTGGCCTGGCCGCGCCGCAAACAGCTATGGATACCGTCTGGGAGCGACTCTATCATCTCGCGCCCGTGTTCGCGCAGGTAGGTGAGCAACTGCTGGCGCATCATCTCGTTACCGGCCAGTTCCGACACCTGCCCCCAGAAGCGCAGCGAGGAGTCGTCGCCGGCGGCCAGTTCGCGCAGGGTGTTGAAGGTGCGGGCATCTATCAATTCGCCTAGCACGCTGGCATCCAACCCGATGGTTTCGTTAATGGCCCGCAGACGGTCTTGCAAACGCTCGACCAGGCCCAACAGCGTTTCCAGTTCTTGATCGGGGAAGATGTTGGCAATGGTGATGGTGTCATGCACACTGCCGAGCCGGTCAATACGCCCGGCCCGCTGGATCATGCGCGTCGGGTTCCAGTGCAGGTCGTAGTTGATCAGGCAGGCCGCATCCTGGAGGTTTTGCCCCTCTGAGAGTACGTCGGTGGAGATGAGCAGGTCATACTCCTGGGCCGGGTCTATCTTAACACGACTGGATTGGGGCGCGAAGTGTTCAATCATGCGCTGGCGCTCTTTCGGCGCTACCTCGCTCGATAGGCAGGCCCCCCGCACCCCCGCCAGGTGCGGGTCGTTGCGGAGTTGCTCCCACAGATAGCGGGCCGTATCGCGGTAGTAGGAGAAGATGATCACCTTCTGCCCATCCAGTTGGTGCAGATGGGCCCGAAACTGGCTCAACTTGTGGTCGCGGTCGGGGGTGATGGGGTCTATCAGCGCGATAACCTGGTCGAGCATGGCCAGGTCGTGCAAGATGTCGCCCCGCAACCGCGGCAGGTCGTAGGCGGCCGGTTCGACGGGTTGCAACCGCTCCAACGCCTGCTCTAGCCCGATTTCGTCGCCATCCTCGTCCAGGCGCAACAGCAAGCGGTGGGCCCCGCTCTGCAACAGGCGGCCCTGCTCAAATTCAACGATGAAGCGCTCTTCAAAGCTGCGCAAGCGGTTGATGCTGATGCGGAAGGCTTCCACGCTCGACTCAAACCGCTTGAGCAGGTTGGTCTTTAACAGCCCCCGCAGAGCCGTATTGGTCGTTTCCTGGCGGCGTTCGGCGCGGCTCTGCTGCTGCTTGTACCCTTCGGCGTTGTAGGCCGACAGGTGCAACTGTTCAATGATAGCGATAATTTGCCCAAACAGGCCGCTATAGGTTTCGCTCAAGCTATACTCGATGGTATCCAGGTGGCGCTCTGGGAAGCGCAGCGGTTGCCCATTGATCGTTGCTTCCGGGTAGTTGTCTTGAATAAAGCTGCGCGTGCGGCGAATAACCACCTCTTCCAACAGGTTGAAGAGCTTGCCGCCCACACCGCCGTTTGCTTCGGCTACGTGGAAATAGTGGCGTAGCGAGGGAATACCAATGTCGCGGAAGTAGCCGTCATTGTTGCGGGTAAAGAGCGTAATCTGGTGGTAGAGATCCCACAGCGTATTGTTGATGGGGGTGGCGGTGAGCAGGATAACGCGCTTGGGCTCGCCGCTGCCCACAATCCTGGCCAGGTTCTGGTAGCGGTTGGTGCCCTTGTTGCGGAAGTTGTGCGACTCATCTATCATAATCACTTCGACATCGGCGACCTGGGTAATATCCAGATTGGCCTGGCCAAGCCGCTCCATGGACATCACCCGCGCTGGTATGCGCGACTCCTCTATCTCGCTCTGCCACATGGAGAGGAGCTGCGCGGGGCAGATGATGAGCGCCCGGAGCCGCTGGTAGTAGGCGTAGAGTTCGAGCAGTTTTTTGCCCACAAAGGTTTTGCCCAGGCCCACCGAGTCGGCCACGACGACGCCGTGATAGCGCCGCAGGATGCGCTGCGCCTTCTGGAAGGCTTCGTTTTGAAAGGCGGTGAGTTCGACAATGGAGCGCAGCGGGTCAATGTCGGGGGTGCTGTCGAGGTCGTCTTTGAAGTAGGTATACAGGGCTTTGATGTAGACATCGTAGGGGGTATAGGGGTAGCCGCCCAGTTGGGAGTATTCCAGCAGGTCTATGAGCGTTTGTTTGTAGTCTTCGCTCTGGGGGGCGTCCCACATGCGCGTGTACCATTCGGAAAATTCCTCGACCACCGGTTGCTCGTTGTGGGTGGCGTTCAACTCGGTGTTGGAGGTGAGGCCGTTGGCGGTGAAGTTGGAAGAGCCGACAATGGCGGTGCCTTCGGTGATGTAGGCTTTGGCGTGGAAGAAGGGGCCGGCGTAGTGGCGTACCTGTACCTTGTCGCGCCGCAGGAATTTGAGCATATCTTCTACCAGCGCCCGGCTGCTGGCGCTATAGCGCTGGCGGCGCAGGTCGCGCAGGATTTCTTCGGCGATGCGGCTTTCGCCAAACAGCAAGCGAAAATCGCTCAACGTGTGCAGGCCGTCGCGCAGCAGCCGGTAGCCGCTGAGCGCGAGGTAGCCAGTGGCGAAGTCGGCCCAGGTGGCACGCCCCAACAGCAGCAGCAGCGCGTCGGCCAGGGTGGTGCTGCCCTCGCGGTTGTCTATGATATAGGGGATACCGTCGCCCCCGTGGTGGCGGGTGGTGTGTTTGGGCATGCTATACTCCCAGAATAGTTCGCAAAGCCTGTCCCATAGTGTCCAGGACAGCATCGTCTAAATGTCCAAGCACTCGGATAATTCGACGTTTGTCTATGACACGAATCTGTTCGCATAGGAGCACCGAGTCTTGACTCAATCCGCCACTGCCCGCCGAGACGAGTACATGGGAAGGAAGCAGTGAACGACGAATCCTGGTCGTGAACGGGGCAATAATGGTATGTGGACTGACAACGTTCGCACGGTCTATCTGGAGAACAACGACAGGTCGCACCCCGGATTGTTCTGTACCAACCACCGGGTTGAGATCACACAGCACGACATCGCCACGAGTTATTGTTACCATGTAATTTCTCCACGGGCTAATCGTTCTTCGTAGTCTTCCAGATTGGGGAGATAGTCACGTATGTCTGATTCGACACTTTCAACGGCTTCGGAAAACTGAAGCCACAATTGCCAGCGTGTATCATCCTGGCGCAGCAGCAGAAAGTCAATAAAGGTGCTGACTTCTTCTACCAGCGGCGCAGGCAGGTGACGTATCTTCTCGGCTGTTTGTTCGTGTATGGTCATAGGACTCTCCTATCATTATTAAGTATTAGTATACCCTACCCCTACAGGCACAAATGAGCACCGGAACGGTAGAGCGACCGGAGCCGCTTGCCCCATTTAGCCCCGTTTCGTTCGTAGCGTCCTGATGCTCACGATAAAAATGCTTATCAACTGATTTGTCTCTTCAAGAAGCTGGTGCAACTTCTCCTACCTGGTGCAACACCTGGGTGTACAATCGCTGGTTGATACGGAACCCGGATAGACGCACCATATCGTTCAGAATAGGCTTTACCTGGGGGATCAGACCAGCGTGTTTTGCTGCAATGAGCGTACCAATTACTCCCGTGACGGGTATACCAAGGATCGTCGCAATGCGCCGTCCCCGTTGTTCATCTATTAACAGCACACTAGATTGCATTTCTAGCGCAAGTGCAATTGCTTCGGCTTCACCCCTGTGCAGGTTTTGTTGAAGGTTGGCAACCCTCGCGGTATCCTGTATACCCCTGATGTTAAGCCATGGTCTACTAAGTATGTAGGCTGTTCCTGGTCTGGTTGCACCCTGGGCAATTTCATCATGCACAGCTTGCGGAATAACAATCTGTTGGTATATCTGTTCCAACAGTTCTAGTTTTCCTATGGCGGCCAGCGTGATGAGCGGCGATGTGTTACTCACGGTTATCACAAGAGCTTGAGTTTCTTCAATGTTTCCAGGTCGGTTTGCAAGTCTTGCTCGTCATAGTGCAGCGCAATATCTCTGCTTGCCAGCAATTGCTGAAACGAAAGCCGATCTACCTGGGCCAGCGCGGCGGCCTGCGCCAGCGTCAGCCGTTTTTGCTGGTAAAACAGCAAGGCGATTTCGTGTAGAAATTCATCGGCGGTCAGTTGTGTGGATTGGAGCATTTCATCGGAGATAACGATACTCATACTATCCTCCTCGCTTCCCAGTATACCCTACCCCTACAGGCACAAATGAGCACCGGAACGGCAGAGCGACCGGAGCGACCAGAGCGGTTGGAACCGCTTGCCCCATTTAGCCCCGTTTCGTTCGTAGCGTCCTGATGCTCACGATAAAAATGCTTATCAACTGATTTGTCTCTTCAAGAAGCTGGTGCAACCCGTCCGGGTGGGCCATATCATTCTCGGCAAGCAATTCTAGCCACAGCGCACTCTCTTCAAGCTCCTGCAAAATAATGTAAAACTTGGCTATCCGATCAGCCTTGCTCCGCGTATGCTTCGCCTCGCGGTGGTTCGCCGCAACCGATGTACCAGAACGTACAAGCTGTTTTGCTATAACCATGGCCGCATCATTAAAATGGTGTCCCTGCTGCAAATAACTATACAGACGAATGATGCGACTGGCATACGCCTTTGTCCGATCTCGTAAACTATCGTGCCTATCTTCAATAGCCAAACCAGCCCCTCCCGCTCCCGCTCCCCCCGCTCCCCCGCTCC
>DAOTUK010000108.1:0-11066 GCA_034437375.1 Chloroflexaceae bacterium | reverse complement strand
GCACACTGAGCTTCGGGTTATGACGTACCTTTGTCGAACTCATCAAAGTAATAATATAAGACTGCTACGTTTATAACGACAGCATAAACGTAGCACTTCCCCATCTTGCACGCGGCCCATAAAATAGGTACTATACAGACAGGATTCCACACACCAGACGATAACAAGGGTGGTATGACACACGAGCCAGCCATAGCGGCCCTAGCGGCCGAAAACCACGCGCTGCGCCAGCGGATAGCCGAACTGGAGCAACGCCTGACAACCGCCCCCCCCCCCCCCCCCGCTGACGCAAGCCAGATCACCTCGCAACACCTGCTCGAACGCACCTTCGCCAGCCTGCGCGACGCCATCTTCATCATTGACGCCGTTACCATACAGATTGTAGATTGCAACCCCGCGGCCAGCACTATCTTTGGCTATGCCCGCGAAGAGATGATCGGCCAGGCGACAAATTTCTTGCATGTGAACGACGCAGCGCTAGACACCTTCCGCCAACACCTCTACCCCGCCCTGCGCGACCAGGGCTACCTCTTCCTACCCGCCTTCACCATGCGCCGCAAGGACGGTACCATCTTCTCAACCGAGCACACCGTTGCCCCGCTCCACGACCACCAGGGAACCCATATGGGGTGGGTAAGCGTAGTACGCGATATTTCGGAACAGGTACGCACCGCCGAAATCTACCGCACGCTGGTAGAAACAACCCCAAGCGCCATCATCCTCACCGATATGGACAGCACCATCCGCTTTTGCAACCCCCAGGCCGCCCACCTCTTTGGCTACCCCACGACCGACGATTTGATCGGCACATCTGGCACCGACCTGGTCGCCACAGACAACCTGCTGGCCAACCCGCTGGACTATGCCGAACGCCTTGGCACACTGGCCGACCGCCGCAATATCAAGTACACAATGTACCGGCGCGATGGCGAAACCTTCTCCGCCGAAGTAAATAGCTCCATCGTCACCGACGGCCAGAACAACCCGCTGGCGCTCATTGTCGTCGTACGCGATATTACCGAAAGCGAACAAGCCGAACACTCTATGCAACTGGCCTACGCCAGTCTCAAAGAATTGAATGACGACTTGCGCCACAGCCGCAACCTGCTGCGCGTACTCTTCGACGGGTTGCACGATGGCTTTCTCTTGCTCGACCCCGAAGGCTACATTCAGACAATGAACCACGCCATGGCCCGGTTGCTTGGCACAACCCCCGAAGATCTGGTCGGTTCGCGCTTCGATGGCGCGGCCATTGGTCTCGACCTGGCATCCGTATTGGCCAGCGCCAACGCCAACACAGAACCCCGCGACACCCACGGCCAACATATCCGCTATCGCAGCCCGGACGACTCCATCCGTATTCTCAATACCCAGACTATCGCCCTCTACGCCCCCCCCGCCTACCGAAAGCTGCGACAAATCATCGTTCATGTGGTTGATGTAACCGAAAATGTCCAGATGCAGGCCCGTATGATAGAAAACGAACGCTTTGCCGCCAGTGGGCGACTCGCCGCCAGCGTAGCCCACGAAATCAATACACCGCTCCAGGCGCTCTACAATTCGCTCGATCTGCTGCGTATTGCCCCCGACAAAGACCGGCAAACCTTCCTCACCTATGCGCTCAACGAGATGAAACGCATTCGCCGCATCGTGCGCCAGTTGCTCGACCTCTACCGCCCCGCGACCACCACGCTGGCCCAGGTAGACATCCCCATGCTAATCGAGCGCATTTTGCTGCTGATTGGCAAGCGTATCCGCGACCAGGATGTGAGCGTAGAAACAGCTATTGACCCCCAGATACCGCTAATTGCCGGGCGCGAAGATGAGCTGATGCAAGTATTGCTCAACCTTATCGTCAATGCCCTGGACGCTATGCCCGAAGGGGGGACGTTGCGCGTGGAATGCGGGAAAGTCGCGCCCGACCGGCTGCCCCCCACCGCCGAAAGCGCTATTACCATTGCGATTAGCGATAGCGGCTATGGCATCAAACACGATATGCTGGAACGCATTTTTGAACCCTTTGTGACCACCAGAGACGAAGGCACCGGTCTAGGTCTGGCCATTAGCCACCAGATTGTGCAACAGCACGAGGGTACCATGCACGTGACCAGCACCGTCGGGCAGGGAAGCACCTTTACGGTCACCCTGCCAGTGCGGTACGATACCTAATAACCGCACCACCCATCACGCATCACGCATCACGCATCACCCATCACGCATCACACATCACGCATCACTGGTATAATCTGCTGTATGGTATAAGGAAGGTGAGATACCCCTATGAAAGCCCATATTCTGATTGTCGAAGATGATCATGATGCCCGCACAACGCTGGCCTACCGTCTGCAATACGCGGGCTACCAGGTAACGCAGGCCCCCGACGGCGAAACCGCCATTGAATTGCTCGAAAGCGATACCTTCGACCTGGTTTTAACGGATATTGTGATGCGCGATGTAACCGGTATGGAAGTGCTCCACACAGCCCGTATGCAAGCCTACCTCCCGGCCGTTATCTTGCTCACGGGCCACGGCTCACTAGAAACGGCCATCACCGCCGTACGCGAAGGAGCCTTCGACTACCTGTTGAAGCCGTGCGACCCCGACGACTTGCTGGCCTGCATTGAAGGCGCCATCCAACGCCACACCGCCGAACAACAATTGAGCCGCGCCGCAACCGCACTCTTTACCTCACGAACGAGTTATACCCCCGCGCATACCACCCCCGCCATGGCGACAGAGGAGGAGAGCGCCCCCCCCCCGCGCCAGAGTAGCCGCCAGGGGGCCATCCATCTGGGAGCGCTCACCATTGGCGGACTACGCCAGGAAGTCCAACTACACAACAACCCCATCCGCGTGACCCCGATTGAGTATGCAGTGTTGCGGTATCTCGCTGAACGTCCCGGCCAGGTGCAAAACTATGCCGACATCGTACGCTTCTCACACAAGCTCGACGTGAACAACGACGAAGCAAAAATTATGCTCAAGACGCATGTACGCAATCTACGCAAAAAACTGGGCGCCGGCTACATTGAAACAGAGCGCGGCATCGGGTACAAGATGCTCGACCCCGACAAAGCCTAGTATCGCTCCCCGCTCGTCCCCGGTTCAGAAACGCTCTTGTTCTGAACCGGAATCTGTCCTTAACCCCCCTTTTAACCACCACCTGGCCTGTAGTATGCTATCTTCACAATGGGTTTGTACCAACGCAGCCTCCAAGGAAACCAACAGCAACGATGAAGAGAGTGGGACAATTCAATGGACAGTCAAAAAGATACGGTGGGAGAAATGTGGCACATCCTCACCGAACGGGGATTGACCCTGGCGGGTATTGTGCGCCATACCGACAGGCTCAAAGATGAAAACCGGGTACTCTTTCGTCTGGGGGATACATGCTATTACATGCCATCGGCCCAGGTACGAGCGATAAAACCGCTGGGCCCATATGAGCCGCTCCCCTTCATCCAACCCTGCATTGTAGGGCTTATTGCGCTTGACAACCAGTCGGTGGTCGTCATTGATGGCCGCCTGCTTGTCACTGACCAGCGCACGCCCCCCTCTACCACGCTCCCCCTGCTCATTATCGAACTGGCGGGCAAACAAATCGGTCTGCTGGCCGACGATGTGCTATATACCCCCGACCACCTGGACTCGGCCCGTGAACATACAGCCGCGCCCCATCTGGTATAATCTACGACAAGTCGTACGTATACCAATAGGGGAACCAATGCTTGCCAAAGTTTATAGCTGCGCTGTCACGGGTCTGGAAGGGGTGCTGGTCGAGGTAGAAGTAGATATTGCCCAGGGGCTACCGGCCTTTACGGTGGTGGGGTTGGGCGATACGGCCGTACAGGAAAGCCGCGAACGGGTACGCGCGGCCATCCGCAACAGTGGTCTGACATTTCCCCAGAAGCGTATTACCGTCAACCTGGCCCCCGCCGATTTACGCAAAGTGGGCCCCTCGTATGATTTGTCTATCGCCATCGGGTTGCTGATAGCCTCTGAGCAGATTGCCTGCGAGGAGGAACGCGCCATCTTCCTGGGCGAGCTCTCGCTGGATGGAACGCTGCGCCACATTGATGGGGTGCTCCCGATGGTGGCGCTGGCCCGCGAACAAGGGGTTGAAACGATTTACGTACCCTATGAGGATGCGGCCGAGGCCGCGCTGGTCGAGGGGTTGACGATTATACCGGTGCGCACCCTGTCGGATCTGGTGGCCCACGCCACGGGCGAGCGTCCCCTGCAACCCTATCTCGCCGACGTACCGTTTGATGAGGAGCAGGTACAACACCCATTTGATTTTCAGGAGATACGCGGCCAGGAACACGCCAAACGAGCGCTTGAGGTTGCGGCGGCGGGGGGGCATAATGTGCTGATGTCCGGCTCGCCCGGCGCGGGCAAGACAATGATGGCGCGGGCTATCACCTCCATCTTGCCGCCTATGACGATTGACGAGGCGATTGAGGTAACCAAGATTTACAGCGTGAGCGGCCAACTGCCCGCCGATACGCCGCTCATACGCCAGCGGCCCTTCTGTGCGCCGCACCATACCACCTCGCTGGCCGGTCTGGTCGGGGGCGGGGGCGGGCGCATCAAGCCGGGCATGATTACGCTGGCCCACCGCGGGGTACTCTTCCTGGACGAGTTGCCAGAGTTTGGGCCCAAGCTCGAAGTCCTGCGCCAACCGCTCGAAGACCGTATCGTCACCGTGAGCCGCGCATCTGGCAGCGTAACCTTCCCGGCCTCGCTGATGCTGATAGCGGCCCAAAATCCCTGTATGTGTGGCTACCACGGCGACCCGGAGCGGGCATGTACCTGTAGTCCCTCGGCGGTAGCGCGGTATCAGAAGCGGGTGAGCGGGCCCATGCTTGACCGTTTCGACATCCATATCGAGGTGCCGCGGGTAAAGTATGAAAAGCTCAGTAGCGAGCGCCTGGGCGAACCATCGCGTACCATCCGCGAGCGGGTATGCGCGGCCCGCGAACGACAGCAGCAGCGCTTTGAAGGCACAGCCATGCGCTCGAACGCGGATATGGGGCCGGCGGAGATACGGGCATACTGTGGGCTAGATACGTCGGGGCAAGGCTTGATGAAGGCGGCCGTCCGTCAGCTTAATCTATCGGCGCGGGGCTACCATCGCGTGCTCAAGCTGGCCCGCACAATTGCCGACCTCGCGGGGGAGGCGCAGATAGGCACGGCCCATCTGGCGGAGGCGGTGCAGTATCGTTCGCGGCGGGGGGAGTAGAGAACAGGGGTCAGGGGTCAGGGATCAGGGGGAGTGTCGTTCTGTTTCTCCTTATGACGCTGTTCAAGCAACGCCCGCATCCGTTGAACCACTGGCGGAGCCTCGCGGGATTGATACGCGCGGTACTCCGCTTCCTCCCACGCTGCCAGACGAGCCATGTAGCTGTCCACCTCGTCTTTGTTATGTAAATAATAGATGTGTGAAGTTCTTTCGCCGCCCGCCTCACCACTCCTCGCCTCACCACTCCTCGCCTTTCGCCTCCCGCCTCACCACTCCTCGCCGCCCGCCTCACCACTCCTCGCCTCCCGCCTCCCGCCTCACCGCGCCTCACCGCGCCTCACCGCGCCTCGCCTCACCGCGCCTCACCGCGCCTCGCCTCACCTATCCTCGCATCACCGCTTCACGCCCCACGCCCCACCCGTCACGGGTACTACTTCTCCGACAGCCGTTCGACCCCATCCCAATTAGAAGGAACCCCCTGTACCATAAACCGTCCGGCCCGTTCCAGATACATGCGAGCCGCGCGGTCGGAGGGGTTGCGCTCCAGAACCTTATGAAACTTTACGCTGGCCTCAGAAAAAGCCTTCGCATAGTAGCGCTCTAACCCCTCTTGAAACAGCCCGCGCGTTTCTACCTTCGCTGCCCGCTGCGGTTCCTCGTCGGCGTCAAATATTTCATACACCGACACCGGCGCCCGCTTACCATTCACCTGAACTTTATCTACAAAGCGGTGCTGATACCGTTCACGCTGGTTGACACGCTGAAACATATCCGCACTGATAACGATAGACGCACCATAGAGCCGCGTCAACCGTTCTAGACGGGCAGCAATGTTGACCGCATCGGAGATAACCGTTCCTTGCATACGCTGCGATTCGCCAATAATGCCAAGCATGAGCGAGCCGGTATGCATACCGATACTGACGGCTATGGGATTATAGCCAGTATTGTGGCGGTGCTGGTTGTAAAGCCGTACGGCTTTGATAGTATCAATGGCCGCATTGAGCGCATCGGATGGCTGGCGCGGGAACAGGGCCATAATACCATCGCCCACAAACTTGTCAACAATACCGCGGTGCTGGCGAATGACGGGGCCGACGCGCCCCAGATAGGCGTTAATAAAGTTGAAATTCTCCTGGGGCGTCATCGTCTCCGACAGGTTCGTAAAGGAGCGAATATCCGAAAACATAACAGTCATATCCCGTTGCACCTGGTCGCCCAGGCGCGTTTCGCCAATATGCTCCTTCTGAAGCAAGCTCAAAAATTCTCGCGGAACAAAGCGCTCATAGGATTCGTTGAGCGCCACCAGTTCGGCGGTGCGCTCAGCGACGCGCTGTTCCAGTTCGGTATTGGTGGACTGTAACTGGCGTTGCAAGCGGCGCAAGGTTATGTGCGTCTGGATACGAACAAGCACTTCCTCAAAATGAAAGGGTTTCGTAATATAGTCTACGCCGCCGACGGTGAAGGCTTTCACCTTGTCAAGCACTTCATCCAGCGCACTGATAAAGATAATCGGAATATCGCACGTTTGTTCCTCGCGCTTAAGCGCTTCGCAGACCTCATAGCCATTCATGCCTGGCATCGTAATATCCAACAAGAACAGGTCGGGGGGGCAATCGTGTGCTGCATCCAACGCCGTGGGGCCGTCGCCAAACGCCCGCACGTGGTAGCCTTGCCGCGTCAGCATCGCCGACAATAACCGCAGATTGACCGGGGTATCATCCACAACAATAATATTACCTTTGCACGTCTCTGTCTGGATGTCTGCCATCGCCACCTGCCTTATCGGGGTTACTGTTTGTAACACGGTTGGTATCGCTCCCATCATATCTCTGGTTTCTATTATATCAAACGAAAATAATGGAATATCTTGTTGATAGGTTTCAACCCCAACGACGGCGGCGGTCGCCCGGCCTACCCGCGCCGTCGGTCTACCTGATCGGTCTGGTCAAGCAGCAGAGCGACCATAACCGCGAGCAGCAGCAATAACGCATAGAATTTGAACGAGATACCCACAAAGGTAAGAACGCCCATAATCTTGTTGAGGTAATAACTCCACGCATTGCCATAGGCAATGATGGCGTAGGAAAGCCCGACCAGCGCAGCACACCAGCGCGGGAGCCCAAATTCGCCCGCGTACAGCAGCACCCCCACAAAGGAGAGCAGCACAATGGTCTGGTAGTGCATCCACGCGGCGGGCACCACCAGCACCATCAGGAGGACAAACAGGCCAAATTGCAGCAAGGCCCGCGGGCTCCCACGCACAGCCGGTTGCCAGGCCAGGAACGCGGCCCCCGCGCTGGCCACCCCGAAGCCGGCATAGGTGAGCAGGGAAACCAGCGGGTGGACAAACACGGTAGAGCTAATCTCCGGCGCGAAGATACGGCTAAGAAAGCCGTTCAAGGTCTGGTTTTCAACCCAGGCCGTGCCGCCCCCAATACGCGGCACCACCTCGAAGAGATAGGTCGCGTGCATCTCCCATCCCATAATGGCCAGCGCCAGACCGTTGCACACAAGCATAGCCAGCGCAAAGCCGACCAGCGCCCGCCAGCGCTGCTTGACGACAAAGAAGGCCAGGAGCAGCACGGGGTAGAGTTTGAAGAGCGCCCCAAGCGCCACAGCCGCGCCGGCCCACCCGTCATAGCCCCGTTGCGAAGCGACCAGCGCTATGGTCAGCAGCAGCAGCAGCATAATATCAATCTGACCAAACGCAACCGTATCGGCTATGGGGCGCATATTGAAAAGCATGATAAGCCCCGCGCCCGGCACCGAGAAAAGCGGCACATTCAGACCGCGCAGCAGCAGCAGCAAGATGCCCGACAACAACAGCATATTAATGACACGGTGCCAGAAAAGGATGGTCAGGCCATCCTTCTGGACAAAGGGCACAAAAAGCATACCGTAGAAGGGCGGCACCTTGAAGGAGTGGCCAAAGTGGTTTTCGATAATGCCGGGAATGTTGTAGAGCGAACCACCCTGGAACCAGTCGCGTGCGCCTTTGAAGAGTATCCAGAAGTCGGGGCCGCCGCGCCCCTGCCAGGTATCGTACTGGCTCAGCGCCGAGACGACGATAGCCAGCGCGGGAAGGGCCACCAGCGCTATCTGGCGCGGACGAAGTTGGAGCCACGCACTAAGCGCCACAACGCCAAACCCGACCCCGATACAGATAGCCGCAACCCCATTGATCGCCACCCCCTCAATATAGACATTCTTGTCGGCCATCACAAACTCAAGCATAAAGACCAGCCGCGCCACCGAGGCCAGGGCCAACCCGCCGATAACCAGGCCCCGCCATTGGGCCAATTGCCCACGCAGGGCCAATATCCCCAAACCGACCGCGAGGGAGAGCAACAGAGCCAGGGCTACCCAGACGGTGGGGATATAGGGCGACACCCCTTCTACCCCATCCAGCGTCATGACAACCTGGTACACGGGCATAAGCCAGTAGGCCACCCCCATCAGCAACAGCAGATGGGACAGCGACACCCACGCCTGGTCATAGACATATTCGGTGAGCAGCATCACCACCAGGCCATATACGGCCCCCAGACAGCACAGCGCCGCCACGCGCATGGTGAAGGGGGCTATCTGCATGGGTAACGTAGCCAGCAGCACCACCCACACCAGCACCAGCACGAGCGCCGCCACCCAGGCCCACCAGCGCGGGACACCAATACCATGAAAGGTGGTATAGGCCGCCGCGCTGCCAAGCAGACACGCCACCACCTGCCACAGCGGCGGGATATGGATACCGGCCGTGGGGAGCAGACGGGCCGCGGCCAGCACAACGCCCAGTTGTCGGCTATCTATGACGGTGCGCTGTGTGGTGCTTTGCAGCGTAAAAGGCACACTCCACCCCAGACGCTCCTGGGGCGGCAATAGCAGGCGATAGTGGCGGCTTTCGCGGTGGGGCGAAAAGGTAAGCAACGCACGCTCGCCTACGGAGAGAGTAGCGACCGGCGGCGCAAAGTCCGGCGGGTAGTGGTTCATCACTTGCAGGCTGACGATAAGGGGCGCGTGGGCCGCAACGAGTGGTAATGCTATGGTAGTCTCGGCGGTTGTCCAGCGCATCCATTGGTCGGTTTGCTCAAGCGGTTCAAGCTCGTGGGCGTTGTGGATAAAGCGGTTATCGCGTGGGCCGGCCACAACCTGCACCATGCCCAGGAATTGATAGGCTATGGTGATACCGATAAACGCAAGCACAAGCAACGAGGCCAGGGGCCCCAGGTGGCCGCCGTGGGACAGGGTTGCCAGGGGCCAGGGACGGGGGGACAGGTTGGCTAGTCGTTGCAAGGTCAGGCTCCGTGAAGTCATGGGTCCTCAATCAAACAGTTCAAAAGAATGGTTCCAGTATGCTGGCTATTGTAGCATAGCCTTGTTGGAATGTGTCCGTTTACTATGTTGGAGGGTCGGTATGCCGTTTCGTAATCTTGCTATGGCTATGACAATCGTGGTATACTTTCTGGCGTTTAGAAGCAAGCCTCTCTCTGCTCCCGGCGCTATCTGAAACGGAAGCCCTGTTCGTAACAAAACATAGAGAGAAACCAGCATAACCAAATGCCTATATCCGAATCATTGATAACCCCATAACAGGAGAAACTATGTCTGCACCACTTCAACCCGGTACTTTTGTTCAAGGCCGCTACCACATTATCCAGCTCATAGGGCAGGGCGGCATGGGCGCCGTCTATCAAGCCATTGACCAGCGGTTCAACAATAAAGTTGCCCTCAAGCAAATGTTCCTTAACCCCCACCTGAACCCGCAACAAAAGGACATCGTCGAAAAAGCCTTTGAACGCGAGGCGCAAATCCTCAATACATTGCGCCATACGTCCCTCCCCCGCGTCAGCGACCACTTCTCCGACCCGAATGGGCGCTTCCTGGTTATGGACTACATCGAAGGAATCGATCTAGCAACCCTGCTTGAGCAGCGCATAGGAACGCAGGGGCAACCCCTGACTGAACCAGAGGTTGTCCCCTGGGCCATCCAGATCCTCCGCGCACTAGAATACCTCCACCAGCAAAGCCCCTCCGTCATCCACCGCGACATCAAACCGCATAATCTCACCGTCACCCCACAGGGCGAGATATTCCTGCTGGATTTTGGTATTTCCAAAGGAACGTCTGGGTTAGGGAACACTGCCGGGGCAAGCAGCGTCCACGCCTATACGCAGACCTATGCACCGTTGGAACAAATGCAGGGGACTGGCACCGAGCCACGCAGCGACCTGTTTAGCCTGGGGGCCACCATGTACCACCTGCTCACAGGAGAAGACCTGTCCCAGAATCCAAGCCGCGATGCGCTGTCCAGAGCAAACGCAACGGTAAACGGCAACCCCGACCCCCTGACGCCGCCCCGTGGCGTGAGCGACGCAGTGCAGCACATCATTATGCAGGCGATGTCGCTCAACATAAACCAGCGTCCGCCCAATGCCACCGCCATGCGCGCGGCCTTGGAACAAGCCTACTCTGGACAAACTGTGGTGATAGGGCAACCAACAATCGCTGCTCCTCATCTACAAAATAGACGTTGGCTTATCGCTTTGATACCGGTTGGCCTTATACTGCTGCTGCTACCCTGTCTCATGCTGTGGGCCTTGTGGCCAAAAGATCCAGACCCACCTGGAACAACACCAACCAGCGTAGCCGCCGGGGGAGCGAACGGATCACCCACAGCCGTAGCTGATGATCTGTATAGCGGAGACGCGGAGTCTGAAGACCAGACCGCCACCGCTCGGGCCGAAACGGAAACGGCTGGTGCCCAGGATGCCGGAGACCAGACCGCCACTGCCCAGGCCGCCGAGGAACAGACCGCCAACGCCCT